>NZ_JAJJOB010000008.1:0-436927 GCF_020907345.1 Arthrobacter sp. zg-Y179 | reverse complement strand
ATTGGGGTAGGGGCCCGACCCGCCGCACCGCGGGCCCCGTGGCCCCACCCAACCGGGGGCCCCTCTGTGCTGCGGAGAGCGGGCTGCTAGGACTCGAGCGTCGCGTCCATGGTGATCTCGATGCCGGTCAGTGCCTGCGAGACCGGGCAGCCGGTCTTCGCCGACTCGGCAATGTCGTCAAACTGCTCCGCCGTCAGGCCGGGGACGACGGCGGTGACTTTGAGGTGGCTGCCGGTGATGCCCGTGCCCGGAACGAAGGTCACGTCAGCGGATGTGGAGATCCGCTCCGCCGTCTTGCCTGCCTCGGCAAGCGCGTTGCTGAAGGCCATGGAGAAGCAGGCCGAGTGGGCAGCAGCAATAAGTTCCTCAGGGCTGGTCTTGCCGTTGGCTTCTTCGGCGCGGGCCTTCCACGTGACGTCGTAGGTGCCGAGTCCGGAGGAGTCGAGGGTGACGTCTCCCTTGCCGTTGAAGAGGTCGCCGTTCCAAACGGTATGGGCTGAACGGACTGTAGACATGGGGGTCTCCTTAAACAGTGATGGGACGGGACCGGCAACAAGCCGGCGCACCATCCCATCCTATTTCCGCTGTTGTGCGGACTACCACATAGTGGCTACGGCAATGTTGATGACCGCGAGGATGCCCACGCCGTTTGCGAGTCCGGAGGACACCGGCTCGTCCTTCTTGTAGCGGCGCTGTCCGATGAAGGCCAGTACGGCAATCACCAGGGTGATCAGCAGCTTGATGCCCACCTTCAGGTGGTTGACGTCGCCGTCGCCCATCTCATTCAGCGCCACCAGTGCCAGGCCGGTGACCAGCTGCAGCAGTGCTGCGTGGAACTGGCCGGGCAGCACCGTCGGATTCTTGATGCGGGCAAACCAGATGCCCACAATGATGGCTGCGCCGAGGATGTGCAGGAAAACAAGGAAGCTGTGAAGGAAGTCCATAGGGCCAGTTTACCGACTGGAAGTCGGGAACCCTGGGGAAAGCACCGGGGCCAGATAACTTTTCTACAACATGTAGAGAAGTCTCCGGAGGATCCGCCGGCCCGGAGAAACGGAGCAGGGCGCCCTCCCGGTAACGGGAGAGCGCCCTGTCTAAGCGGAACCGGGACTAGAGTCCCAGGTCTGCCTCGAAGTTGCCTTCTTCCAGGCGTGCCTTCAGCGTCTGCAGGAAGCGGCCTGCATCGGCGCCGTCCACCAGGCGGTGGTCGTACGTCAGGGAGAGGTACATCATCGAACGGATGGCAATGTTGTCATTGCCCTCGGCGTCGGTGACAACCATGGGACGCTTGACGATCGCGCCGGTGCCCAGGATGCCGACCTGCGGCTGGTTGATGATCGGCGTGTCGAAGAGGGCTCCGACGCTGCCGATGTTCGTGATGGTGAACGTTCCGCCGGAGAGCTCGTCGGGGCCGATCTTGTTGTTGCGCGTACGGCTGCCGACGTCGGCAATCTTCTTGGCCAGCCCGGTGATGTTGAGGTCGCCGGCATCGTTGATGACCGGAACCAGCAGGCCCTTTTCGGTGTCCACGGCAATCGCGAGGTGCTCGGCGTCGTGGTACGTGATTTCCTGCGTCTCGTTGTTGTACGAGGCGTTGAGGACCGGGTGCTGCTTCAGGCCCTCGACAACTGCCTTGGCAATGAACGGCAGGAAGGTGAGCTTCGCGCCGTTCTGCTGCTGGAAGTTGCCCTTGGCCTTCTGGCGCAGGGCTGCAATGCGGGTCATGTCGACCTCGTGCACCTGGGTCAGCTGTGCCGA
This sequence comes from Arthrobacter sp. zg-Y179, assembly GCF_020907345.1. Classification (NCBI taxonomy): domain Bacteria; kingdom Bacillati; phylum Actinomycetota; class Actinomycetes; order Micrococcales; family Micrococcaceae; genus Arthrobacter; species Arthrobacter sp. zg-Y179. The sequence continues at coordinate 435,169 of NZ_JAJJOB010000008.1, read as the reverse complement.
CTCCTCCAGGGACTCGCGCATGCGGCGCGCGATGGTCTGGCGGATGCGCGGTGCCTTGACCGTGGTGCCGCGGAGCTTCGCGCTGGCTTCGCTGATCTGCGCCGGTGCTGCCTTTTCGGGGGCCGCGGAGGCTGCCGGGGCGGACGCGGCGGGCTGCTGCGAGGCGGCCTTCTTGGCCTCAGCGGCTTCCAGCACGTCCTGCTTGCGGATGCGTCCGGCAACGCCGGAACCCTTGATGCTGGACAGGTCGACGCCGTGTTCGTTGGCGAGCTTGCGCACCAGCGGGGTCACGTAGGTGCCGCCGTCGTTGGACCCGCTGGAAGCCTCCTGCTTGGGAGCTTCAGCCTTCGGGGCTTCCTGCTTCGGAGCCTCAGCCTTCGGGGCTTCCTGCTTGGGAGCCTCAGCCTTCGGAGCCTCCTGCTTGGGCTCTTCCTTCTTTTCCGGCTCGACGGCCGGCGCTTCGCGCTCGTCCTTGGAAGCGGCCGCTACGGGCTCGGCTCCCTTGGGCTCGGCCTTTGCGGGGGCAGCAGCACCGGATCCGATGACGGCCAGTACGGAACCGACCTCGGCGGTGTCGTCTTCATTGACCCGGATTTCCAGCAGCTTGCCGGCGACCGGGGACGGGATCTCGGTGTCGACCTTGTCGGTGGAAACCTCGAGCAGCGGCTCGTCCATTTCGACGTCGTCGCCGACGGCTTTAAGCCAGCGGGTGACGGTGCCTTCGGTGACGGACTCGCCGAGGGCGGGGAGGGTGACCTCGGTGCCTTCGCCGGAGCCGCTCTCCGCGGGAGCTTCTTCAGCAGCCGGAGCCTCTTCGGCCGCAGGGGCTTCTTCGGCCGGAGCCTCCTGGGCGGGAGCTTCCTGGTTGGCGGCGCTGCCGCCGTCGTCCAGCTGTTCGCCGGAGCCGGAACCGTCGCCGATGCGCACGAGTGCTGCGCCGACCTCGGCGGTTTCGTCTTCGGCCACGAGGATTTCCTCGATGACGCCGGCAACGGGGGAGGGGATCTCGGTGTCGACCTTGTCGGTGGATACCTCGAGCAGGGGCTCGTCGACCTCGACGCGGTCGCCCACGTTCTTCAGCCAGCGGGTGACGGTGCCTTCGGTGACGCTTTCACCGAGGGCTGGTAAGTTCACGGTTTCAGACATATTGTCCCCGTTTCTCCTTGTTAGATCTTTTGTGACCAGCCGTGCCGCTGGTGCTGGTGATGATTTCCCCCGGGCCGCAGCCGCAGAGGCGGTGCGGCCCGGGGAAGTGAATCTTAGGTGTTAACCGTGAAGGGGCTTGCCGGCCAGTGCCATAGCGGCTTCGCCCAGCGCTTCGTTCTGCGTCGGGTGAGCGTGGATCAGGCTGGCAATATCCTCAGGGTACGCCTCCCAGTTGACGATCAACTGGGCTTCGCCGATCTGCTCGCCGATACGGCCGCCGATCATGTGCACACCCACGATGGGGCCGTCCTTCTCGCGGACCATCTTGATGAGGCCGGAGGAACCGAGGATGGAGGTCTTGCCGTTGCCGGCCAGGTTGTACTCCTGGACCTCAACGTTCTCGGCACCCAGCTTGTCCTTGGCCTTGGCTTCGGTCAGGCCGACGGAGGCGATTTCCGGCTCGCAGTAGGTGACCTTGGGGATGTTGACGTCGTCAACCACAACGGGCTTCAGGCCGGCGATTTCCTCGGCAACGAAGATGCCCTGCTGGAAGCCGCGGTGGGCCAGCTGCAGGCCGGGAACAATGTCGCCCACGGCGTAGATGTTGCCGACGCCGGTGTGCAGGCGGTCGTTGGTGATAACGAAGCCGCGGTCCATGGTCAGTCCGGCTTCTTCGTAGCCCAGGTTGGCGGTGACGGGACCGCGGCCCACGGCAACGAGCAGCAGGTCGGCTTCGAAGGTCTTGCCGTCGGCCAGGGTGACGACGACGCCGTCGTCGTTCTGCTGGACGTTGTCGAAGAAGATGCCGGTGCTGAACTTGATGCCGCGCTTCTTGTAGGCGCGTTCAAGCTGCTTGATGATGGCTGCGTCTTCGTTGGGAACCAGGGAGGGCAGGCCTTCGACGATGGTGACGTCGACGCCGAAGGAGTTCCAGACCGAGGCGAATTCGACGCCGATGACGCCGCCGCCGAGGATGACCGCGCTCTTGGGCACGGTGTCCATCTTCAGGGCCTGGTCGGAGGTGATGACCTTGCCGCCGATTTCCAGGCCCGGCAGTGAACGGGAGTAGGAACCGGTGGCCAGGATGATGTTCTTGCCGGTGTAGGTCTCGCCGTTGACCTCGATGGTCTTTTCGCTGGTGAGCTTGCCCTCGCCCTCGATGACCGTGATGCCCTTGGACTTGATCAGGCCCTGCAGGCCGCGGAACTTGCCCGCAATGATGTTGTCCTTGTAGGAGTTCACAGCAGTCATGTCGATGGAGTCGAAGGTGGCATTGATGCCGTACTTCGAGGCCGTCTTGGCGTTCTCCGCGATTTCAGCGGAGTGCAGCAGAGCCTTGGTGGGGATGCAGCCGTTGTGAAGGCAGGTCCCGCCCAGCTTCCCCTTTTCAATCAGACCTACGGAGAATCCCAGCTCCACGGAGCGCAGTGCCGCGGCGTAGCCGCCGCTGCCTCCGCCGAGGATCAGGATGTCGAACTCTTGCGCAGCTGCCTTATCGGCCACTTGGACGCTCCCTCGCGTATTCGTTGACGCGCCCATGCGCGCCGATGAGTTGTTGGGCGTTTGTGATCAGTCCTCACCCTATCGCCCCCTACCACCGGCATCCACTTGAACACAGGCGGTAGGGGGCGAAGTGTAATGAGAAACACCTGCCACAAGCGTCAGTTCCGTTTCACGGAACCGTATTGGATGCTATGAGGCGCGCGCTACGACGTCTTCGGCATAGGCCACCAGGGTGCGGACGGCAACGCCGGTGCCTTCCTTGGGGGTGTAGCCGTAGGGGGCGCTGTCGTTGAAAGCCGGTCCCGCGATGTCCAGGTGTGCCCACGGGATCTTGGTTCCGTTGACTTCGCCGACGAATTCCCGCAGGAACGTGGCGGCGGTCATCATGCCGCCGAAACGCTCCCCGTGGTTGGCGATATCCGCCACCTGGGAATCCAGGCTCGCCCGCAGCTCCTCCGGAATCGGCATCGGCCAGAACAGCTCGCCGGCCCGGTCCGCAGCTGCCTTGACGGCGTCCCGAACGCCTTCTTCACCCATGACTGCGGAGACGCGCCTGCCCAGCGCAATCATCTGGGCACCGGTCAGCGTCGCGACGTCGATGATCGCGTCGGGGGCTTCCTCGCTGGCGGCCACAAGACCGTCGGCCATCACCAGCCGGCCTTCGGCGTCCGTGTTCAGGACCTCAACGGTGCGGCCGCCGTAGGTGGTCATTACGTCGGAGGGACGCTGTGCCGTGCCCGAGGGCATGTTCTCGGCAATGCAGAGCCAGGAGGTCACCTTGATGGGAAGCCCCAGTTCGGCGATGGCCAGCAGGGCGTTCAGTACGACGGCGGCCCCGCCCATGTCCGACTTCATCGCCTCCATGCCGGCGGCCGGCTTGAGGGACAGTCCGCCGGAGTCGAAGGTGATGCCCTTGCCGACGAGTGCCAGCTTGGCCTTCGAACGCAGCGGCGCGTATTCGAGCTTGACCAGGCGCGGGGGACGGGCCGATCCCTTGCCCACCCCGAGGATGCCGCCGAAACCTTCGCGTTCCAGCTTCTTTTCGTCCATCACGGTGACCTTTACGGGCAGCGACTTGGCCAGGTCCTTGGCGGCGGCGGCGAAGGTCTCCGGATAGAGGTGGCTCGGCGGCTGGTTGACCAGGGTCCGGGTGGCGTTGACCGCGCGGCCGAGGATGCGGGCGCGTTCGAGGGCCGGCTTGAGGCCCTTCTCGTCAGCGGCTGCAGTGATGACGGTGATTTCGGAAACCGGCGCCGGAACCTTGTCCGCGGTGGCGGCGCTCCGGTGTTCGGTGAAGCTGTAGGCGCCGAACAGGGCACCTTCGGCGACGGCGGCGGCATCGGCCACGGTGCCGGCCGGCAGTGCGAGGGCGACGGACCCGGTGCCGGCAATCTGGCGGACGGCCGATCCTGCGGCGCGGCGCAGTGCTTCCTCGGTCAGGGCGACGCCGGCCGAAACCTTGCCGAGGCCGGTAAGGACCAGCATGTCGGCGTCGGCCTCGGGCAGGCCGGGCAGGCGGTGGACTTCGTCAACGGCACCGGTGACGCCGAGCAGCGGCAGGGAAGCAGTCAGGGCGGCAGACGCCTTGGGGGAAAGCGGGCTTTCGATCAGGACCGGGCCGTCGGGGGTCTGGCCGACGCCGATCACGAGTGCGCTGGCGGCAACCTTCCGCCCGTCCCTGGATACTGCCGACAGGCTGGGTTCACTGGCTTTGTTCACGAAGCTGCTTCCTCACGTTTCTGTGTTGCTCTGCGTTTACCACACCGATCGTAGTCTGAAGAACGCCCGCATGCCGCAACGTTGCTCCTTAGCTGCTGCGCAGGGGCTAAGGAACAAGGGCCGGTCCCGGTCCCGGAATGAAACGCACGCGTCCGGACGTTTACCCTTGAGTAAGGGCACAGCAACGGTTTAAAGCAGCCGGAATCACCGGTCGTCACCTTCCTGTGCCGAGAGCGCACATGAGTTCCCGGGAGGGGTAAGACATGCTGGATCCGTTGACCCTGTTTAATCTGAATCCGGAGGTCGCGGAATCCGGGGACCTCTCCGGCTTGAAGCTCCTGGTCGGTTTCACCGGCTTCGCCGAGGCCGGCCACGTGGTCAGCCAGATCCGGGATGAGTTGTTTGATGCCCTGGACCATGACCTGGTGGCGACGTTCGACTCGGACCAGCTGATCGACTACCGCAACCGCCGGCCGCAGATTTCCTTTATCGAGGACCACCTCAGCGACTACGAGCCGCCGCGGCTTGAGCTGCACCGGATGTATGACGGGCTGGGGGAGCCGTTCCTGTTCCTGACCGGATTCGAACCGGACCTGCAATGGGAACGTTTCACGGCGGCCGTAGTGCATTTGGTGAAGGCCTTCGACGTGGCCCTGGTCTGCTGGGTCCATTCGATTCCGATGCCCGTCCCGCATACCCGCCCGATTGGCGTCACCACGCACGGCAACCGGCCCGACCTGGTGGAAGGGATCAGCTCCTGGACGCCGATCGCGCAGGTTCAGGCCGCCGTCGGACACGTCCTGGAGCTCCGGCTGGTCGAGGCAGGGGTCGACGTCGTCGGTCACGTGGTGCACGTACCGCACTACCTGGCCGAGGCGGAGTTCCCGCCCGCAGCCGTCGCCGGACTCGAGTACCTCGGCGCCGCCGCCTCGCTGGTGCTGCCGACGGACCGACTCCGCGAGGCAGGCCGGGACGTGGAACGGCAGATCACCGAACAGGTGGAGGCATCTGCGGAGGTCAAGGGCGTAGTGGCAACCCTCGAGAAGCGTTACGACCAGTACACCGAAAGCACCGTCCGGCGCTCCCTGCTGGTCAAGGGCAACGACGAGCTGGCAGACGCCGAGGAAATCGGAGCGGCTGTGGAGGCCTACCTGGCCAGCCCGCAGGCCGAAGAAGAATCCGAGGCCCTGTGGCCCGAGAACCAGCATGACGCCGAGAACAGCGAACCGAGCGATAACGCGGACCAGGAGAATGAACCGGATGCGACCGAGGGCACGGTTGAGGGCCACGGCAGCGACGACGGGAACGGGCGGACCGGCACGGCCTGACGCCGCGCGTCCCGGCTGCTGTCCCCGGCCATGTCCCGGGCAGGTGGGCCGATGAACGGCACACGGGCCTGGATCGTCTGGGGTGTGGGCGTCTTCGCCTACATGGTGGCGGTGACCCAGCGGACTTCGTTCGGCGTGGCCGGCATCGAAGCCACTGAGCGCTTCTCGGCCACCGCCTCCGTCCTGTCCGTCTTTACGGTGGTGCAGCTGCTGGTCTATGCGGGGCTGCAGATACCCGTAGGGGTGCTGGTGGACCGCTTCGGCCCGCGGCTGCTGATCGCCGGGGGAGCGGCGCTGATGTTTGCCGGACAGCTCCAGCTGGCTGCTGCCGAATCCGTCGGCGCCGGAATCCTCGGGCGTTCCCTTGTGGGTGCCGGCGACGCACTGACCTTCATCTCCGTGCTGCGGCTCCTTCCGGCCTGGTTCTCCGGCAGGAAAATCCCCGTCCTGACCCAGTACACCGGCATTGTCGGCCAGTTGGGGCAGATTGCCAGCGCCATTCCATTCGCCTATGTGCTGCACCGTTTCGGGTGGAGCACGGCCTTCGTCTCCGCGGCCTCCCTGTCGCTGCTTGCCCTGGTCCTGACCTTGGCCTGCGTGCGGAACCGGCCGGCCGGCGGTGAGGCGCCCGTCCCGCTGCCCCTGCGGCAGACCGGCACGTCACTGGCGGAGGCGTTCGCGCAGCCGGGGACGCGCCTGGGCATGTGGACCCATTACACCGTGCAGTTCCCCGGCACGGTCTTCGTCATGATGTGGGGGTTCCCCTACCTGGTCAGCGCCGAAGGCGTGTCGCCCGCCGTCGCATCGGGCCTCATGACTTTCTTCGTGGTGGTCGCGATTGTCTGCGGGCCGTGGATGGGGTCCTGGGTGGGCAGGCACCCGCTGCGCCGCTCCACTATGGTGCTGCTGATCGCCGGCGCCATGGCGGCAGGGTGGGCCGCCGTGCTGCTTTATCCCGGCCCGGCGCCGCTGTGGCTGTTGGTCCTCCTCGTGGCACTGCTCGCCATCGGCGGCCCCGGCTCCATGATCGGCTTCGACTTTGCCCGGACCTACAACCCCAGTGCCCGGTTGGGAACCGCCACCGGGATTGTGAACATCGGCGGCTTCATTGCCTCGCTGGTCAGCATGTACCTGATCGGCGTGGTGCTGGATGTGCTGAATAACAGCGGCTTTTCAGGGGGGAACCTGTACGCCCTGGACTCCTTCCGGATAGCCCTGTCCGTGCAGTTTGCCGTGATGGCGGTAGGAGTCATGGGCATTCTCCGGACCCGGGGGCAGATCCGCTCGCGGCTGGCCGATGAAGGATCCCCGCTGCCGCCGCTCCGTGCCGCACTGGCCCGCGAACGGCAGCGCCGCCGCGGGGAACGCGGAGGTCCCGGTCCGCAGTAGGGCCGCGGGCGCCCTCCACCCTTGACCCTTGCGCGGCCCCGCCGCCAAAATGATCCGCATGACCAGGGCGCAGGTGCCTGCCGGCACAGTGGTGAGCGTGAGCGGGATATCCAAGGCTTTCCGGAACGTCGCGGCGCTGGAGGACGTCACGTTTTCGATTGAGGCTGGTGAAGCCTTCGGAATCCTCGGTCCCAACGGCGCCGGCAAGACCACAACGGTGGAGTGCGTAGCCGGCACCCTGCGGCCCGACGGCGGACGCATCACCGTACTGGGCGTGGATCCTGCGGCTGACCGGCGAACCGTACGCGAGCGGGTCGGCTATCAACTCCAGGCCGCCGCTCTGCCTCCCGCCCTGCGCGTGGAGGAGGCGCTGCGGCTGTTTGCCGCTTTTTACCCTGCACCTGCCGACGTGCCGGAACTGCTGCGCACCGTCGGGCTGCACGAACACCGCAAACGCCCCTTCGGCAAGCTCTCAGGCGGGCAGAAGCAGCGACTCTCGATTGCCCTCGCGCTCATCGGCAATCCCGACGTGGTCGTGTTCGACGAGCTGACCACGGGGCTGGACCCGCAAGGCAGGCGCGACGTGCGGCAGCTGATTCAACGGGTGAAGGACGGCGGCATCACGGTTGTCCTCGTCACCCACTACCTTGACGACGTCGAGCGCCTCTGTGACCGCCTGGCGATTATCGACGCCGGCCGGACACGGTTCGTGGGCACACCGGCGGAGCTGCTCGCCGTTTCCAGCAGGAACGCCGCTGAGCCCGGTGCTCTCGAGGATGCGTATCTGGCCTTCATCGAGCAGACGGCAGCCGACTGAAGGGAAAGGTGGAGCATGCGAGCGCTGGGAGCCCTGACGCGCACTGAAGCCACACTGTATCTGCGCAACCCGGTGAGCATTTTCATGGCATTGGTGCTGCCCTCGGCCATTCTGCTGCTCCAGGGCTTTGTCATTCCCAACACGCGGGTCCCGATGGGAGGCACGGACCCCGTCTATGCTGCCCTGCGCCCCATTGACCTGCTCGTGCCGCTGTCCATAGCGGTGGCACTGGCCAGTGTGGCGGTAACCAATTACCCGTCCGCGATCAGCGGTTACCGGGAGACCGGAGTGCTGCGTCGGCTGGGCGTGACGCCGGTCGGCGCGCACCGCATCCTGTTCGCCCAATGGACCGTCAGCGGCGCAGCGCTCGCCGTCGCGGTGACCGTCACCGTCCTGCTCGCCAGGATTGCCTTCGACAGCCGGATGCCGAGCAGTCCCGGACTGGTTGTCCTCGTGGTGGTTTTCGGCGTTGCCGCCATGATGGCCGTCGGATCGCTCATCGCTGCCCTCGCCGGGACCGCCCAGAACGCCTACGGCATCGGATTCCTGGTGTTTATGGGGTGCATGTTCACCGCCGGATTATGGACGCCCGGGCCGCTGATGCCGGAAGGTGTCCGGCAGGTTGCATCCTTCACACCCCTCGGTTCCATGACCCAGGCACTGACCGGCGCCTGGTACGGAGGAACCGTGACGGCCGCTCCCTTCCTCGTTATGCTCTTCTGGACCGCTTCATGCACCGTAGTGGCCGCGAAGGTGTTCCGCTGGAAATGATCCCTCCGCGGCCGCCCGGCGGGCCCTCCTGTCTGCCACGCCCGCGGGCGGCCACTTTTCCTCCACCGGTGCCGACGAGGCGGCTCCGCCGGCGCCGGGTGCACAGATGCCGGGCCTGCCCTGCAGCGACCGAGGATTCCCGGGGAACCTTGGGCCATGAGCACAGAACCGGCCAATGGCACTTCGCGGAACCCCTACCGCGTCAACGCTCCGGCTGACATCCTCAGCCTGATTCCACACACTTTGGGCTTCGAGCCCCGCGAGTCCCTGGTGCTGATGGCACTCTGCGGTGGCCGGCTCGGTGCGACGCTGCGGGTGGACCTCCCGCCGGGCAAGGGGCCGCGGCCGGGGCCCGCGGCCAAAGGGGCGAACGCCGCCTATGCCGCCACAGCCTGCCGGTTCCTGGCCTCGGACACCGAGGCTGACGGCGTGCTGCTGGCACTGTATACGGACCTGCCATGGAAAGACCCGGCGCATCCGCCCTACCGGCCGTTGGTCCGCCGTCTGGAGAAGGACCTGGCCGCCGCCGGCATCCCGCTGCAGGATGGCTGGCTGGTAGGGCCGGACACCTGGCGGGACTACTTCTGCACCCAACCGGACTGCTGCCCCTGGCCGGGGGCGCCCAGATCGCAGATTGCAGACAGCATGCTGAACACGGAACTGGTGTACCGGGGGAGTGCTTTCGCGGCATCGCTGGAAAAGGCGGTGGGGGAATCTTTCCCGGCGCAGTGGCCCAACCGGGACGAGGTAGGGATGAGCCAGACACGCTTCGGGGAGCAAATGGCTGCACATTGGTGCGAACGGGAGCAGTTCCGCCGCACCCTGGAGTTGTGGGGCAGATGTTTCGCAGACCACGGCCTCGAGGCCGGTGCTGCCCCGTATGCCGAAGATACAACCGAGCCGGACGCGGGTTCCCGGAACCGGCTGCACCGCGATTCCGAATGTGCCGGGTTTCTCCTGGCCAGCCTCTGCGACCGCGGTATCCGTGATGCCCTGCTTGTCCAGACGGCTGCGGGCCACGCCGCAGCCGTTTTCGGCGCAGAGGCCAACGGCATGGTCCGCCGCCAGGTCCATCCTGTTGTCCTTCCCGGGGCCGCAGACCAGGGCGTGAACGGATCCGGCATCGTTCCCCTGCTCCCGCGCCCTCGAAGACAGTCCAAAGCAGCCGCGGACTTCCGCAGCATCCTGGTGGGCAGAGGGGGTGCCCCGGACTGGGTCCTGCTGGACCGGGCGTACGCCGTTTTCTCGGATCTCGTACCCGCGGCGGACCAAGAGGCCAAGGCGGCCCTGCTTTCGCTGCTCGCCTGGATGGAGTGGGCCAGGGGGCGCGGCTCGCGTGCCCACCTCCATCTGCAGCACGCGCTTGATGCGCGACCCGGCTACCGACTTGCATTGCTGCTGCGCGAACTGCTGGGCACGGGGATCCTTCCGGACTGGACCGGCTCCCGGGACGGGTCGTGGCCGGGCACGCCGGATGGCTAGCCCGAGACCCGGATGAACCGGCGCGGTAAGAGAACCAGCGGGGAAAGCCGTACGGTGGAACAGGCCCGCGGAGTGCGCCGAGAAGGTGCGCCGGTGCGGTAGCGGGACGGAAAACGTGCGACAATGGGAACCGAGACCCGGTCGGGTTCGTGTATCAAGTGTCCTTTGAACTGCCAGTCCTTGTGGCTCGCGGAACAATACACCGGCACGGTTTGTTGTACTGACGGCAAGCCAAACCGAAACACTTGGATAGAATCACGGACTTGACAGGGTCATAGTGGTGTTGCCCCCAATGGCGGTGCCACAACCCGCCGTATGAAAGGTTTTCTGTGTCGCCGAGAAAGACAACTGCAGTCGAAGAGACTGACACTGCAAATAAGCGCACTGCCGCAACTGAGGCCCCGTCCGCGGTGGCCGCCCAGGAGGCTGCTTCCGGCGAAAAGACCGCTGCCAAGACGCCCCGCAAGCCCGCGGCCCGGAAGGCTCCGGCGAAGGCCGGCACCACTGCAGCCGGACGAAAGACCGCTGCGAAGACCGCCAAGGCCGCCAAAGCCGAGGTTGATGAAGAGGTTGAGTCCGACGTAGAGCCGGACGCAGACGCCGTCGAAGCTGCAGACACTGCAGCACCCACCGGATCCGGTTTCGTGTACTCGGATGCCGACGACGACGACGCGCCTGCCCAGCAGGTCGTCTCCGCCGGCGCCACGGCTGACCCGGTCAAGGACTACCTGAAGCAGATCGGTAAGGTCGCCCTGCTGAACGCCGAGCAGGAAGTCGACCTTGCACTGCGGATCGAAGCCGGCCTGTACGCCGAAGAGAAGATGGCTGCGGATCCCGACATGGACCCGAAGCTCAAGCGTGAGCTTCAGTGGGTGTCCCACGACGGCAAGCGGGCCAAGAACCACCTGCTCGAAGCCAACCTGCGCCTCGTTGTCTCGCTGGCCAAGCGCTACACCGGCCGCGGCATGCTGTTCCTGGACCTGATCCAGGAAGGCAACCTTGGCCTCATCCGCGCCGTAGAGAAGTTCGACTACACCAAGGGCTTCAAGTTCTCCACGTACGCCACGTGGTGGATCCGCCAGGCCATCACCCGCGCCATGGCAGACCAGGCACGCACCATCCGCATCCCGGTGCACATGGTGGAAGTCATCAACAAGCTGGCCCGCGTACAGCGCCAGATGCTCCAGGACCTGGGCCGCGAGCCTGCTCCGGAAGAGCTGGCACTGGAACTGGACATGACCCCTGAAAAGGTCGTGGAGGTGCAGAAGTACGGCCGTGAGCCGATCTCCCTGCACACCCCGCTGGGTGAAGACGGTGACTCCGAGTTCGGCGACCTCATTGAGGATTCCGAAGCCGTGGTTCCCGCCGATGCGGTCAGCTTCACCCTGCTGCAGGAGCAGCTGCATTCAGTGCTGGACACGCTGTCCGAGCGTGAAGCCGGCGTGGTTGCCATGCGTTTCGGCCTCACCGACGGCCAGCCGAAGACGCTGGACGAAATCGGCAAGGTTTACGGCGTGACCCGTGAGCGGATCCGCCAGATCGAGTCCAAGACCATGTCCAAGCTGCGCCACCCGTCGCGGTCGCAGGTCCTGCGGGACTACCTGGATTAAGCACCTGCCGGTCAGCCGGCAACCCGCTTCACCAACGGCACCCCGATCCGCGGACGGGGTGCCGTTTGCGTGCGGCACGCACCGCGGAACAAGATGCAGCTGGACAAAAAGAAGTCCCCTTCCGACCCGGAAGGGGACTTCTTCAAGCTTGGTACGCCGCGTCGACGCGGACATTACTCCGTGGCATCGCTGACCGAACAGGCGACTGCGCGTTTACTCTGCAGAGACCGGTGCCTTCTCGTTCAGGCGCGAGGTCTCATCCTGCCATTCCGACGTGAGCGGACGAAGGTTTGCCTCCACCGCCCGGGCGTGGTGCCCGCAGAAAAGCAGTTCCCCACCGGAGGATTCCAGTACGGCACGTACGTATGCCTGTGCGCCGCAACGATCGCAGCGGTCCAGGCTGTTCAGCTCACGGGTTGCTACTGCTGCTGTCATGAGTTGCCTCCTCAAGGGTGTTGATACTTCATATAACCACCTTTGACACCCCGTCCCTTGCAGGTTGGCCCGCCTTTCGCTCTACGCGTACCCTCCGGGGCGGTCCCCGTGGGCAAACTCACGCAACTGAGTCGTTGGGCGGAAGTGTCACCGCCGGGGATTAACCTTGTAGGAGTCCCTGATTGTTCCCGGATCTCTCTACCGGCAAAACAGCCGACACCAAGGAGTTTCAACGCACGTGGCGCCCCCTAGTTCTGATTACACTGCCCGGCACCTGTCCGTCCTGGAAGGACTGGAGGCCGTCCGCAAGCGTCCCGGCATGTACATCGGGTCCACCGACTCCCGGGGCCTGATGCACTGTCTCTGGGAAATCATCGACAACTCCGTCGATGAAGCCCTGGCCGGTTTTGGGCAGAGCATCAAGATCATCCTTCATCCGGACGGTTCCGTGGAGATCCACGACGACGGCCGTGGCATCCCGGTGGATATCGAACCGAAAACCGGACTCTCCGGCGTCGAAGTCGTTTTCACCAAGCTCCACGCCGGCGGCAAGTTCGGCGGCGGGTCCTACGCGGCCTCCGGCGGCCTGCACGGCGTCGGCGCCAGCGTGGTCAACGCCCTGTCCTCCCGGCTCGACGTGCAGGTGGACCGGGCCGGGAAGACGTACCAGATGGCCTTCCGCCGCGGCGAGCCCGGCCACTTCGACGACACGGGCAAAAAGCCCGGACCCGAGGCCAAGTTCTCTCCTTTCCTGGACAGCTCACGGCTTGAAGTGGTGGGTAAGGCCAAGCGCGGCGTCACAGGCACGCGCATCCGGTACTGGGCCGACCGGCAGATCTTCACGCCGGACGCCAAATTCTCCTACACCGAGCTGCAGGCCCGCGCCCGCCAGACGTCCTTCCTGGTCCCCGGGCTGCGCATCACCCTGCGCGATGAACGGCGCCTGCCCGGAACCCCGGGCGAGAACGGCCCCGTGGAGGAAGTCTTCCACCACGACGGCGGGATCGCAGAGTTCGTCGACTATCTGGCCGCCGACGCCGCGGTCACTGATATCTGGCGCCTGCACGGCTCCGGCAAGTTCAAGGAATCCGTGCCCGTACTCGACGAAAGCGGACACAGCCGGATCACCGAGATCGAACGCGAGGCGGAGGTGGATATCGCCCTGCGCTGGGGAATCGGTTACGAGACCAATATCCGCTCGTTCGTGAACATCATCGCCACCCCCAAGGGCGGAACGCACCAGACCGGCTTCGAGCAGGGCCTGCTGAAGACCTTCCGCAAGGTCATTGAAGCCAATGCCCGCAAACTGAAGGCCGGCAACGACAAGATCGAAAAGGACGATGTCTTTGCGGGGCTCACCGCGGTGCTGACGGTCCGCCTCGCCGAACCGCAGTTCGAGGGCCAGACCAAGGAAATCCTCGGCACCTCCGCCGTAAGGGCCATCGTGAGCAAGGTGGTGGAGAAGGAAATCACCGCCCGGCTGAACTCCACGGCGCGCGCCGACAAGGCGCAGTCTTCGCAGCTGCTGGAAAAGGTAGTGGCGGAGATGAAGTCCCGGATCTCCGCTCGCGTACACAAGGAGACCCAGCGCCGGAAGAACGCGCTGGAAACCTCCACCATGCCGGCCAAGCTGGCGGACTGCCGGATCGATGACCAGGAACGCTCTGAACTGTTCATCGTGGAAGGCGACAGCGCCCTCGGCACGGCGAAACTTGCCCGGTCCTCGGACTACCAGGCGCTGCTGCCCATCCGCGGCAAAATCCTGAACGTGCAGAAGGCGTCCGTGGCGGACATGCTGTCCAATGCCGAGTGCGCAGCACTGATCCAGGTGGTGGGGGCCGGCTCCGGCCGCAGCTTCCAGCTCGACGCCGCCCGGTACGGCAAGGTCATTTTCATGACCGATGCAGACGTCGACGGCGCGCACATCCGGACCCTGCTGCTCACGCTGTTCTTCCGCTACATGCGCCCGCTGGTGGATGCCGGACGCGTCTATGCGGCCGTTCCGCCGCTGCACCGGGTGGAGGTCATCAATGCCGGTTCCAAGAGCAATGAGATGGTCTACACCTACAGCGAAAAGGAACTGCACCAGGTCCTTGCCCGTCTGGAAAAGGAAGGCAAGCGCTACAAGGAACCGATCCAGCGCTACAAGGGCCTGGGTGAAATGGATGCAGGCCAGCTGGCCGAAACCACCATGGACCCCCGGCACCGCACCCTGCGGAGGGTCCGGATCTCCGAGGCAGCTGCGGCCGAGCAGGCGTTCGAGCTGCTGATGGGCAGCGACGTGGCACCGCGCAAGGACTTCATTATCGCCGGCGCGGCCATGCTGGACCGGGACCGGATCGACGCCTAGCCGGGACCGGATCGACGCCTAGCGGGGGCCAGGTCCGGTGGGGGTCCGCACCTCACCGAGGCGGGTCCCGGCCTAATCCAGCAGCCCCGGGGCGATCAGCAGGGTGGTCGGCACCGCCAGCAGGAGGGCCGAGAGGCACAGCACACTCCACTGCTGCCAGCGGGGCAGGGGTCGCTGAGGCGTAAGCAGCCGGCTGAGCCTGCCGGCAATACCCAGTGGCTCTGACCCCTCCGGTGCCCCCAAGGCCAGCGGGGACGTCACGGGCAGGCGCTCCTGCTGTTCGGCCGGGGGCTTGGGCGCCCCGGGTACCGCGGGGGACCCGGATCCGACAATTGCCACGGCACGGACAAGTGTCATCCGGTCCACCTCCCGCAGCGCCTCGTCATCGGCGAGCATCTCGATCAGCTCATTGACCGAGCGCTGGGCCAGCATCGATGTCGGCAGCCACGGCAGGGCGGCACGCCAGGCCGCGAAGGCCCACAGCAGCAGGTGGTGGTGCTGGGCCAGATGGGCGCGTTCGTGGGTGAGCACCGCGGAAAGCTCGTCCTTGGAGAGCATGTTCAACAGTCCGTCAGAGAGGACGGTGACGGACCGTGCACCGCCGGGCAGGCAGTAGGCCACCGGGGTTGGATGCTGGATGACCAGCGTGGCAGGCGTGTCAGTGGAAGGGGAGCCGAGCAGGTTGAGCATGTCCCGGTGCCGGTGCCGGCCGCGGAGGATCCGGTAGTACGTCAGCAGCAGGGTGAACACCAGATGGGCGCTCAGGAGCATCGCGGCGCTGAGCGCGAACACATGGACCAGTCCGAGGGTGCTGGCCGGAGCGCCTTCCAGGAGGATCCGCCACAAGCCGTGCAGTCCGGCCAGGAGATTGTCCCCGAGCGGGTCCAGGCCCCAGGTGAGCATGGCGCCGATCATGGAGAGGCCGCCCGCAAGGGCTATCGCCTGCCACAGGATCATGGCGGTGAAGGGGGAGCGGGCGGGCCAGGTTGCCCGCGAGAGAAGAATCGGAACGGGCCACGCCAGCACGATCGCCAGCGCGGCCAACGCGTAGGAGGCCCAGAACACGGCAGGTGCCGGTGCCTAGGCGCCGAGCAGCCTGCGCAGCATTTCGGCCTCGGTATCCGAGACGGAACCGACGAACCGGGCGAGCACGGCTTCGCGGTCATTGGCCGTACCGAGGGCCTCATGCATGAGTTCGGCCGTGTGCTCGGCGCGGCTGGTCACGGCACGGTAGCGGTGGGGGCGGATGTCGCGTTCACGCTGGACCAGCGACTTCTTTTCCAGCCGGGAGAGCACGGTCAGCACGGTGGTGACAGCCAGGCCCTTGCCGTCAGCGGAATCCTCGCGCTGCGCCAGTTTCTCGCGGAGTTCATTGGCGGTTGCTGCGTCGTTTGATTCCCACAGCAGATCCATCATTGCGCGTTCCAGCTCACCGAGCGTTGCCATGTGCATCCTTTTTCGATCGAGACCCCGGCGGACCCCTGTATCGGGTCCAGACTTACTAATGTACCGCGTTTCCCCCGTTTGTTCTACATCACGTAGAAATCTTCGCGCAGTTGTTCTACGCTGTGTAGAAGTAAGGAATTCTACGACGCGTAGAACTCGTTCCTCAAGTTGAAGGACATGTAAGCGTGGAAGCACTGGATATCGCCCGGTGGCAGTTCGGCATCACGACCGTCTACCACTTCCTCATGGTCCCGCTGACCATTGGGCTGGGGATCGTGGTGGCAGCCATGCAGACAGCCTGGGTGCGCACCGGCAAAGAGCAGTACCTTCGAATGACGAAGTTCTGGGGCAAGCTGTTCCTCATCAACTTCATCCTCGGCCTGGCCACGGGCCTGGTCCAGGAGTTCCAGTTCGGGATGGCGTGGAGTGAATACAGCCGGTTCGTCGGCGACGTCTTCGGCGCCCCGCTGGCGCTGGAATCACTGCTGGCCTTCTTCACCGAATCGGTGTTCCTTGGACTCTGGATCTTCGGCTGGAAACGGCTGCCGAAGAAGGTCCACCTGGCCTGCCTGTGGATCACCACACTGGCCTCCATGCTCTCGGCGTACTTCATCCTTGCCGCCAACTCCTGGATGCAGCACCCCGTCGGCGTGGAAATGGTGGACGGCCGCCCGGTCATGAACGACATCTGGGCCGTCCTGACCAACAACACCCTCCTCGTCGCCTTCCCGCACACCATCTTCGGCGCCTTCGCCGTGGCCGGCGGGTTCCTGATCGGCATCGCCTGGTACCACCTCTGGAAGCGGCGCCGCGACGGCATCGATACCGTGGATGCCAAGGGCAACGTGGTGGTGGGTGAACGGCCTGAAATCGGCCGCGACAAGACCGACCATTCCGTGTGGCTGCGGTCCCTGCGCATTGGCGCCGTCGTCGCCATGATCTCCTTTGCCGGCGTCGCGGTCAGCGGCGACCTGCAGGGCAAGCTGATGTTTGAGCAGCAGCCCATGAAGATGGCCGCGGCGGAGGCAGCGTGCCATGACGGCACCGGCTTCTCCGTCCTGTCCATCGGCGACCCGGGCGCGGAGAACTGTGAAGACGTGGATACCCTGGTCGAAATCCCGGGCATGCTGTCCTTCCTCGCCAACGGTGACTTCGATACCGAAATCCGGGGCGTGAACACCCTGCTGGAGCAGTACCAGGACGATTACGGTACGCATCTGCCCGCTGACGAGATGTACGGCACCAACTCCGGGGCGGAGATCGACTACACCCCGAACTTCGCCGTCACCTACTGGGGCTTCCGCATCATGATCGGCTTCGGCAGCATCGCCGCCATTGCCTCCGCCTACGCTCTCTGGGCGGTCCGCAAGGGCACGGTCCCCGAATCCAAGTGGCTCATGCGCCTGGCCGTCTTCGGCATCCTGGCGCCGTTCGGTGCCAACTCCGCGGGCTGGATCTTCACCGAAATGGGCCGCCAGCCGTTTGTGGTGGCTCCGAACCCCACCGGTTCCGACGGCGTGTTTATGTTCACCGCGGCAGCCGTCTCACCCGGTGTGAGCATGGGGGAGCTGCTGTTCTCCGTCATAACCTTCACCGTCGTGTACCTGGCCCTGCTGATCGTGGAGGTGATGCTGCTGTTCAAGTTCGTCCGCGGCGGTGTCCCGGCCGCGATGCCGGACCTGCTGGGCGGCGATGACGGCGCCACGGGCGGGATGAATTCCCCCGGCGGCGATCCGGACGGCACCCCCGGAAAGAAGAAGGACGATGTCCTCGACTTTGCCTACTGAGATTCTCCGGAGGGCAACTGCGCGTGCGGGCGCCCTCCGGATACCGTCCGACCACCCTGCAATCTGCCGCACACCGGCACTTCTGGAGCTCTGAACGTAATGTCGCTACCGCTGTTCTGGTTTATCGTGATTGCCTTCCTGTGGGTCGGGTACCTTTTCCTGGAGGGCTTCGACCTGGGCGTGGGCATGCTTATGAAGCTGATGGCCCGCGATGAAAAAGACCGCCGGGTACTGCTGAACACCATCGGTCCGGTGTGGGACGGCAACGAAGTATGGTTGATCACGGTCGGTGCCATGACTTTTGCGGCCTTCCCGATGTGGTACGCCTCGTTGTTCTCCGCCCTGTACCTTCCGCTGGTCCTGGTGCTGCTGGGGCTCATCTTCCGGGCCGTATCCATCGAGTACCGCGGCAAGCATGACAGTGACAGCTGGCGCAACCGCTGGGACTGGGGCATGGCCCTCGGCTCCTTCGCTGCTGCCTTCGGCGTCGGCGCCGCCCTCGGACTGACCACCACGGGCCTGCCGCTGAATGAGAACGGCGACCGCGTGGGCGGCGCATTTGCCTGGCTGACTCCGTATGCGGTGCTGGGCGGGGTGGCAGTGGTGGCCTTCTGCCTGGTTCATGCCTGCGTTTTCCTGATGCTCAAGACCGACGGACAGATCCGTGACCGCGCCCGGCGCATCGTGATGCGCTGGCTGCCCGTGGGCATCCTGCCCCTAGCGGCGTGGGCCATCATCGTGCAGTTCATGAACGCCAAGGCGGCGACCCTGCCCCTGCTGGTGATTGCGGTGGTGGGTGCCCTGCTGGCCTGGATCTACGCACGCCGGGGCCGCGACGGCCTGAGCTTCATCAGCCTTGGCATCTTCCTCGTGGCCGGAGCGGCGACCATCTTCGCCTCCATGTACCCCGTGGTGCTGCCCTCCACGCTGGATGCCGCCTGGAACCTTACGGTGGACAACGCCTCCGCGTCCCCCTACGCCCTGAAGGTCATGAGCTGGGTGGCTCTCTTCGGCCTGCCGGTAGTGGTGCTGTACCAGGGCTGGACCTACTGGGTGTTCCGTAAGCGGGTCACCACCGAGTCCATCCCCGCCCCCCACAGTTTCAAGAACCAGTGAAGCCCGTACTGCCCGTCAGCGCCACGAGCCGCCGGGCGCTGTACCTCCTCGGGCTTCTCGCAGCCGTCAAGGCCGCGGGGCTGGTGCTGCTGGCCGACGCCGTAGCGGGCGGCATCGCGGGACTGGCCGCGGGCGGTCCCGACTGGAACCGGGTGTTCCTGCTCGGCATAGCCGGCGCCGTGCTGCGGTCCGTGGCTGTATGGGGCCAGGACACCGTGGCCCAGCGTGCGGCGGCCGGGGTGAAAGACGAACTGCGCCGGCAGCTGTCCGTGCGGGTACTGGCCGACGGCGGCACCGTCCCGGGGATGGGCAGCGGTGCGTTGAGCGTCCTGCTGACGCGCGGGTTGGACGGGCTGGACAACTACTACTCCAAGTACCTCCCCGCACTGGTGACCTGCGCCGTCGTACCCCTGCTCGTGGGTGCCCGCATCCTCGCCGCGGACTGGATCAGCGCCGTCACGATCGTGCTGACCGTACCCCTCATCCCGGTCTTTATGATCCTGATCGGCCTGCACACCGAGGACAAGACCGCCGCCGCGGTGGACGCGCTGAACCGGCTCTCGGACAACATGCTGGAGCTGGCCAAGGGCCTGCCCGTGCTGGTGGGCCTCGGCCGTGCCCGTGCGCAGACCCGGGCACTACGCGATGTCGCCGACCGCTACCGCACCACAACGCTGGCGACCCTGCGGGTGGCGTTTATGTCCTCGCTGGCGCTGGAACTCATTGCCACTATCTCGGTGGCCCTGGTGGCGGTATTCATCGGTGTCCGGCTGGTGCACGGGGGCATGCCGCTGGAACTGGGACTGCTGGCCCTGATTCTTGCACCCGAGTGCTATCAGCCGCTGCGTGACCTGGGCACCGCCCACCACGCCAGCGAGGACGGCCTTGAAGCACTGAACCGGACCAACGCCGTGCTGGACGCACCGGCGGCCGTGCCGCTGGCGGAGGACGCAGCCGCCGCTCCGGAAACCTCCGGGTCGGCGCTCGTGGTCAGGGATCTGACCGTCGTGTATGAAGGGCGGCCGCACCCTGCAGTGGAGAACCTCAGCTTCAGCGTGCCGGCAGGTGCCATTGCCGCCCTGACCGGTTCCAGCGGGGCAGGAAAAACCTCCGTACTGGAAGTCCTCGCCGGGCTGCGCCGGAACGGCGGGGACACCCGGCTGTCCGGCACCGTACAGGGGATCAGCCGCAAAACGCAGGCCTGGATACCGCAGCATCCGGTACTGGTCGAGGACACCGTTGCCGAGGAGATAGCCCTCTACGCGGGCTTCCCGGTGTCCGGTGACGGCCGTGCCGAAAGCCCGGACAGCGCGGGCCGCACGGCAGCCCGCCACGCGCTGGAACGCATCGACGCCGGGCACCTCCTGGATTCCGCGACCGCTGACCTGAGTCCGGGCGAACAGCGCCGGGTGGCTGTGGCGCGGGCACTGGCCCGCATCGAAGCGGATCCCGACGTCCGGATCCTGCTGGCGGATGAGCCCACCGCACACCTCGATCCGCGCAGCGCCTCGGCTGTCCGTGCAGCCCTCGCCGCGCTGCGGGGACGGACCACCGTGCTGCTGGTGGCCCACGACGCCGCCACCGCAGCCATCGCCGACACCGTGATTCCGGTTGAAGCCGCGGCGGGCGGAATCCCGGCCCGGGAACGCGTCGGGGGCAGGCATGCGGCATCCCTTGGGGCCGCTGCCCGCAGCGCCCCGGTGACGGTTCCGGCAGCTGCCGACGCCGGTCCCGGTCGGGTCGCCGGCAGTCCTGCATCCGGCAGTCCTGCAGCCGGCAGTCCTGCAGCAGACACCGCAGCGGAGCCGGCGTCCGCCCGCCATGAACCGCTGTGGAAGAACCTCCTGGTGCTGAAACCGTGGAGCAAGCAGTTTGTCCTGGCCCTGGTGCTGGGCACGGGCGCCACCATGTTCGCCGTCGCCCTGACGGCCCTGTCCGCCTGGCTGATTGTGCGTGCCGCGGAGCAGCCGCCGATCCTGTACCTGCTGATGGCGATTGTGGGGGTGCGGTTCTTTGGCATCGGCCGGGCGTTGCTGCGCTACCTGGAGCGCCTCTCCCTGCATGACGCGGTGTTCCGTGCCACCAACACGCTGCGGGTCCGGCTCTGGAACGGATTGCTGCAGCGCCCCGAAGGCTGGCGCCGCGTGGCGCGGGGTTCGGGTGCGCTCGAACGCCTGGTGGGTGACGTGGACGAGCTGCGGGACATCGCGCCCCGGGTGGTCTTCGCACCCCTGACCGGCCTGCTGACCGCCGTCGGCGCCTGCATAGTGACGTGGCTGCTGGTCCCGGAAGGCCTGGCGGTACAGGTGGCGCTCACCGTGGTGGGGATGGTCATCGCTCCGCTGCTGGCCCTGTTCGCCGATTCGGCTGCCCGTGCAGCCACCGTGAACCTGCAGGCCCGGTCCATGTCCTCCATGGCACGCCTGCTCACGGCTGCCTCCGACCTGGAAGCCAACTCGAGCTCGGCGCCGGTCCTGGCCCGTCAGGAGCAGTTCGAAGCAACGGCCGCTCGGGCCGTCCGGCGCAGTGCCTGGGCCCAGGGGCTGGCCAATGCGATCACCGCCCTGGCCTGCTCCCTTGCCGCGCTTTACATGATCACCGCTTCGCAGGGTGCGCCGGCCACGGTGGCCGCGGTGGTGGTCCTGGTGCAGCTGGCGTTGATTGAGCCTTTTGTCGCAGTCAACGGCTCCATCCAGCAGTTCTCCGCGTGGCGCACCCTGGGGGACAAGGTCCTGCCGGATCTGGGCACTGAAGACGTCGCGCCGGATGACACCGCAGGGGAAACCGCTGCCCGGCAGAGCTTCGGCAAGGTCCAGATCCTGGAACTGGATAACATCCGGTACCGCTATCCCGGCGCTGCCGCAGATGTGCTGACCGGCGTGGACCTGTCGGTATCCGCAGGGGAGTGGGTAGCCGTTACCGGTCCGTCCGGCAGCGGCAAGTCCACGCTGCTCGGCGTGCTGCTCGGCTTCCTGCCGCCTCGAAGCGGCACCTATCTGATCAACGGCGTTCCTGCGCAGTCGGTCCCGCAGGCGGCCCGGCGGATGGCGTGGTGCCCGCAGGAGGCGCACCTGTTCGACTCGACCCTCCGCGGGAACCTGCTCCTCGCCCGCGACCGGACCCTTGCCCCGACGGAAACGGAAATGATCGGCTCCCTCCGGGCTGTTGGCCTGGGGCCGCTGTTCGACACACTGCCCGACGGTTTGGACACAGCCATCGGTGCCGGCGG
Source organism: Arthrobacter sp. zg-Y179 (assembly GCF_020907345.1). Lineage (NCBI taxonomy): Bacteria > Bacillati > Actinomycetota > Actinomycetes > Micrococcales > Micrococcaceae > Arthrobacter > Arthrobacter sp. zg-Y179. Next base: position 413,041 of record NZ_JAJJOB010000008.1, on the reverse strand, counting down.
GCACTTCCTCTCCGGCGGCCAGCGCCAGCGGCTTGCCGTGGCCCGTGCGCTGCTCGCGGCGGCCGACGTCGTCCTTCTGGACGAGCCCACGGCGCACCTGGACGCCGAGGCGGGGGCGCAGCTGATGGCCGACCTGAAGTCCGGCCTGCAGGGCAAGGCCGTTGTGGTGGTGACCCATAATCCGGCTGATGCCGCCTGGTGCGACCGGGAGGTCTCACTGGGAGCGGTCCTGTTGTCCTAGGGTGGATGGATGCAGACGCCTTCCCCACCCCTGTTCCCCGGGCCGGAAACCGGCCTGCGCTGGCGCTCCATCGGAGCCGACGACGTCGACGCCTGGTACGCCCTGATCCGCAGGATGGCGGAGGCGGACAGACCCGGATGGGTGGAGGACCGCAGGGACCTGGAGCAGGCGCTGGAAACCACGTCCGGCGATCCCGCTCAGGACACGCTGATCGGGCTGGATAAAACCGGTGCGGCCCGGGCCTACGGCCGGATCGCACTGAACCCCGGATCGGAGACCGGCTCCGGCTTCGGCGGCGTGGATCCGCAGTGGCGGCGCCGGGGCATCGGGTCGAAGATCTACCGCTGGCAGGAAACCCGCCTGCGCCAACGGCTGCTCACGGAACACCGGAAGCACGGTGTACTGCGCACTTACGCCGAGGAATCCAACGCTTCCCAGGTGGCACTGCTGCAGTCCGAAGGCGCCGAGGTGGTCCGCTACTTCACCGAGATGAGCCGGCCGCTCGCCGGGGACCTGCCCGACGCCGCACTGCCGGAGGGCATGGAGTTCCGGACCTTCAATGCGGAGATTTCGGACGCCGTGCGCCGGGCGCACAACGAAGCGTTCAAGGACCACTGGGGAAGCGAGCCGCGGAACAAGGAGCGCTGGGGATTCACCGTGGACCATCCGCAGTTCCGGCCGAAATGGAGCTTTGCCGTGGTGGACACAGGCTCCGGCGAGGTTGCCGCCTACCAGCTGGCGAGCTTCGATCCGGAGAGTGAGGACATCCACGGCTACAAAGAGGGTTACACCATGCTCCTCGGCGTGCGGCGGGACTGGCGGGGACGGAAACTGGCTCCGGCGATGCTGCGTGAAGCAATGCGCCGGTTCCGGAAGGGCGGCATGGACAATGCCGGACTCGGCGTGGACACGGAGAACCCGTCCGGGGCCCTGGGACTGTACGAAAGCCTGGGCTACAAGCCCACGCACCGGGAAGTGGTCTTCGACAAGCCGGTGTTGTAACAGGGTTCTGTTGGAGCAGCGATCCAGGGGAAGAGCGCGCTACCGGTCCACGGGGGCAGTGTCCGGAACCTCGAGGATCCAGATGGCTTCCGCTGCGGGCAGGCCCAGGTCCAGCGTCCTGCCCCCTGCTTCAATGGTCAGCGTGCCGGCATAGGGCTGGCGCTGCACCACGGACACCATGGTGTCCAGATGAAGCCCCAGCCCGGCGAGGTAGCGCAGCAGTTCGGGGTCATTGTCGGAGACGCGGGCAACCGTTCCGCCCGAGCCCGGTTCGCACCGGCTCAGCCGCCGTGCATTCAGCACGGGAAAACTGCCGTCGCGGGCCGGGATCGGGTCGCCGTGCGGGTCGCGCACGGGATTGCCGAGGCGTGCCGCCAGGGCATCCACCATCTTGTCCGATACGGCGTGCTCGAGGTGTTCGGCTTCGTCGTGTACTTCGTCCCAGCGGTAACCCAGGTACTCCACCAGGAAAGTCTCGATCAGGCGGTGCCTGCGGACCATGCCCACGGCAGCCTTCTCGCCCGCGTCCGTCAGGGCAATCGATCCGTAGCGTGCGTGGGTCAGCAGGCCCTGGCGGGTCAGTTTCTTTACCGCCTCGGAGACCGACGACGGCGAGAAGCCCATGTGGACGGACAGCGCGGACACCGTCAGGGGCTCATCCGTCCATTCCTGTGCGGTCCAGATAACCTTCAGGTAATCCTGGCTTGCTGTCGAGAGTTCACTGTGTGCCACGGATTCCACCTTACTGGCAGGACGCCGCCAGTCGGGAATAAATACCCCCTAGGGGTACTTGAACTGATACCCCGGCAGGGTATAGCTTGGAAACAGTCAAGGACAGGAGCAGAGGCAATGGACGCAGTGACGCAGAACGTTCCGGAAACCGCGGATACCCACGACGGGCCCCATGGTTACGCGTCGGATAAAGACGCCTACCTCCGTCGGCTGCGCCGGATCGAGGGCCAGGTGCGGGGAATCGCCCGCATGGTCGAGGAAGACAAATACTGCATCGACATCCTCACGCAGGTCGCCGCCATCAACAAGGCGTTGCACGCGGTCAGCCTTGGGCTGGTCCAGGACCACATGTCGCACTGCCTGGTAGACGCCGCGCAGGAGTCCGAACGAACCGGCAACCCCGAACTTGTCACCGCAAAGGTCCAGGAAGCTGCCGACGCCATCGGCCGGCTGCTGCGCTAGGACCGGCACCCGGTCCACCCCACCCATCCAGAGGAAGAAGATTCGCATGGAAACCACCACACTGAACATCTCCGGCATGACCTGCGGCCACTGCGTCGCGTCCGTGACCGAGGAACTGGAGGCACTCGACGGCGTCGATAAGGTCTCCGTGGACCTGAACGCGGGCGGCATTTCGACCGCTACCGTCACCGCGACCCGAAGCCTCAGCCCCGCCGAACTGGGCGAAGCGGTTGCTGAAGCCGGCTACCTGGTGGTGGGCGCCGACGCGTAGCAGCCGCACAAAGCGCAACGAAGCGGACACTGCGGGCAGGAAGTAGGAAAAGGAAATCATCATGGACACTCGCGAACAAGCGGCAACCAGGGCAGTCGAACTTGAGATCCAGGGCATGACGTGCGCTTCCTGCGTGGCGCGGGTGGAGCGCAGGCTCGGAAAGATCGACGGCGTCGAGGCCTCAGTCAACCTGCCGCTGGAAAGCGCGCGGGTCACCGCTCCTGCAGCGGTCACCGACCAGGAGATTGTCGACGCCGTGAATGCGGCGGGCTACACCGCCCGGTTGAAAACCCGGCAGCCTGCCCGGCCTTCCGCCCACGGAGGGCACATGTCCGGTGAAGACCACATGTCCCACGGCGGAACCGCCGCACAGCTGCGCCCCCGGCTGATCCTGGCAGCTGTCATCAGCGTTCCGGTCCTGCTCATTTCCATGGTTCCCGCACTGGCATTCCCGAACTGGGGATGGGTGGTGGCGCTGCTCGCCCTGCCCGTGGTGACCTGGTCCGCGTGGCCCTTCCACCGGGCCGCGGCCGTCAACGCCCGGCACCTTGCCTCCACCATGGACACCCTGGTCTCCATCGGCGTCGTGGCTGCGTACCTGTTCTCGGTGGGCCAGCTGGCCGTCGATCCGGGACTTACCGCGGATCCGGGCATGGGATCGGACCCGCACCTGTACTTCGAGGTCGCCTCGGTGGTGGTCACCTTCCTGCTGCTGGGCCGCTACCTGGAGGCCAACGCCAAAACCAAGGCAACGGATGCGCTGAAGGCACTGCTGAACCTGGGTGCCAAGGACGCGACGGTGCTGCGGGACGGGCAGGAAGTCCGCGTCCCCGCGGACCGGCTGGAAGTGGGCGACGTATTTGTTGTGCGGCCCGGGGAAAAAATACCGGCTGACGGCTTGGTGCTGGAGGGCCGGTCCGCGGTGGATGCTTCCCTGATCACCGGCGAGTCGCTGCCGGTGGAGGTGGATGCCAACAGCCCGGTCACGGGCGCCACCATCAACACCTCCGGCCGCCTGCTGGTGCGGGCCACCCGGGTCGGCAGCGAGACCACCCTGGCGCAGATGGGCCGCCTCGTCAGTGATGCACAGTCCTCCAAGGCCCCGATCGCCCGGCTGGCGGACCGGATCAGTGCCGTGTTCGTTCCGGTGGTCCTCGGCATCGCGGTCCTGACCTTCGTGTTGTGGATGCTCCTGTCCAGCGACCTGCAGGCCGCCTTCACCGCTGCCGTAACCGTGCTGGTGATCGCCTGCCCGTGTGCCCTCGGCCTCGCCACCCCGGTGGGCCTGCTGACCGGAACCGGCCGCGGCGCGCAGCTGGGCATCCTGATCAAGGGCGCCCAGGTACTGGAGGACACCCGCACAGTGGACACCATCGTGCTGGACAAGACCGGCACAATCACCTCGGGCCGGCTGTCCGTGGCCCGGATCCGGCTCCTGGACACAGCACCGGCGGACCTGACTGCCGACGGCCTGCTGCGCCTGGCCGGCTCGGTCGAGGACGCCGGGGAGCACCCGATTGCCCGTGCCATCGCCGCGTCCGCACGTTCCGGTCCCGGCACCGTACCGGTCACCGAGTTCGATTCGGCACCGGGCGGGGGAGTCCGCGGCACCGTGGACGGGCACCGCATTGTGGCCGGACGCCCCGCCTGGCTGGACGAAAACGGCATAGACCTCCCGGACGCTGCCTACGCCGCACTGCGGGAAGAGCAGGAGGCCGGTGCCACCGCCGTCCTGGTGGCGGTGGACCGCCGGGCTGCGGGGATCATCAGCCTGCAGGACACCGTCAAGGAGGGCTCCGCGGAGGCCATTGCACGGTTCCGCAGCCTGGGCCTGCATCCGGTGCTGCTGACCGGCGACAACGCGGTGGTGGCCGCCCAGGTCGCGGAACAGGTCGGAATTCCGGCGGAGGACGTGCTTGCCGATGTCCGTCCCGAAGGGAAGGTCGACGCCGTCCGGCGGCTCCAGGCACAGGGACGCACGGTGGCCATGGCCGGGGACGGCGTGAACGACGCCGCGGCACTGGCCCAGGCGGATCTGGGCATCGCCATGGGATCCGGCACCGACGTCGCCATGGAAGCAGCAGACCTGACCGTGATGGGCAGCAGCCTGGGACAGGTCGCCACCGCCGTCGAACTTTCCCGGCGCACGCTCGCGACCATCAAGACCAACCTGTTCTGGGCGTTCTTCTACAACGCGGTGGGCATCCCGGTGGCAGCCTTCGGACTGCTCAACCCCATGATTGCGGGGGCGGCGATGGCGGCGAGCTCGGTGCTGGTGGTCGGCAACTCGCTGCGGCTGCGCAGCTTCGGCAAATAGGAAGCAGGGCCGACAGCCGCGCACTAAAAAACGGGCCGGTCCGGGAACGTTCAGCTCCCGGACCGGCCCGGTTTTTTGTCACTGCGTGATGTCAGCCCTGGCTTGGTCCTACGGCGTCCACCGCGTTGGCCAGAGGCACGCCGGAGCCGTCCCGCCGGCCGTGTTCGGTCGGCAGGGCCCGCGCCACGCCGTTGGCTGCGGACGCCTTCGCGGGGCCGTGCCCGGCCCAGGCCACGGACAGCGAATCTTCGCCCTTCAGGAAGCGGTGTGCCCGGACGCCGGCCGTTGCCCGGCCCTTGGCAGGGTATTCGGCAAACGGTGTCACCTTCACCGACCCGCCGGGGGTGCCCGGCAGGGCCTCGGTGGTGGTTGAAACGGTGACGACGACGGCGTCGGGATCCTCCGCAGCCACGGCACCGAAGAACACCGCGGCGTCGTCGGCTGCCAGCTTGATCCCGGCCACGCCGCTTGCCGTCCGGCCCTGGGCGCGGACCGCGGAGGCAGGGAAGTGCAGCAGCTGCGCCGACCGGGTGATGAAGACCAGTTCATCCGTCTCGTCCGCGGCCACGGACACCCCGATGACCTCGTCCTTGGGCTTGAGCGTGATGGCTTCCCAGTCATCGCGGTTCAGCGGGTAATCCGGATTGACCCGCTTCACCACGCCGTTGCGGGTGCCGATGGCCACCACGGCGTTCAACGGAACGAGGCCCACCAGCTTCTCGCCCTTGCCCAGTGTCATGAATTCCTTGACGGGCACGCCGCCGGCAAGGTTCGGCAGGCCGGCGGTCGAGGGCAGGGCGGGCAGGTCCAGGACGGAGATCCGGATCATCCGGCCCGAGGAGGTCAGCGCCCCGATCTCGCCGCGGGCGGTGGTCTTCACCACTGAGCGGAACACGTCGTGGCGCACCCGCTGCCCTCCTTCGGCCAGCGGTTCCTGGTCCGAGGTCCGGGCCACCTGGCCGGAGGCGGACAGGATGGCCCAGCAGGGATCGTCCGGGATCTCCAGCGGAAGGACCGACTTCGCGCCCTTGCCTGCGACGCCGGCAGCAGCGGTCACTGCCGCACCCTTCAGGGGTGAAGCGGCCTCCGATTCGAGCAGAACCGTACGCCGCGGCGTCGCGTATTTTGCGGCCACTTCGCCCAGTTCATCCGAGACCAGGGAGCGCAGCCGCTGCTCGGAACCGAGAATCGCCTCGAGTTCCTCGATGGCTTTGCGCAGCTCGTCCTGCTCCTTTTCGAGTTCGATGCGGGAGTACTTCGTCAGCTGCCGCAGGCGCAGCTCGAGGATGTGGCTGGCCTGGACCTCGGTCAGGTCGTAGACGGCCATCAGCCGTTCCCGGGCCTGGGCCGTTTCATCCGAGGACCGGATGATCTGGATGACCTCGTCAATGTCCACAATGGCGATCAGCAGGCCCTCGACCAGATGCAGCCGGTCCTGCTTCCGGCGAAGCCGGTAGGCGGTGCGGCGGCGGACCACACCGAGACGGTGCGCAACGTAGACCTGCAGCAGTTCAACCAGGCCCAGGGTCCGGGGCTGGCCGTCCACCAGGGTGACGTTGTTGATCCCGAAGGAATCCTCCATGGGCGTGAACTTGTACAGCTGGGCCAGCACGGCGTTGGGGTTGAACCCGTTCTTCAGCTCGATCACCAGGCGCAGGCCGTGGCTGCGGTCGGTCAGGTCCACAATGTCGGAGATGCCCTGGAGCTTCTTGGACGTCACGGCGTCCTTGATTTTTTCAATGACCTTTTCCGGGCCGACCATGTAGGGCAGCTCGGTGACCACCAGGCCGGTGCGGCGCGCGGTGAGCTGCTCCACCTCCACCTTGGCGCGGGTCTTGAAGGAACCGCGGCCGGTGGCGTAGGCATCGCGGATGCCGTCCAGCCCGACGATCCGTCCGCCCGTGGGCAGGTCCGGTCCGGGGATGAAGCGCATCAGCTCGTCCAGCCCGGCGTCCGGGTTGGCGATCAGGTGCTGGGTGGCGGCAATAACCTCGCCGAGGTTGTGCGGGGCCATGTTCGTGGCCATGCCGACGGCAATACCCGTGGCGCCGTTGACCAGCAGGTTGGGGAAGGCCGCGGGCAGGACTTCGGGCTGCTGGAGCTGGTTGTCGTAGTTCGGGACAAAGTCCACTACGTCTTCGTCCAGGTGATCCGTCAGGGTCAGGGCCGGGGCCGCCAGCCGGGCCTCGGTGTAACGGGCGGCGGCCGGACCGTCGTCGAGCGAGCCGAAGTTGCCGTGGCCGTCGATCAGGGGCAGGCGCAGCGCCCAGTCCTGCGCCATGCGCACCATGGCGTCGTAAATGGCCGTGTCTCCGTGCGGGTGCAGCTTGCCCATCACCTCGCCCACCACGCGGGCGGACTTCACGTGTCCGCGGTCCGGGCGCAGCCCCATGTCCGACATCATGTACAGGATGCGCCGCTGGACAGGCTTCAGGCCGTCGCGTGCGTCGGGGAGGGCACGCGAATAGATCACCGAGTAGGCGTATTCGAGGAAGGAGCCCTCCATCTCGGTGGTGACATCTATCTCGATGATGTTCTCGGCGATCTTTTCGCCGGGTACGGATTTGGAGACGGGTTGGCGCCGGGCCATGCTGTTGTCGAATCCTTGCAGTGTTAGGGGACAGGTGTTCCGCGCCGTACACAATCCACGCGGTGGGAAGCCACGCTGTACAGAGCGGGTGGATGACTATGGGGAAGTTTGCCCACTACTCTGATTCTATGGTGGAGCAGGGACATTACCCCGAATATTGGGAAGCCGACGTCGTGTTGCGGGACGGGGGGACCGGCCATCTGCGCCCCGTTTCCCCCTCCGACGCGGACGCACTGCAGGCCTTCCACATGCGGCAGTCGCAGAGTTCCATCTACCTGCGGTTCTTCACGTACAAGGCCAAGCTCACCAATAAGGAGCTGGAGCGCTTCACCAACGTCGACTACCGGGACCGGGTGGCGTTCGTCATCACCATCGGTGATGAAATCATCGGCATCGGCCGCTACGACCGGCTCGACGATCCCACCGAAGCCGAGGTTGCCTTCAACATAGCGGACGGCCACCAGGGCCGCGGACTGGGATCCATCCTGCTGGAGCACCTGGCCGCCGCGGCCCGCGAAAACGGCATCCGCCGCTTCTCCGCGGAAGTCCTTCCCGAGAACCGCAAAATGATCGGCGTGTTCGCCGACGCCGGCTACGAGGTAAGCCGGCACTTCGACGACGGCGTGATCGCCCTGGACTTCAACATCGACCCCACGGAGAAATCGCTGGCGGTCATGGAAGCACGGGAGCACCGGGCCGAGGCCCGCAGCGTGGCGGACCTGCTCTCGCCGTCGTCCATCGCCGTCATCGGGGCCAGCCGGGAATGGGGCTCGGTCGGCTACCAGCTGCTCGAGCACATCATTGAGGGCGGCTTCAAGGGATCCGTCTACGCCATCAATCCGGAAGCCTTCGAACTGGCGGGCATGATTTCCTACAGCCGGATCTCCGAGGTGCCGGAAACGGTCCAGCTGGCCGTCATCGCCGTGCCCTATGAACAGGTCCTGGAGGTGGCCGACGAATGCGCTGCCGCCGGGGTGAAGGCCCTGCTGGTGGTCACCGCCGGTTTCGGACCGAAGGGACAGGAGGGGCTCGCCCGGCAGCGTGCCCTGGTCCGCCGCGCACGGGCCCACGGCATGCGGGTGGTCGGGCCGGCGTCGCTGGGCCTGATCAATACCAGGCCGGATGTGTCCCTGAATGCTTCCATGGCACCGGCACTGCCCCGGCGCGGGGGACTGGGGCTCTTCAGCCAGTCCGCCGCCATCGGCGTCCTGCTCTATGCCACTGCCCAGCGGAGGGCGCTGGGACTGTCGTCCACCATCTCCGCCGGCAACCGGGCCGATGTCTCCGGCAATGACGCCATGCAGTACTGGGAGGACGACGCCGACACCAAGGTTGTGGCGATGTACCTGGAATCGGTGGGGAACCCGCGTAAGTTCTCCCGCCTGGCCCGCAGGCTGGCGCGCACCAAACCCGTGATTGTCGCCAAGTCGGACGTGACCGGCCTCCAGCTTCCGCCCGGCCACGCCGTGCGCACCACGCAGGCCCCTCCGGGAGCCCTGGACGCGATGCTCCGCCAGTCCGGCGTGATCCGGGTGAGCACCAACGAGCAGCTGATCGACGTGGCGCAGATCGCTGTCAGCCAGCCGCTGCCGCGCGGGCGCCGGGTGGCTGTCTTCAGCAATTCGGCGGCCCTGGGCCGGGTCCTTGCCGACGCCTGCACCGGCCTGGACCTGGACATCACCCGCCTCGAGACGGAACTGGCCCTGGACACCGGGATGAGCGTGGCGCTGCCGCAGCTGCGCCGGACGGTCACCGAGGTGCTGTCGGACGATTCGGTGGACGCCGGCGTCGTCGCGGTTCTCCCGGCGCCGGGGCTGAGGACGGAAGCGATAGCCGCCGTTCTGGCGGAATGCGTGCAGGAGACCGGCAAGCCCCTGGTCGCTGCCTTTACCGGGATCGTGGATCCCCGGGCGCATGTCGAGGGACTGCTTGCGGCGGACCCCGATGTTCCAGGCGGCGGCGGGTTGCCGTGCTTCAGCAGCCCCGGAGCCGCGGTTGCCGCCCTGGCCTCCGTGGTGCGCTACACCGAGTGGGCGCACCGGGACCACGGCAGTTTCGTGGAGCCTGCCGGTGTCGATACCGAAGGAGCGTCGGCCTACCTCGATTCGCTCATGGACCGGGTGGAAGGCGACGCCCTGACCCGGCTGGACCCGGAGCAGACGGCAAGGCTCCTGGAGTTCTACGGCATTTCCGTGCTGCCCGCCGTCAGTTTTTCCACGCCGGACGAGGCAGTGGCCGCCGCCGAACAGCTTGGCTGGCCGGTGGCGGTCAAGACCCGCGAAGGGCACCTGCGCCACCGCCTGGACCTCGGCGGGGTACGGCTGAACATTTCCACGCCGGAGGCGCTGCGGACCAACATCGAGCAAATGCACCGGGCGCTGCGCCGCTACGGCGAATTTGAAATGGAAGTGCAGTCCATGGCCAACAGCGGGCAGGGCTGCCGCATCCGGGCCATTGAGGATCCGCTGCTGGGACCGGTGATTTCCTTCGGACTCGCCGGTGACGCCACCAGCCTGCTGGACGACTGGGCGCACGGCGTTCCGCCGCTGACGGACCGCGACATTGCCGACCTGGTGCGGGCACCGCGTTCAGCCGCCAAGCTCTTCGGTTATCAGGGGCTGCCCGAAGCCGACATCGCCGCGCTGGAGGACCTGGTCGCCCGGCTGGCCGTCCTGAAGGATGAGCATCCGCAGATCGCGCTGATCGACATCAATCCGGTCCTGGTGTCCGCCGACGGGGTTACCGTGCTGAGCGCCGATGTCCGGCTGGGCAACCCGCAGCGCCGCACCGACAGTGCCCGGCGCGCAATGCGGGACTGATCTTTTCCACCACCCGCGCGCCATTTAGGCATGAAGGGGCGGTCTGGGGGAAACTGGAAACATGTCGCCGTTACTTTCCGCTGAACGCCGCAGCCTTGACGCATCCATGGAACGGGCAGGCTTCTACCCGACGCTTTTGGCCGACGTGGTCCACGATGCCCTCGACGGCCGCGAACCGCTGTCCCATCTGATCCACCTTGAAACGCATTTTGAGCGTACCGAGGTGCACCGCCACATCACGGTCCTGGTGCTGACCGAGGACATGCTCGTCATCACCCACGTGGATGACCAGCAGCTGGACGAGGCCGGCGAGCAGATGATGGCGCAGGTCTCCACCGAATCCGTACCGGTAACGCAGATCCGTTCCGTGGTGCTGGGCTATATGTACGCCCAGCCGCAGAACTACAAGCCGTCCGACCCGGCGCGGGAGATGACCCTCGCCATTGCGTGGTCCGGCGGACAGCGCCTGGACATGGGTCCCGCCGGCTGTGCCGACCCCCAGTGCGACGCGGACCACGGCTACACCGGCACCATTGCCCAGGAAGACATTGTGCTGCGCGTCAGTGCGGAAGCCGACGGCGCCCAGGCGGTTCAGAACGCCAAGGCCTTTGCCCGCGCCCTGCGCAAGGTGAACACCGATACCACTGCGGTTCCCCGCCCGATGGACGGCGGCGACCCGCGCCAGCGCATGCCCGGCATCGGCGGACGCTTCAACCGCGCCCACCCGCAGCGCTAGCACCGTGGCATCAAACCCCTCTGCTCCTGACCTCCTGCCCGCCGCACCTGCCTATGGAACGCGTTCCGTAGCGGACGTGCTCTCCAGCGCCGCCGCCGTGCTGGGCGTTCCCGGCTATGAAAACCTGCTGTCCCTTCCGGCAGCCCGGCGTGTCTGCGTAGTGATGGTGGACGGACTGGGACTGTCCCTGCTGAAGAAGCGCGGCGGGCACGCACCCTTCCTGAAGGGATTCCTGCCCAAGGCCCGCACCCTGAGCGCTTCCTTCCCCACCACCACGGTTGCCTCGCTGGCATCCCTGGGCACGGGACTTCCTCCCGGCCGGCACGGACTCGTGGGCTACGACGTCCTGGACCCGGACCAGGACAAAGTAGTAAACATGCTCGGTTCCTGGGACCCGGGGGTGGACCCGCTGCAGTGGCAGCCCTATCCCACCATCCTGGAGAATGCCGCCGAGCATATCCCGGTGGCCACGGTCAGCCTGCCCCGCTTTGCCGACTCCGCACTGACCCGCGCCGCGCTCCGGGGCGGCACGTTCATCCCGGCAACCGGGGTACACGCCCGCGTATCGGCAGCTGTCGACGCCCTGGCAGGTGCGGACCGCATGCTGATGTACCTCTACTGGAACGAACTGGACAAGGCTGGGCACCGGTACGGTGCAGCTTCCCCTGAGTGGGGCAATGAGCTGGAAGAACTCGACAGCGCCCTGAAACGGCTCGTGGCAAGGGTGCCGGCCGGCACCTTGGTGGTGTTGACCGCAGATCACGGCATGGTCGACGTAGCTGCTTCCCAGCGGTTCGATTTCAGTACCCAGCCGGAACTGATCGACGGCGTCCGGCACACGGCAGGGGAGCCGCGCATGGTGCATCTGTACCTGGAACCTGACGCGGGAAATGACGCGCTTGGCCGGCTCAAAGCCGCGTGGCAGGCTGCCTACGGGACCCGGGCATGGATTTTCACCCGCGACGAAGCAGTGCGTGCCGGCTATTTCGGACCGGACGTGGATGCCGCTGTCCTGCCCCGGATCGGTGACCTGATGATCGCCGCCCGCGAGCCGATCGCCTTGTTCGACACGCGCCGGGTGGCTGCCTCGGCACTGGAGGTCACCGGCCAGCACGGGTCGCTCACCAAGGCGGAGTGCGAAGTCCCCCTCCTGGTCCTGGCGCAGCCTGAAACACGCAAGCGCACGTCTTCTCCGGCGCAGGGAGCAAAGTAGCCATGGCGGAACTGGTCTTTTTCTCAGGCACCATGGACTGCGGCAAATCGACGCTCGCGCTCCAGATGGATTACAACCACAGCGCCCGCGGCCGCGGCGGGATCCTGTTCAGCCGCAATGACCGTGCGGGGGAGTCCATGATCTCCAGCCGCCTCGGACTGCAGACGCCGGCAGTCGAAGTGCGTGACGACACGGACTTCTGGGCCGAGGTGCTGCACTGCCGGGGTAAAGGGCACAACGTGGACTACCTCATCTGCGACGAGGCGCAATTCTACAGCGCCGCGCAGGTCGAGCAGCTGGCCTCCATCGTGGACGAGATGGAGATTGACGTGTTCGCCTTCGGCATCACGTCCGACTTCCGGACCCGGTTGTTCCCGGGATCGCAGCGCCTGGTCGAGTTGGCGGACCGCATGGAGGTCCTCCAGGTCCGCGCCCTGTGCTGGTGCGGGCGGCGCGCTACCCACAACGCCCGCACCGTGGACGGCGTGATGGTGACGGAGGGGGACCAGGTGGTGGTCGGCGACGTCGAGTCCCGCACCCCGGCTCCGGCCGTTTCCGCCGAAGCCGAGCTGCCGCTGTTCGCGGATAAGCCTTTGTTCGAGGACCGGCCCTTGTTTGACGATCAACCGTTGTTCGACGCCGATGAGCTGCTGGCAGCCGGCGGCACCGGGTCCCCGGCGGGAATTTCGGCGGGAACTTCGGCCAAGGCCGACCCGGTCATCGGCTATGAAACGCTGTGCCGCCGGCACTACATGCGCCGGGTTACCGCGCAGCAGGCAGCCGCCCTCGCTGACGCAGCGGAATCAGCATCGGTGTGTTGCGTGGAGTCCAAGGCGGAAACGTTCCGGTCCTAGGCGGCACCGCCCCGGCGTAACACGCGCCGGGCCAGGCCCAGAGAAGCTCCCGCGGCTGCGATCACCGCACGGGCAAGCGTGCTTCCGGCGTGGTTATCCGGGACTAGTCGCCCTTGGTGCCGAAGACGATCTCGTCCCAGGACGGGACCGAGGAGCGCTTGGGCTTGATGGCGCGCCGCTCCTGGGCACTGTCGTCCTTGCCCTTATCGGCGTCGGATTCCTCCGCCTGCTGGCCCTTGCCACCGCTGGGCAGACGGTCCCACGGGAAATCGCGTCCGGCGTTCTTGCGGGCGGAGGGTTCCACCGGTGCCTCATCCGGGACGGCGGTCTCTGCTTCCGCAGGCGCGTTGGGCGTTTCCTCGTCGGCACCGCCCGAGGCAGGTTCCCGGGTTGCACGCCGGCGGAAGGGCCGCGCCAGGACGCTGATCTCCCGGGTCTGGGTAACGCTGCCGGGAAGGGCCACGGGATCCACCGGATCGTCGCTGTCGGCGGAATCGACCGACGGTGCCAGGGTCAGGCGGCCGGTACGCGGCCGCTTGGCGCTGCTCTCGTCGTCCTCCGTATCGGGGCTGCCCTCACGCGGGTGCGCCGCGGGGACGCTGCCCTTGGACAGCAGAGTTGCCAGGGCGTCGTCGCCGTCTTCATCGCTGCCCAGCCGCTGGCCGCGGCGCGACCGCAGGACTTCGAGGATGTCGTCGGTGTCGTCGGAGGACGCACCGCCTTCTGCTTCGAAATCGAAGACACGGTCCGCGACGGCGGCAAGGCGGCGGGTGGGCACGGGAGTGTCCAGCGGTTCCAGTTCGCTCAGGACCTGCGCCCAGCGGTTGGTGTTCGTCACGCTCTTGCGCAGCGGGCTGAAGATCCAGCGGGCGGGCGGTTCCTCGCCGACGGCGACCCGGGACTTCTCGGTGAGCTCGAAGCGGGCCACCACTTCCCAGGTTCCATCCGGGCGGCGCCAGGCGTCCCACTCGACGGAATCGGGGTCCACGCCGAAGGAACGCAGCCGGTGCAGCACCATGTCGCCGAGGTTTACCGGATTCTCGCCGAAGGCGCTGCGGTAACCGTCGTGGGTGGCGGACATGGGTGCGGCAACCTCGACGCCCTGCGCCTGCCGCGCAACGTATTCACGCTCGGCGAGCACGGGACCTTCGTAGCGGCGGATGTGCGCCAGGTCGTGGCCGGAAAGTTCGGCAACCTCTTCGGCGCTGGCGCCGGATCGGATGCGGGCCTGGATATCCCGCGGAGCCATGGTGGTGCCGGCCGCCGGAGCGGCCTGCGGTGCGGACCGGTGTGCGGGGCGCGATGCCGCTACCCGGAGGGCTTCATCAATCCGGAGACGGAAGGTTTCCCCGCCCTTGCCGCTTAACAGCAGATGTTCGCCACCTTCATGGACACCCACCAGCCGTAGATCCTGCATCAAAAAGTCCTCCACCCGATAGCAATTCCTTCTTGAAACAATGCCATCCCCGGCGCCGAAAACCTAAGCTTTGCCCGGGTGTGGCGCATTTGGAAAGGGTGCAGGATTACCGCCCCGGCGCGGGAGCGCGTGTCCCGAGCGGGAGCCGGTTCGCTTTTTGACCGCATGTGGGTAAAAATCTCTGCTTTACGGGCACAAAACACGTATCCGTGGCGTTGATATCTCCGAGTCACCGACGCGGGTCCGGGGAGCCGGTCCAACCCGGGGCTCAGGCAGCAGCGAACACCATTCAAACGGACGGCGAGATAAGACACTATGGCGACAGATTATGACGCCCCGCGCAAGACCGAGGAAGACGCCGGCGAAGAGTCGATAGAGGAGCTCAAGACGCGGCGCACGACTGTGCCGTCAGCCCTCGTGGACGAGGACGAGGCTGAGGCGGCGGACGCCTTTGAGCTCCCCGGGGCGGACCTTTCCGGCGAGGAACTGCTGGTCCGGGTCCTTCCGGCGCAGGCCGATGAGTTTACCTGCGCCTCATGTTTCCTGGTTCGCCACCGCTCACAGATAGCCCTGGAAAAGAACGGCATGTATTACTGCGTGGACTGCGAGGGCTGACTCAGCGCCCGGAGGTGAGTGCTTCGACCAGCTTTTCCGGACGGCGTGTGGAGGTCAGCCAGTACGGCGTGCGGTCCGCGGGGTCCGTAATTTCAATGCGGACCACAGGGGAAATCCAGCCGCGGATGCACATGTAGGCCGTAGCGTTCAGCGCCGGCCCGCGCTGCATGGTGGCGTCCTCGCCGCGGAAAGCCTCGACCTTGCCGATGAAGCGGCGCTCGATCTGCGCCCGTCCGACCTGCAGGGTTTCCGGGGTGACCCGGATCTGGGGGGTCGAGATCACCAGGAGCACTGCCAGGATGACGGCGGCGACTACGGCGCCGGTGATGCCGGCCCCCAGGCTGATCGGGACAAAAACGAGGATGCAGGCTGCGGAGAGGAGGGCGGCGACGAACCAGATCCCGAAGGAAGGTGTGAGGCGTTCGGAGTACAGTACGGTGCCGGCGGAGCTCTTTGACGAAGGGCTCTTTGCAGAAGGGGATGACATACCCCCAGCTTTTCACCTTTGGCGGGGCATTTCATCCCGCGCCGTGCCGGTGGGCAAATGCCCGGCGACCGCACAGGAAAACGCGCTAAAGTGTGGTGGTTGGCCCGGGGGCCGGGGCCGAACGGCTCTGCCGCCCGGATGCTTCCACCGCCCCCCGCAGCCGCCCCCGGCTGCTGTTGTTGGAAATCTATTGAAACCGGAGAAACTGGTGCAAGGTGCAGGGACCACGCTGAAGGTACAGCTGAAAATGCTCGACGACGGGCTGGAACCGCCGTCGTACGCGCACCCCGGCGACGCCGGAGCCGACCTTCGCTCCCGGATCGATTTCACCCTTGCCCCGGGGGAACGGCAGCTCATTCCCACCGGTGTGTCGCTGGCCCTGCCTTTCGGCTATGCGGCTTTTGTCCATCCCAGGTCCGGGCTCGCCACCAAGCACGGCATCAGCATCGTCAACGCGCCCGGGACCGTGGACGCCGGGTACCGCGGAGAAATCTCCGTCACCCTGATCAACACCGACCTCACGCAGCCGGTGACGCTGCGGCGCGGCGACCGGATTGCCCAGCTGGTGATCCAGCGCGTGGAAACGGCCGAGTTTGTTCCCGTCGATGAGCTCCCGGATTCTGTCCGGGGAGCCGGGGGATTCGGGTCCACCGGAGGATTCACCGCCGTTCCCGCCTGACCCGCAACCGGACCGCGGACAGCGGCCGTACTTAAAACTTGCAGACAAGAGAGAAGGAACTTCGGTTATGGCATTTGGGCGGCGTAAGAAAACCAAGGCAGAGGAAACCGCCGGGGCAGCAGCGGAGAACGCATCCGCAACCGCTGCGGACACGGCAGACGCCGACGCCGGCAGCGACGCCGTGCAGGCACCGGCGGCAGGCGGCCCCTACGACCTGAGTGAGCGTCCCTCCGAGGAAGGCTACGTTGATCTCGGAGCGCTGCGGATTGCCGCGTCCCAGGGGCTGCAGCTGCGCCTGGAAGTTGAGGAAAAGACCCAGCGCGTGGTTGCCGTGACGCTGGACCTGGAGGGGTCCAGCCTTCAGCTGCAGGCCTTCGCCGCCCCCCGGTCGGAGACCCTCTGGGACGACATCCGGGAACAGATCGGCAAGTCGGTGGGGTCACAGGGCGGCACCGTGGATGAACTCTCCGGCACGTTCGGCACCGAGCTGCTGGCTCGGGTGCCCGCCCAGGCGCAGGACGGCTCCAAGGGGTACCGGGTGGCCCGCTTTGTCGGTGTCGACGGCCCCCGCTGGTTCCTCCGCGGCGTCTTCGGCGGCCCGGCAGCCATGAATCCCGACGCCGCAGGCCCCCTCGAGGAAGTCTTCCGCAACGTCGTGGTGGTCCGGGGCGAGCAGCCCCTGCCGCCGCGCGACCTGCTGCAGCTGCGCCTGCCCCGCGATGCTTCCCCGCTCCCGCGTGCCGACAAGGGTGCCGCCAAGCCCGCCGCACCCGAGCGCGGCCCGGAAATCACGACGATCGGCTAACCTGTGCCCGCCGTTACCGCTTCCACGCACTGCGTGAGCATCAAATCCCTCCCGGAGCGTGGCCGGGCGTACTGCCGCGGCTATGTCTCTGCCATCACCGTGGTGCCGGCCAACGACCCGCCGCGGTTTACCGCCGTGGTGGAGGACTCGACGGCCGCTTACCGCGAAAACCCCCTGGTTCCCCGGGCCAAGGTCCGCCTGGTCTGGGTGGGCCAGCGGCGGGTGCCCGGGATCGAAGCCGGAACATATCTGGCGTTCGAGGGCATGGTGTCCAATGTGGACGGCCGCCCCACCATCTTCAATCCGCGATACGAAATCATTGGACGCCCGGAGGCCGACGCATGAGCACACCCAAGCAGCCGGACGAGGGCCAGCCGGACCTGAACCAGCTCGCCGGACAATATGCGGCCCGCGCCGGGGTGGAACGCCGCGATGACGGGCAGATCGATGTGCTCAAGTCCGTCGGCGGCGTCCGGGGACTGGCCGAGGCGATTGTTCCCGGGCTTCTCTTCACCCTGCTCTACACCGTTGGGGCGGAGCTGAAGCTCTCGCTGGGTGCGGCCGTAGCCGCTGCAGCCGTGTTTTCAGTGGCCAACCTTCTCCAGCGGCGCCCGTTGATGCAGTCCCTCACGGGAGTGGCAGGCGTCGCCATCTGCGCCTTCGTGGCACTGCGCAGCGGTGACGGCGCCACGTACTTCGTCCCCGGGTTCTACCTGAACGGCGCCTACATCCTGGCGTTCCTGATCTCCATCGCCGTCAAATGGCCGGTGGCCGGGCTGTTGTTCGGGATGATCCGCGGCGAAAACCTGGACTGGCGCACCACACCGGTCCGGTTGAAGGCCTACACCTGGGCCAGCTGGATCATCGTGGCAGTCTTCGCCCTCCGGCTGGCCGTCCAGCTGCCCCTGTTCCTGGCGGACAATGTTGCCGCGCTGGGCACCATGCGCCTGGCTATGGGCGTGCCGCTTTATGCGCTGGGACTCTGGCTGGCATGGGTGGTTTCCCGGCCCTCGGCCGTCGTGCCCCCTGAAGCCTCGAGCGGGCCCGGCTCTGCTGCGGGCGACTCAGCTGCAGGGGGCTCCGCATCCTCCGACCCGGCGTCCAGGGATTCCTGACGGGCGTGTGCGGCTGCCGCAGCCGCGGCGGGGGACAGGACTGCCCGCAGTTCGTCTTCGGCCGCAATCGTGGTGATGAAGAACAGCTCGTCACCCGGCTCCACGACGTCGTCGTTGCTCGGCGTGATGGGTGCGTCGTCGCGCAGGATCGCAACCACGGTGGCATCCAGCGGCCAGTCGATTGATCCCAGGGTCCGGCCCGTGAGGTGCGAATCGGCGGGAACGGTGAACTCCACCATGGAGGACACCCCGGTCTGCAGGCTGAGCAGCCGGACCAGGTCGCCGATTTCCACGGCTTCTTCGACCAGGGCGGTCATGAGGCGGGGCGTGTTCACTGCCACGTCGACACCCCAGGAATCATCGAACATCCAGTCGTTCTTCGGGTTGTTCACGCGGCCCACGGTCCGCGCCACGCCGAATTCGCTCTTGGCCAGCAGCGAGACCACAAGGTTGACCTTGTCATCGCCGGTGGCGGAAACGACGACGTCGGCTTCCTCCAGCAGGGCATCCTTCAGCGTGGTCAACTCGCAGGCATCGCCGATCAGCCACCGGGCTCCGCGCAGGCCGCTGCGGCCCACACACTCAGGCTTCTCATCGATCAGCAGCACATCATGGCCGTGGGAGAGCAGCTCCTTGGCGATGGACGAGCCCACACTCCCGGCGCCGGCAATCACAACTTTCACAGGGACTCCTTGGCTGGTTCCTTGGACAGGATCTTGCTGATTTCCGCGGTCCGGTCGACTGACATCATGGCGTGCAGGACATCACCCTCCTGGTAACTGCTGTCCTGGCGCGGCAGGATCCCTTCCCCGAACCGGGTGACATAGGCAATCCGGACACCCGCGGCGGTCTCGATGCTGACCAGCGACCGGCCCAGCCAGCCCTCATGCAGGGACAGCTCACCCAGGATCAGCCGGCCGGAGGACTCCCGGAAGTCGCCGTTGATGCTCTGCTCGGGCAGGATCCTGCGCAGCACCTGGTCGGCGCTCCACCGAACGGCCGCGACCGTGGGGATGCCGAGGCGCTGGTAGATCTCCGCGCGTCCCGGATCATAGATGCGCGCGACGACGTGCCCTACATGGAAGGTCTCACGCGCCACGCGGGTGGCCAGGATGTTCGAGTTGTCGCCGCTGGAAACGGCGGCGAATGCATAGGCCTCTTCGATGCCCGCAGCTTTGAGCGTCTCGCGGTCAAAGCCGACGCCGGTGACCTTGCGTCCGGTGAAGGTCTGCCGCAGCCGGCGGAACGCCCGCTCGTCCTGGTCGATGATGGCGACCGAATGACCGGCATTGTCCAGGGTATGGGCGAGGCTGACGCCTACGCGCCCGCACCCCATGATCACGTAATGGGCCAACTGCCCTACCTCGGTTTCGGTTTATGGCGAACTGCCCGCCGCAGAAGGCTGCCGCGCAGCTGTCCGCGCAATAAAATCAATCAACGCCAGCTTAGTCCCGACGGCGGCCCAAATAGCACCGCGCTCGTCTCCCGTGATGAGATGGACTTTTAGGCTCCATGAAGGAAGTACAGCAACCCCATGTCTATTGAACTCACCATCGGCGCCCCGGCCCACGGCGGCCACTTCGTTGCCCGGCATGAAGGGCGGGTCGTTTTTGTCCGGCACGGCCTTCCGGGGGAGCGGGTCCGGGTCAGGCTCACGGAATCCGGCGAGGACGCCAAATTCTGGCGGGCCGACGTCGTCGAGGTCCTCGAGGCGGCAGAGGGACGCCGGGAGCATTTCTGGAAGGAAGCAGACGCCCTGCGCGCAGCGGCTCGGGGAAAGCTGCCCGTGGGCGGCGCGGAGTTCGGCCACATTGACCTGCCGGTCCAGCGCCGGCTGAAGGCCGAGGTCTTCGCCGAGCAGCTGCGCCGGCTCGGCGGCACCGACCTGGTCCCGGAAGTCGAACCCGCACTCGAGGAAAGCGCGGACGGCCTGGGCTGGCGTACCCGGGTCAGTTTCTCGGTGGCGCCCAGCGGCCGGCTGGCCATGCATGCGCACCGCTCAGATGAGCTCATTCCGGTCGAGGCCATGCCCCTGGCTTCCGAGTCCATCAACGCACTGCGGCTGTGGGAGACGGATTTCACGGGCATTGACCGCGTGGAGGTAGCCGCCCCGGCTGCCGGCGGACAGCCCCTGATCCTCCTGATCCCGGCGGCGGGAACCCACCCGCGGATCCCCGCGCGGATTGCCGGCAACCTGCCCGACGGCGTGTCCGTGGCCGCCTGGAATCCGGAGAGCCACGAACTCACCCGGCTGAAGGGACGTACCTGGGTGCAGGAAACGGTGCTGGGCCACGACTACCGGGTCACCGGGGCAGGGTTCTGGCAGATCCACCGTTCCGCGCCGCAGACGCTGGCGGCGGCCGTGCTTGAAGGCCTCCAGGTGCAGTCCGGGGAATCCGTGGCCGACCTCTATGCCGGTGCCGGACTGTTCACCGCTCCGCTGGCGGAGGCTGCCGGGGAATCCGGCCGGGTGCTCTCGGTGGAAGGATCCCCGGGTGCCAGCCGTGACGCCCGAAAGAACCTCTTCGCCGCACCCCAGGTGCAGATCAGCCAGGGCCGGGTGGACAAGATGCTCCACGATGCGGGGGACCTCGACGTCGTACTCCTGGACCCGCCGCGTGTCGGAGCCGGTAAAGCGGTGGTGCAGCAGATCGACGCCGCCGCGCCCCGGGTGGTCGGCTACGTGTCCTGCGACCCGGCGTCGTTCTCCCGGGACCTGGGCTATTTCCGGGCCGCCGGCTGGGAAATGGACAGCCTGCGGGTGTTTGACCTGTACCCGCACACCCACCACATGGAGTCCTTCGCCGTCCTGCGCAAGCGCTAGCGGTTCCGTCGCCGGCGCCGGAAAAGCCGCCGGCGACGCCGGTCACGACGCGTCGTGGCCCATATCTCCTCCGGGCGCCCCTGTAAAGGCTAGGATGGGAGGCAGTTGTCCAGTACTGCGCCTTTTATGGGGGAGTTCTCCGGAAGTTTCAGCTTTCGGGGAAGTCGTTGCCCAGGCAGGGGGCCTGTGTCGGCAGGAAATGAACCACCGGTTTCCGTGCCGCCCCCTTTGCCCGACTTTTTAGGGAAACCTAACTGGCGGGCAGTTGTGACCTGGACAAAGATAACAAGGTGGCGAGAGGAGTCCTGTTATGACTAATGTGGACAGCTTCGGATCCAAGGGCGTCTTAGACGTCAAAGGTTCCGAGTATGAAATTTTCCGGCTGAATTCCGTCGAAGGCGCCCAGAGCCTTCCGTTCAGCCTCAAGGTCCTGCTGGAGAACCTGCTCCGCACCGAAGACGGTGCAAACATCACGGCAGACCATGTACGTGCCCTGGCGCAGTGGGACGCAGACGCAGAGCCCAGCACCGAAATCCAGTTCACCCCTGCCCGGGTGATCATGCAGGACTTCACCGGCGTACCCTGCATCGTTGACCTGGCTACCATGCGCGAGGCAGTTGCCGACCTCGGCGGCGACCCCAAGCGCGTGAACCCGCTGGCACCTGCCGAAATGGTCATTGACCACTCCGTGCAGATCGATGCCTTCGGCAACTCCGGCGCCCTCGAGCGCAACATGGAGATCGAATACCAGCGCAACGGCGAGCGGTACCAGTTCCTCCGCTGGGGCCAGACGGCGTTCGATGACTTCAAGGTCGTTCCCCCGGGAATGGGCATTGTGCACCAGGTCAACATCGAATACCTGGCACGCACTGTCATGACCCGCGAAGTTGACGGCGTCCTGCGTGCCTACCCGGACACCTGTGTCGGCACCGACTCCCACACCACCATGGTCAACGGCCTGGGCGTGCTCGGCTGGGGCGTTGGCGGCATCGAGGCCGAAGCAGCAATGCTCGGCCAGCCCGTCTCCATGCTGATCCCGCGCGTCGTCGGCTTCAAGCTGACCGGCGAGATCCCCGCCGGCGCAACGGCCACCGACGTCGTCCTGACGATCACCGAAATGCTGCGCAAGCACGGTGTGGTCGGCAAGTTCGTAGAGTTCTACGGCGAAGGTGTAGGCGCTGTTCCGCTCGCCAACCGCGCCACCATCGGCAACATGAGCCCCGAATTCGGTTCCACTGCGGCGATCTTCCCGATCGACGACGTGACGCTGGAATACCTGCGCCTCACCGGCCGGTCCGAGGAGAACGTAGCCCTCGTTGAGGCCTACGCCAAGGAACAGGGCCTCTGGCACGACCCGTCCAAGGAAATCAAGTACTCCGAGTACCTGGAACTGGACCTGTCCACCGTGGTTTCCTCCATCGCCGGCCCGAAGCGTCCGCAGGACCGCGTGGAACTGACCAACGCCAAGACGCAGTTCCGCAACGACCTCAAGAACTACGTCCACGAGACCGTAGAGGCCGAGAACGGCACCGTCGACGAGACGCTGGAAGAGACCTTCCCGGCTTCCGACGCACCCTCGTTCAACGCCAACGCCACGACGGTTGAAGACCATGACCACGATCTGGTTGCCAAGGCGGACGCTCCCGCCGAGCGTGCCACCAACTCCGTGCCGGTCACCATGGCCGACGGCCGCAGCTTCGAGCTGGACCACGGTGCAGTAACGATCGCTTCGATCACCTCCTGCACCAACACGTCCAACCCCTCCGTGATGATGGCCGCCGCCGTGCTGGCCCGCAATGCGGTGGACAAGGGCCTGGCGTCCAAGCCGTGGGTCAAGACCTCCGTGGCCCCGGGCTCGAAGGTTGTCACGGACTACTACGAGAAGTCCGGCCTGATCCCTTACCTCGAGAAGCTCGGCTTCTTCGTGGTCGGTTACGGCTGCGCCACCTGCATCGGCAACTCCGGTCCCCTCGAAGAGGAAATCTCCGAGGCGATCAACGAAGCCGACCTGGCGGTCACCGCAGTGCTTTCGGGCAACCGCAACTTCGAAGGCCGCATCAACCCGGACGTAAAGATGAACTACCTGGCCTCTCCGCCGCTGGTAGTCGCCTACGCCCTGGCCGGCACCATGGACTTCGACTTCGAGAATGACCCGCTGGGCCAGGACGAAGCCGGCAACGACATTTACCTGAAGGACATCTGGCCGAACCCGGTCGAGGTCCAGCAGATCATCGATGCCTCCATCGACCAGAAGATGTTCAGCGACAGCTACAACACCATCTTCGAAGGCGACGAGCGCTGGAAGTCCCTGCCCACTCCCGAAGGCGCAACCTTCGAATGGGATGCGGAGTCCACGTACGTCCGGAAGCCCCCGTACTTCGAGGGCATGAAGGCAGAGCCGGAGCCCGTCTCCGACATCGAGGGCGCCCGCGTCCTGCTGAAGCTGGGCGATTCGGTCACCACCGACCACATCTCCCCGGCCGGTTCCTTCAAGTCCGACACCCCGGCAGGCAAGTACCTGCTGGAGCACGGTGTGGCCCGCAAGGACTTCAACTCCTACGGCTCGCGCCGTGGCAACCACGAAGTCATGATCCGCGGCACCTTCGCCAACATCCGCATCAAGAACCAGCTGCTCGACGGCGTTGAAGGCGGTTTCACCCGCGACTTCAGCCAGGCCGACGCACCGCAGGCTGCCGTTTACGATGCCGCGATGAACTACCAGGCCGCCGGCACCCCGCTGGTTGTCCTGGCCGGCAAGGAATACGGCTCCGGTTCCTCACGTGACTGGGCTGCCAAGGGCACCGCACTGCTGGGCGTCAAGGCAGTTGTTGCCGAGAGCTACGAGCGTATCCACCGCTCCAACCTCATCGGCATGGGCGTCCTTCCGCTGCAGTACCCGGCCGGCGTCAATGCCGAGTCCCTGGGCCTGACCGGTACGGAAACCTTCTCGGTTGTAGGCGTCACCGAACTGAACAACGGGACCACGCCCAAGACCGTAAAGGTCACGGCCACCCCCGAAAACGGCGAAACCATCACGTTCGACGCGGTCCTCCGCATCGATACTCCGGGTGAAGCCGACTACTACCGCAACGGCGGCATCCTGCAGTACGTACTGCGCCAGATCTCCGCTAAGTAGCAGTAAACGCACCACGTTCAGGGCCCCGTTTCCCCGATCCGTCCAGAGGGCGGAGAAGGGGAAACGGGGCCCTGAAGCGTTGGATAGGAACCGCGGAGCGCACGCCGCGCGTTAGAGTTAATCCATTGCGACGGCGTGCAGTGCCGCCGATACGACTCAAGGGAGGCACCCCTGTTGGGACTTCTGGAAACAATCCGGGATCCTCGGGACCTCAGCAGGCTTTCGCTGACACAGCTGAAGCGGCTTGCTGAAGAAATCCGTTCATTCCTGATCACGAACGTCGCGCAAACCGGCGGGCACCTCGGCCCGAACCTGGGCGTGGTGGAACTGACCATGGGCATCCACCGGGTCTTTGACTCCCCGCGGGACAGCATTGTCTTCGACACCGGGCACCAGTCCTACGTGCACAAGATCCTCACCGGCCGCCAGGACTTCGCCACGCTGCGCCAGCAGGGCGGCATGTCCGGCTATCCCTCGCGTGCCGAGTCGGTCCACGACATCGTGGAAAGCTCCCACGCCTCCTCCTCGCTCTCCTGGGCGGACGGCATCTCCCGCGCCCGGCAGCTCAGCGGCGAAGGCGACCGCTACACAGTGGTCATGGTGGGCGACGGCGCCCTGACCGGCGGCATGGCCTGGGAAGCCCTGAACAACATTGCCGCGGACCAGCGCCGCCGTGTAGTGATTGTGGTCAACGACAACGGCCGCTCCTACGCCCCGACCATCGGCGGCCTTGCCGACTACCTGGCGTCCCTGCGGCCCACCATTGACGCGGTGCGCACGCACCACGCCTATGAGAACACCCTCGGCTGGTGGCGCGACCGCCTGCAGGAGGGCGGTCCTGCAGGTCGGTTCGCCTACCGCAGCCTGCACGCCGCGAAGAAGGGCATCAAGGACTGGTGGACCCCGCAGGGCCTCTTCGAGGACCTCGGTATGAAGTACGTGGGACCCATTGACGGCCACGACCTTGACGCCGTCGAACGCGCCCTGCAGAAGGCCAAGAACTACGCCGGTCCGGTCATTGTGCACGCCATGACCGAGAAGGGGCGCGGCTACGCCCCGGCCCGCGCCCACGAGGCGGACCAGTTCCACGCGGTCGGGATCATCGACCCGGAAACCGGTGCCCCCGTGGAACCGGGCGGCAAGGAATCCTGGACCTCCGTATTCGCCACGGAGATCGCCGATATTGCCGACGAACGCACCGATATTGTCGGGATCACCGGTGCCATGCTTATCCCGGTGGGCCTGCACCGGTTTGCCGAGCGGCATCCGGACCGGGTGTTCGACGTCGGCATCGCCGAGCAGCACGCCCTCACCTCCGCCGCGGGCATGGCCTTCGGCGGCCTGCACCCGGTGGTGGCGCTGTACGCCACCTTCCTGAACCGTGCCTTCGACCAGCTGCTGATGGATGTTGCCCTGCACAAGGCCGGCGTGACCATCGTCCTGGACCGGGCCGGCGTCACCGGGCCGGACGGCGCCAGCCACCACGGCATGTGGGACATGTCCATGCTGCAGATTGTCCCCGGGCTGCACCTCGCTGCCCCGCGCGACGCCACCCGCCTGAAGGAGGAGCTGCGCGAAGCCGTTGCCATCTCCGATGCCCCCAGCGTGGTGCGCTTCTCCAAGGGCACCGTGGGAAGCGACATCGACGCCGTGGAGCGGACCTCCGACGGCGTGGACATCCTGGCCCGGCGCCCCACCGGGGACAGCTCCAATG
Organism: Arthrobacter sp. zg-Y179; assembly: GCF_020907345.1. Taxonomy (NCBI): domain Bacteria; kingdom Bacillati; phylum Actinomycetota; class Actinomycetes; order Micrococcales; family Micrococcaceae; genus Arthrobacter; species Arthrobacter sp. zg-Y179. Next base: position 387,012 of record NZ_JAJJOB010000008.1, on the reverse strand, counting down.
ACGTCCTGATCGTCAGCGTGGGCGCCATGGCGGACACGGCCCTCGACGTCGCCGACCGGCTCGGCGCGCAGGGCATCAGTTCCACCGTCGTGGATCCGCGCTGGGTGCTGCCCGTGCCGCGGTCCATCATCCGCATCGCCGCCGACCACCGGATTGTCATTGTGATCGAAGACGGCGTCCGGGCCGGCGGGGTGGGCTCGCGGATCCGGCAGGAAATGCGGGCCGCAGGCGTGGACACCGCGTTGAACGAGGTCGGACTGCCGGCCGAGTTCCTGGACCACGGCAGCCGCAGCGAGGTGCTGGAGCGGGTCGGTCTGACCGCCCGGCAGATTGCCAACGACGTCGTCGCCCAGGTCCTCGGCACGAAGGTGCCGTTTGCCCGGCCGCTGCCGGGCTCCGACATGCCGACGGGGCAGGTACCGAAAATCCAGTAGCCGCGCAGGGTCCGGGCGGCCGGACGACTCTGAAGGGGTGTAAGCCATGGCGGATAATGTTCCTGCCCTCGCCGTTACAGGAGCCACCGGCGCCCTGGGCGGTGCGGTTGCCCGAATGCTCGCCGAGGCCGGGGTCCGGCAGCGGCTGCTCGCGCGGCGCACCGCCCGGCTGCCTGACCTGCCGGACACCCCCGTCTTCGCGGCGTCCTACCTGGACCGTCCGCAGGCGGTGAGTGCCCTGCGCGGCGTGCACACCCTGTTCATGGTGTCGGCCGCTGAGAGCCCGCACCGGGTCGAGGACCACTGCACGTTTGTGGATGCGGCCGTCGATGCCGGTGTGCAGCACATTGTCTACACGTCCTTCATGGGTGCGGCGCCCGACGCCGTCTTCACGCTGGCCCGTGACCATGCCGCCACGGAGGAGTACATCGCGTCCCGGCAGGGCCTGGAGCACACGTTCCTGCGCGACTGCCTGTACCAGGACGCGCTTCCGACCTTTGTCCAGCCCGACGGCGTCATCCGCGGTCCGGCGGGGGAGGGGCGTTTCGCCCCGGTGGCGCGGAGGGACGTTGCCCGCACCGCCGTGAAGATCCTGCTGTCGCCGGAGCAGCACCGGAACCGCGCCTACACCCTGACCGGCCCCGTAGAGCTGACCATGGAAGAGGTTGCCGGCATCCTGGCCCGGGTGACCGGAACCCCCGTGAGCTACCAGGCGGAAACCTACGACGAGGCCATGGCCTCATGGATGAAGAGCGGTGCCGCCCGATGGCAGGCAGAAGCGTGGGCCAGCAGCTACCTGGCCATTGCTGCGGGCCAGCTGGCACCGGCCAGCCCGGACATTGAACGGCTCACCGGTATCGCCCCGCTGGGGTTCGAAGATTACCTGCAGCAAACCCGTAACTGATCGCCGTCCGGGCGTGCACGACGGCGCAGGTAGGGGATAGGGTCGAATGTATGGAACACCACATGCCGTCGGACATTCCCCGCTTTCTTGCTGAGTGCACGGTGGGCGACATGGATGATGAAGCAACACCAGTAGCGGACCTGTACGGTATGTACATTATTTGGAGCGAGCAGCAGGGGACCGAGCCGCTGGCCGTGCAGGCGTTCTCCGCAGCCGTCCGTGACGAGGGTATCGAAGCCGAGCGCCGGCGCAGCGAGCAGGTCTATACCGGACTGCTTCCCACCGGAGCCATTCCCATCCAGTACATCCTGGAAACGGACAAGGCGCCGGGCCCCAACAACAGCCTGGACACGTTCCTGGGCTAGCGCATTCTGCTGCCGGTCCGGGAGTTTGCTGCCGGTTTGGGAAAAGCCTCCGCTGCGCAGCGGCAGGAATTTCCCAAACCGGCAGGGTTTTTCCCAAACCGCAGGGATTCGAGGGATTTCCCGTCAGCTTGCCGGCGGTGTGGGTTCCAACTGGAGCAGGAATCCCTGCATATCGTCCGAATCCCTACGGCTTGTCCGGATCCCCGCGCCGCGCGGAGCCGGGATCCGGACAAACCGCAGGGTTTTCCCAAACCGCAGCGATTCGAGGGGCTAGCCGTGACTTCATGGAAGCGGCGGACGCACAAGGAGAGCGGTTCACGGGAGTACCGTAGCTTGCATGACTTCTTACAACAGACTCGGAAATTCCGGCCTGACCGTCTCCACGGTCGGACTGGGCTGCAACAACCTGAGCCGCCCGGGGACGCCCACCGAATCGCAGGAGGGCACCGACGCCGTCGTCAACGCCGCCGTCGACGCCGGCATCACCCTGTTCGACGTTGCGGATGCCTACGGGCGTACCCCGGGGCTCAGCGAGGAAATGCTGGGCAAAGCGCTGGGCAACCGCCGCGACGACGTAGTGGTGGCCACCAAATTCGGTATGGACATGAAGGGCGTCAACGGCGCTGACTTCGGTGCCCGGGGATCCCGCCGGTACATCGTCAAGGCTGCTGAGGCTTCCCTGCGCCGCCTGAACACGGACTGGATTGACCTCTACCAGTTCCACACTCCGGACCCGCTGACGCCCATCGAGGAAACCCTTGCGGCCCTCGATGACCTGGTGACCAGCGGCAAGGTCCGGTACATCGGACACTCCAACCGAGCGGGATGGCAGATCGCCGAAGCGGAGTTTGTGGCCCGGATGGGCGGCTTCACACCGTTCATCTCCTCGCAGAACCATTACAACCTGCTCGACCGCCGGGCCGAGCTGGAGGTCACTCCGGCCGCCGAAGCCTACGGGCTGGGCGTGCTGCCCTACTTCCCGCTGGCCAACGGCCTGCTCACGGGCAAGTACAGCAGCGGCAAGGCTCCCGAGGGCAGCCGGCTGACGCACTCCCGAACCAACCTCCTTGAGAACGCGGACTTCGAGCAGCTTGGCGAGTTTGGCCGGTTCGCTGCAGAGCGGGGCCTCACCGAGGTGCAGGTGGCCTTCTCGTGGCTTGCCGCCCAGCCGTCGGTGGCCTCAGTGATTGCCGGAGCCACCAAGGTGGAGCAGGTGCAGCAGAATGCCGACGCCGTGTGCTGGGAGCCGTCAGAGAAGGACCTGGAAGAACTGGACCGGATCTTCCCGAAGACGCCGAAGGTTGCTTTGTTCTAAGCGTGTTCGTCAGCGTCACCTTGGGTGGTCCGGCGGGTCCGGAACGGCGGCAACGAAAATTCCTGCTCGCAGAGCTCGCAGAAATTATTAAAGCCGCCTAACCCGGACCCTCCAGATCCTCCGGACCCTCCGCCGCCTAACCCGGGCCCTCAGAGGTAGCGGGAGGCTCAGGCGGGCTTGGTTGCTTTGCCGTCAAGCCAGAGGGTTTCGGAATCGTCCCGGTGCGTTCCCGTGGTGCCGACATGTTTCTGATCTATTTGGGCACCATTCTTAATGACGTGGACGAGCGCCATCCCGTGACCGCGTCCGATTCCGTAATCGGTCTTGAGCCATTCGAGGATCTCCCCGGCCTTGACGTTTCCGCCGCTGAACCCTTTCGTTGCGGCGATATCCACGAGCTCGCGGGGCGTTAGTCCTGTTTTTTCTTCAACGGCGTCGAGGTAGGCCTGGAAAGACATCTAGTTCTCCTTTTCCCGTTCATGCCAATACTCCTCCCGCCTCCGGCGGACGAGCTGTGCCAGCATCCTGAGGGAAGCTGCAGTAAGCGCAAGGACAAGGCACACCATCAGCCAGTTCCAGGGCTCATCGAACGGCAACAGGAGGAGCAGCCAGAGAGTAACGAACGTACTCAGCATTACGGCGACCATTTGCCGAACATGGTCGCGCTCCCAACCTGCTTCCATGCGGAAAAGGCTAGTGCCGGAGCTGCACCCTGACCAGACCGGACTGGAAAGGTAGGCACGGTACGCAAAAGCGCCGGACGGACCGGGTTAGGCGGCTTTAATAATCCTTGCGAGCTGAAGCGAGCAAAGGATTTTCGTTGCCGCCGTTCCGGTCCGCCCGGCGCGGGCGAAACTAACGGCCTAGCTAGGCGGGAGCAGCCACAGCCGCCCCATGGAACTTCTTACCGTTCACGCGCTCGGACGCACCGACACGGTCCAGGTACGGCGTGATGCCGCCCAGGTGCATCGGCCAGCCGGCACCGAGGATCATGCACAGGTCGATGTCCTCCGGAGCTGCGACAACGCCCTCTTCGAGCATGAGCCCGATTTCCTCGGCCAGGGCATCCTGCGTGCGGCGCAGGACTTCCTCGGAGGTGGAAGGTGTGGTGCCGAAGTCCAGCATCGCCAGGGTTTCCTCGGGGATGTAGGCGTTGCCGTCCTCGTCCTTCTGCCACAGGGACTTGATGCCGGCGTCGATGAGCTTCTGCGAGTTCTTCGAGAGCCAGAAGCGCTCACCGAAGGCCGAGTGCAGCGATTCCTGCACATGCTGTCCCACCGGCAGGCCCACGAGTGCGAGCAGGGTGAACGGCGACATCGGCAGGCCCATCGGGCGGAGCGCGTTGTCCGCGGTGGCGGCGTCGGTGCCCTCGTCGAAGACCATGGTGATCTCGCCGAACATACGGCCGAGGATGCGGTTCACCACGAAGGCGGCGGCATCCTTGACCAGCACGGCGGTCTTCTTCAGCTGCTTGGCCAGCACAAAGGCGGTGGCCAGCACGGCGTCGTCGGTCTTGGGTGCGCGCACGATTTCCAGCAGCGGCATGACGGCGACCGGGTTGAAGAAGTGGAAGCCCACTACCCGCTCCGGGTGCTGCAGGTCCGCGGCCATTTCCGTCACGGAGAGCGAGGAGGTGTTGGTGGCCAGGATGCACTCGGGGGAGACCACGGCCTCCACCTCGGCGAACACCTGCTTCTTCACGGAGAGTTCCTCGAAGACGGCCTCGATGACGAAGTCGGCGTCGGAGAACGCCTCCTTCGAGACCGAACCGGTGACCAGGCCCTTGGTGCGGTTGGCGGCGTCCGGGGAGATGCGCTTCTTGGCCAGGAGCTTGTCCACCTCGGCATGCACGTAGCCCACGCCCTTGTCCACGCGTGCCTGGTCGATGTCCGTCATCACCACGGGCACCTTCAGCTGCCGGGCGAAGAGCAGGGCGAGCTGGCTGGCCATCAGGCCGGCGCCGACCACGCCGACCTTGGTGACCGGGCGGGCCAGCTTCTTGTCCGGTGCACCGGCGGGACGCTTGCCGCGCTTCTGGACCAGGTCCAGGAACGCGTAGACGGTGGAGCGGAACTGCGGGGTCTGCATCAGCTCGGCCAGGGCATTGCACTCGGCCTCGCGGGATTCCTCCCGCGTCCAGGTCTTGCCGGCTTCGAGCAGATCCAGGACCAGGGCCGGTGCGGGGGCTGCGTTGGAGGTCTTGGCCTCCACAAACGCACGTCCCTTGGCAACGGCGGCATCCCACGCGTCGCCGGCGTCGGCGGGTTCGACGGCGTTGGGCCGGGACACCTGCTCCTCGCCGCTGATCACGCGGGAGGCCCAGGCCAGCGACTGCTCGAGGAAGTCCGCCGGCTCAAACAGGGCGTCGGCAATGCCCAGCTTGTAGGCGGCAGCCCCGGAGAGGGTGCGGTTGTTGCTGAGCGGGTTCTCGATCATCACCTTCACGGCGTTCTCGGGTCCGATCAGGCGCGGCAGCAGGTACACGCCGCCCCAGCCCGGAACCAGGCCGATGAAGGCCTCCGGCAGCGACAATGCGCCGGCGCCCGTGGAGACCGTACGGTAATCGGACTGCAGGGCGATTTCCAGGCCGCCGCCGAGGGCCACGCCGTTGATGAAGGCGAAGCTGGGCACGCCCAGGTTGCCGAGCTTGGCGTAGACGTCGTGGCCCAGGTGGGCCATGGCCGCGCCGTCTTCATATTCGGAGATGGACTTCACGGCCGACAGGTCGGCACCTGCCACGAGGTAGAACGGCTTGCCGGTGACGCCGACGCCGACAATCTCGCCCTTGTCCGCACGAGCCTTCAGCTCGTCGAGCTTCGCGCCCAGCTCAAGCAGGGTGTTCGGGCCGAGCGTGGTGGGACGTGAATGGTCGACGTCGTTGTCCAGGGTGATCAGGGCGAAGGTGCCCTGGTTGCCCGGCAGCTGGATGTCGGAGACGTAGGAGTGGGTGACAACCTCGGTGGGGAAGAGTCCCGCGAGGCGCTGGTAGTCAGGAGCAGACATTACTTCGTGGCCTCCGTGGAATCGGTGTTGTAGTCGGGGTGGTTCGGGTTTTCCCAGATCACGGTGGCGCCCATGCCCAGGCCGATGCACATGGTCGTCATGCCGTAACGCACGCTCGGGTCTTCCTCGAACTGGCGGGCCAGCTGGTTCATCAGGCGCACGCCCGAGGAGGCCAGCGGGTGGCCGACGGCGATGGCGCCGCCGTAGCGGTTCACGCGGGGATCGTCGTCGGCGATGCCGAAGTGGTCCAGGAAGGCCAGCACCTGGATGGCGAAAGCCTCGTTGATCTCGAACAGGCCGATGTCCTCGATGGACAGTCCGGTCTGCTCCAGCACCTTTTCGGTGGCGGGGACCGGACCGTAGCCCATGACCTCGGGCTCGACGCCGGCGAAGGCGTAGCCGACCAGGCGCATCTTGACGCCCAAGCCAAGTTCCTCGGCAGCTTCGGCGGAGGCCAGCAGGGCGGTGGTGGCGCCGTCGTTCAGGCCTGCGGCGTTGCCGGCGGTGACCCGGCCGTGGGCACGGAACGGGGTGCGCAGGGCGGCGAGGTCTTCAACGGTGGTGCCCGGGCGCGGCGGTTCGTCCACGGTATTCAGGGTCCAGCCGGTGCCGGGCTTCTTGGTGGCGACGGGGACCAGGTCCGGCTGGATGGAGTTGCCGGCGTACGCCTTGGCAAGCTTCTCCTGGCTGGCGGCGGCGTACGCGTCGGTGCGGTCCTTGGTGATGTGCGGGAAGCGGTCATGCAGGTTCTCCGCGGTGTTGCCCATGTTCAGGGCAGCCGGGTCCACCAGCCGCTCGGTCATGAAGCGCGGGTTCGGATCGGCGTCCTTGCCCATCGGGTGGTTGCCCATGTGCTCAACGCCGCCGGCGATGACGACGTCGTAGGCGCCGAAGCCGATGCCGGACGCGGTGGTGGTCACGGCCGTCATGGCGCCGGCGCACATGCGGTCAATGGCGAAGCCCGGGACGGTGCGCGGCAGGCCGGCCAGGAGCGCGGCGGTGCGCCCGATGGTCATGCCCTGGTCGCCGGACTGGGTGGTGGCTGCAATGGCAACCTCGTCAATGCGTTCCGGAGGAAGGGAGGGGTTGCGGCGCATCAGTTCGCGGATGCACTTGACCACCAGGTCATCAGCACGCATGCCGGCGTAGATGCCCTTTTCGCCTGCTTTGCCGAACGGGGTCCGCACTCCGTCTACGAAAACTACGTCCCTGATCTGCCGTGATCGGCTTTGTGGGCTCACGTACTTACTCCTCTTTGAGATATGAAACGGAACAACGTCCGAGCCTATGTTACTCATGAGTAACATAGGCTGCAAGGATGCTGACGGATAGCCGTGGACTGATCCGTTATGGCGTGGATCACGCCGGTCCCGAATCGACCCTACCCACATACCGCCGTTCAACAAACCCGTGGTCCGTGCCGGGATTCCGGCGCACCGGGCAGTAACGGAACAGATCAGGCGGGGAGCAGGACTATGCGCGTCCGGCAGCCTGGCCCGGGGTGCCCCTGCGACGCGAGGCCAAGACCTGGGGAACCGCCGATCCGGCCGCTGATGCGACCCAGAGGATGAGAGCCGAAAGGATCCAGTTGCCAATCCCGGTGTTGCTTACTCCAGCCGGGAAAGTACTGGCTATAACCAACGCCAACAGGGCAGCGACGAGCCCCGTCCCGCAATTATCTGCAGCAGGCACGTCATCAGCAGGTTCTTCATCAGGCCGGGATCAGGCGGAAAGCGCCATGGACTTCAGCCGGTCATACTCGGTGGTGCTCCCGTCGGAAAGGAGGCTGCGCGCGGACTCAATCTGCTGGGCGGGGGAAGCTGTTCCGGCGACCCGCCGCACATAGCTGTCGGTTGGCCTCCGCCTGGTCCCGGAAAAGGTCCGCCAGGATCTGGAACAGCGCGTGGAGTCCGCTGGTGTCCTCATTTTCCTCCCGGCGTTCGCCTGTTGGAAGATGTCCCGTAAACGGCGCTGGTAGGTTGGGCGCATGGAGTCCATAGCTGATCCAGCGTTGGCTGCCTGGCTGGATGGGATACGTACCGGCGAAAGCGTGGAGCCCTCGCTCGAAACCATCCGTTTGTTGAGGAAGGACCGCGCCCGGCCACCCGGCCCGGAGCTTGCCAGCGTCACAGACGTCACCATCCCTGGAAGGCCTGCGCTGCGGGCCCGGCTGTACCGTTCCGGTGCGGCGGCCCAGCCACTGACGGTCTTTGTCCATGGCGGCGGGTTCGTGTTCGGGGGACTCGAATCGCATGACCGCCTGTGCCGGCGACTGGCGCTGTTGGCCAACACTGCGGTACTGGCGGTGGACTACCGGCTGGCGCCCGAGCATCCGGCCCCGGCGGCGGTGGACGACATTGTGTGTGCCCTGGCGTGGGCAGCCGGGGGACGGGCGGGGCGGGTTCCGGAGGAGCTCGGACCTGTACTGCCCGGCGTCGGACTGGCAGGGGACAGTGCGGGCGGGCTTATCGCGTTCCTCGCAGCCCGCAGGCTGGCCGGCACGCCAGCCGGGCCGGCCGTCCTCTTCCTGGCCTATCCGAATGCGGACCTGACTCTCAGCGCTCCCAGTATCCGGGGGAAGGGAGAAGGATGGGGCCTGCCGGTCCGGGACCTGGCTTTCTACATTTCGCAGTGGGTTCCGAACGCTTCGCCCGGGACCCTTGCGGAATTCAGTCCCGTCCATGGTTTCCCCCTCCCCGGACCGGGCATGCGGGTGCGCACCATCCTGGCCACCGCTGAGCATGATCCGCTGCGGGACGAAGGGGAGCTGCTGGCCGGGAGGCTCACGGCGGAAGGAATCGAGGTCGAGCATGTGCCGCATGCCGGACTCGTTCACGGGTTCCTGACGCTGGATACGGTGTCGCCGGCAGCACGGCTTGCCGGCGACGAACTGCTTGGCCACTACGGCAGGGTTTTGACGGCGGCCGGGAATTGCCCGCCGGACGCAAGGTGCTGACTGGATCCTTCCTGCGAAGGCACAGGGGACAGCTCACGCTCTAGGCGGAAAGCAGGCTTAGGGTTTAGTTCCGGGGGAGAAGCCTCGGTAACCTAAAGACGATGAGTAGCGCGAAAACTTCCCCGGAATCTGCCCAGAATATGCATGCCAGCGGCATGGTGCGTGTGCGCGGTGCGCAGGAAAACAACCTCCGCAATGTCGACGTCGACATCCCCCGCGACGCGATTGTCGCCTTCACCGGCGTTTCAGGTTCAGGTAAGTCCTCCCTGGCCTTCGGCACCATCTACGCCGAGGCGCAGCGGCGCTACTTCGAGTCGGTGGCCCCCTACGCGCGCCGCCTGCTCTCCCAGGGGCACAACCCCAAGGTGGAGGAAATCGCCGGGCTGCCGCCCGCCGTCGCCCTGCAGCAGCGCCGCGGAGCGCCCAGCTCGCGTTCGACCGTGGGCACCCTCACCACGCTCTCCAACTCGATGCGCATGCTGTTCTCCCGCGGCGGCACGTATCCGGCAAACGCGGAACCCGGCAGCCTCGACTCCGACGCCTTCTCGCCCAACACGGCGGCCGGTGCCTGCCGGGAGTGCTCCGGACTGGGCATTGCGCACACCGTCACCGAGGACTCCCTGGTTCCGGACCCCAGCCTCAGCATCCGGGACGGCGCGATAGCCGCCTGGCCCGGCGCCTGGCAGGGCAAGAACCTGCGGGACATCCTCATCCAGCTCGGTTACGACGTCGACGTGCCCTGGAATCGGTTGCCGAAGAAGGACCGCGACTGGATCCTGTTCACCGAAGAACAGCCGGTAGTTATGATCACCCCGCAGCGCGACCGTGTGGCAAAACCGTACAAGGGGCGGTTCTGGAGCGCCAAGAGCTACGTTATGCACACCCTGGCGGATTCCGGCAGCGCCCAGATGCGCGAACGGGTCCTGGCCTACATGGTGTCCGGTCCCTGCCCGGTCTGCGGCGGAGCAGGCCTGCGTCCCGAGGCGCTCGCCGTCACGTTCGCCGGCCGGAACATTGCCGAGTTGAACGGCGCCACGCTGGCGGAGCTGGCCGAAATCATCCGGCCGACGGCGGAACTGAAGTCCGCGGGCACCGCCTCCCGTGCGGCGGCTTCCAATGAAGACACCGAGGTTGCCGTGACCATCACACGGGACCTGCTGGGCCGGTTGGAGGTGCTGATCGGGCTGGGCCTCGGCTATCTCAGCCTTTCCCGCGCCACTCCCACACTTTCGCCCGGCGAAATGCAGCGACTGCGGATCGCCACCCAGCTGCGCTCGGGCCTCTTCGGGGTCATCTACGTCCTGGACGAGCCCTCCGCGGGACTGCACCCTGCCGACGCAGAGCCGCTGCTGACCGTACTGCAGGAACTCAAGGACGCCGGCAACTCGGTGTTCGTCGTCGAGCACAACATGGACGTGGTGCGCAGCGCCGAATGGATTGTGGACGTAGGTCCGCAGGCCGGCGACGGCGGCGGAACCGTGCTCTACAGCGGCCCCGTGGACGGACTGGCGGAAGTTGAGGAGAGCGCCACCCGTCCGTTCCTGTTCGGGGAGGCCGAAACCGCAAAGCCGGCCCGCCGCACGCCGGACCGGTGGCTGAGCCTGAAGGGGATCACGCGGCACAACCTGCGCGGATTGGACGCCGAGATTCCGCTCGGCGTGTTCACCGCGGTTACCGGGGTCTCCGGCTCCGGCAAATCCACCCTGGTCAGCCAGGTCCTGGCCGAAACGGTGGGCCGCCAGGTAAACGGCGTGCCGACCGAACCCGAGGACCCGGAAGCGGCTGAAGAACATGATCCGGGTGCGCACGTGCGCAGCATCGCCGGACTGGAGCATCTGGACCGGCTGGTACGGGTGGACCAGCGGCCCATCGGCCGCACTCCGCGCTCGAACCTGGCCACCTACACCGGACTCTTCGACGCGGTGCGGAAACTTTACGCCGGCACCGAGGAAGCCCGTGCCCGCGGCTACAACGCCGGACGCTTCTCCTTCAACGTAGCGGGCGGACGCTGCGAGACGTGCCAGGGCGAAGGCTTCCTCGCCGTCGAACTGCTGTTCCTGCCCGGCACCTACGGTCCCTGCCCGGTCTGCCACGGCGCCCGCTACAACGAGGAAACCCTGCAGGTCACCTACCGCGGCAAGAGCATCGCCGACGTGCTGGCGATGCGGGTGGAAACCGCCGCCGAGTTCCTGGCTGACGTCCCCGCGGCAGCCCGGAGCCTGCGGACGCTGCTCGACGTCGGGCTGGGCTACCTGCGCCTTGGCCAGCCCGCCACCGAACTCTCCGGCGGCGAAGCGCAGCGGATCAAGCTCGCCACCGAACTGCAGCGCGCCCGCCGCGGTCACACGCTGTTCCTGCTCGACGAGCCGACCACCGGCCTGCACCCGCAGGATGTGCAGCTGCTGCTGCGCCAGTTGAACCGGCTGGTGGACGCCGGCAACACCGTGGTGGTGGTGGAGCACTCCATGAATGTGGTGGCATCCGCGGACTGGGTCATCGACATGGGCCCCTCCGGCGGCGAGGAAGGCGGCCGGATCATCTGCGCCGGCACCGCCGACGACGTCGCGGCGTGCGACGCCAGCCGGACGGCACCCTACCTGTCGGCCGCTCTCAAGCTGCTCCCGTGAGTTGCCCGTGCAAGCCTTAGGTCCGTATGGAACGCGGGCCTAAGGCGCGGTGCGGAAACGTTCCCATGCGGATTGGCGGGACATCCCCAGCGACGTGCCGATGACGGCCCAGCTGATGTTCCTGTCCCGGGCCGCTGCCACCCAGCGCCGAAGATGCTCCTCCACCTGGTCCCGTGCCTGCGCCACCCGGGGGAGCCGTTCCAGCAACTCGTCATTGCTCAGCGCCTCCCAAGGAGTGGCCGGAAGCGGATCGGGATCCGCACGGCGGGGGGCCTCCAGCAGTTTCAGGGCCCCTTCCGCGCAGTCCCGGCAGATGGCGGCAGTGGGGGCCGCCGCCAATACTCCGGTTTCCTGCCGCGGCCGCAGACAGAACGAACACATGAAGGGCTCGTTTCCCCGGTGATCACGGTCCGTGCCGCTCAGCTCAGAAGGCATGGCCCCAGTCTAGCCAGCCATCCGTCGAACCCGTCCTCTTGTGCTGTCAGGTAACCCCTGACAGGATGTCAGGCATTACCTGACGTTAACGAGGGGGAGCCGCGTGGCAACTGAACAACTTCCGGAATCGGCGACGATCCGGGTCCGGGGCGGACGTTCCTTCCGCTTCCTCGGGTCCACCGCCGCGGCGGAGGGGTTCGCGGACGCCCTGACCCGCACGGTCCTGCCCATCCTTGCGGTTGCGGTGCTGGGTCTGGGACCCGGATTCGTGGGTATTCTCAACGCCACCGGAATTGCGGCCTTCCTGCTGCTGGGTGTGGGTGCCGGAGTGGCCGTGGACCGCATCGGCAAACCGCTGCTTGCGATGGGTGCAGCTTCCCTGCTGCGGTGCGGAGTCCTGCTGTTCCTCGCCGGCGGTGTCTGGCAGGGGTGGCTCTCAGGAATCGGGTTGTTCGCCGCGGCCGTGCTGATCGGCATTTCGGACCTCCTGTTCACTACCGCCCATTCCACCGTTGTGCCGGTGGTGTCGGGACCGCAGGGAATGAAGCGCGCCTACTCTCGGCTGGCCATGGTCAACCAGACGACGACGGCCGGCGGGGCTGCTGCCGCGGGCACCGTTCTGGGCATGATGGGGATGCCGGTGCTGCTCCTCACCGGCGCTGCGGCCTACGCCTCGTCCTGGCTGCTTCAACACGGAATCCGGTTGCCTGCGGCTGCACCGGTTCCCGGGCGCCCTGCACGGGTGCTGGCCCGCCGTGGATTCGCCACGCTGAGGCGCACCCCTGCGCTGCGGGCGCTGACCCTGTCGGCCTGCCTGACGAATGCCGGTGCCATGGTCGGCAACACTGTCCTGCCGGTCTATCTGCTGCGCGACCTGGCTGTTGCGCCGTCGGCCTTTGCGGCACTGGGTGTGCTGTCCGCTCTCGGAGCCGTTTCCGGTGCCGCGGCCGCGCCGTACCTCAGCGGCCGGTTGGGTCTGAGAGCGCTCAGGGTAGGTGCCGCCCTGCTCTCGGTGCCCGCCGTCCTGCTGGCAGTCTTCTGTTCGGTCCTTCCCGGACCGGATCTGGTGTGGATGGCAGGTTCAACCCTGGCCTGGGGCTTCCTGGTGGCCCTGTCCGGTGTCGCGGGGGCGGAAGTGCTGCCCCGGACGGTCCCGCAGACTGAGCTGGCTACGGTGGGCGCTGCACAACGGACGCTGACCCTCGGGGTGATGCCCGTGGCTGCACTGCTTGCCGGGACGGCGGCAGCGGCAGCGGGCACCGGGCCGGTGCTCTGGCTGTGGGCACTGCTGGCCGGGCTGGCCGCGCTCCCGGTCGCCTTTGCCAAGTCCCTGGACCGGTTCCGCTGAACGGGGGTGCCCCCGGCCTCGAGGGCCTACTTACGGGATGACCCCGAATGGCGGAAGCGCACATAGCTGTAAACAATCAGGGCCAGGCCTATGACGCCCGACGCAATCAGGGTTCCACCTGTCACCCACCCGCCGGGCAGCCACCAGGAATCCTGCAGCGGCCACCAGTGCGGCACCTGCCGCCAGAGCCCCCAGATGACGCCGGCGGCCATGACTGCCAGTCCACCGCTGACAGCAACGGCAATCCGCGGGGTGGTCTGCACCCCCTGTGCGGCCGCACGGAAAGCACGCTCTTTCACCGGGTGCAGCCAGCGGTGGGCCCACGCATAACGCAGGGACAGGACGGCGAGACCGGCCACCACCATGAGCAGCCCCGGCCCGGGGAGCACCAGGGCAGCCACGCCCAGAATCACCAGAGACCATCCGGCCACCTCAATGCCGGTGCGGCGCAGCCATGCTGGAATCCGTTCCGTCCTGTTCATGGGGCCAGCCTTCCACACCAACCTGCGAGTTGGCCGCGTGGGAAACTGTTGCCACTCCCGTGGACGGAGGCTGGCGTCCGCTAGCATTCCCCCATGGTGAACATCGTCTGGTGGGAAGTCGAGACCGAGGTCCCCGAGAAGTTCATGTCGTTCCATTGCGATCTCCAAGGTTGGACGTTCGCCCCCGCGTTCGAGGATTCAGAGCTCGACGCGAGCTACTGGATCATCAGAAGCGGCGAGTCGGGAATCGGCGGTCTTCAGCGCGCAACCGAAGGAACAGCGCCTACGGCCGGAACAAGGGTCTATTTCGAAACTGATGACCTTGAAGGCTTCCTCTCACGAGTCCGAGAGCTCGGCGGCCAAGTCGAACGAAGCAGAACTGACCTCGGCGGCGATGACCGCTGGTTCGCAACGTTCCAAGATTCATGCGGGGTGTCCTTCGGCGTATGGACTGATAGAGCCAAACAGGTAATCACCTCGCCTACGCCGGGCTGCTGACGGAAGTCCTGGCCTCGGGACTCCGGAACCTGGGCACTGCGTCCGGGTAGTCCTGGCGTTGCGCCTGCCGGAGGTCCAGAGGCGACTCGCGGCGGTATGCGCTTTACGCAGTGACCAGGAACACGGGAGCTACGCTGAAGTGTGCTTAGCGACCAGTTCCCCGCCACGCAGCTGCTGCACGGCGTCCGGCTTCAGATTGCGGACCTAACCGACGCCGAAGCGCTCGCCGCCGCCTATCAGCGGAACCGGAGTTATCTGGCGCCCTTTGAACCGCTCCGGGAAGACTCGTTCTTCACCCCGGCCGGCCAACGCTCGGTCATCCGGTCGAAGCTGGTCCAGCATGCAGCGGGTACGGAGGTTCCCTGGGTCCTGGTCCATCAGGAGCGGATCATCGGAACCATCACCCTCACCGGGATCGTCGGCGGTCCCTTCCAATCGGCCAACCTCGGCTACTGGGTTGACGGCGACTACGCCGGACGGGGGATCGGCACCGCAGCGGTGGCGTCAGTCATCGAACTGGGCCGAAGCCAGCTGGGGCTGCACCGGATCCAGGCAGCAACCCTGCAGGACAACGCTGCGTCGCAGAAAGTCCTGGCCCGCTCCGGGTTTGAGCGGATCGGCATGGCACCTGACTACCTTCGAATTGCCGGAGAGTGGCGGGACCACCTGCTCTTCCAGCGGATCCTTTAGGCGGGAGCGATGACGGGTATCCTCCGGGCCGAGCTGATCACCACTGACCGCTTCACGCTGGAACCTTTGGGAGTGCACCACGCTGCGGAAATGACGAAGGTGCTGGCCGGCACAGCCATCTACAAATACATCGGCGGTCAAGCACCGACAGCGCAGGAGCTGGCGAACCGGTATGCCGCCCAATCGGTTGGATCATCTCGGGACGGCCGCCAGATCTGGCTCAACTGGATTATCCGTGAACAGGGCAGAAGCATCGGATTTGTCCAGGCCACAGTGGAGGCGGACGGACCGACGTCGGACGTTGCGTGGGTGGTGGGCGAGGCGTTCCAGGGGAGGGGCGCTGCCACCGAGGCCGCCCATGCAATGGTCACCTGGCTGCGGCACCAACAACCACGGATCCGAATCACGGCATCCATCCATCCGGAAAACACTGCCTCATCCTCCGTCGCCCGCCACCTGGGCCTCACCCCAACCGGCGATCTCGACGCCGATGGCGAAGAATTCTGGGACGACTCCCCACCAACTGGGGCATAACGATTAGGGACGACGGCAACAAGGAAAAGGCAGGGCCTCGAATGTACCGAGGCCCTGCCTTTTCGATCGTGCGGTGACGCTGGGAGTCCCGCCGTAGGGGTCTGGCGGAGGCGGCTTTAATATTCCAAGCGAGCTCTGCGAGCTCTGGAATTTCGTTGCCGCCGGAGCCAGGCCCGTAGGCGGGCCAAGCCGCTGGAACCAGCCAGGGGTGAACTAATTCACCCGCACCGTCATCATGCCCTTCGGATTACTGTTCACCACGGTGATCTTCGTGCCCGTTCCTGCCACCACCACGCTCGCCTGCGGGTTCGCGGGATCGTAGTAGGCATTCGGATTGGTGTCATCGAATACCGGTACGCCGGGACGGGACGGTGCCTGCAGGGTGGTCATCCCGGTTGCGGTTTCCCGGTGCAGGAGAATCGGATCCGTGGCTTCCTTGCCGAATGTGGCATCGAAGCTCTGGATGCGGTTGCGGGCGATGGTGCCGTCGGAGAACCTGAGGGTCTGCGGATGCGAGTCAACCGGAAGGATCAGGCCCGAACCCGGGTGCTGACGGGTGTTGTTGTTCCGCTGTCCCGCGTTCCAGTACGTGACCAGCAGGCCGTCCTGGTACGGATAGTGTTCCACCCGGTCCGGGGCGCTGACCGCCCAGCCGAAGTTGTACGGGCCGGTCCGCAGTGTGTCGTCATAACCCATGTACTGCCGGTTTTCGGCAATGTAGTAACGGCCGTTTCCGGCGGCATCCCGGGGCAGCGTGACCACCAGGGCCTGCTGTTTCTTGGTCGCGTGGAAGGCCGGGCCGAGCTTGTGGGTGGACTTTGTGCCGGCGGCCGCGGTGTCGTAGTCCAGCCAGCCGAGCTGCAGCTTTTCCCAGGCGCCCATGTGGTTCGGTGTGGTGCCGATTGTTCCGTTGCCGTGGCCCAGCCAGGAACCGGAGCTCATGAGCGTCCAGAATCCGGTGCTGTTTTCGCCGCCGCTGGTGTCGTAGAGATCCGGAAGTCCGAGGTCATGGGCGTACTCGTGTGCAAACACACCGAGCCCGCCGTTTTCCGGTTCCGTGGTGTAGTCGCGGATCCAGACCTTTGAATCGCCGATCCGGATACCGCCGAACGGGTTGGTCGCGGGTCCCTGCGTGCCGGCGCCGGCCTGGCCCACTGACCAGCGGTGTGACCAGATGGTCGACGTCGGAGCGCCGGCCTCCTCGCCCTCGCCTGCATGGATGGCCTGGAAGTGGTCGATGTAGCCGTCGGGCTCATCGAAGTTGCCGTTGTTGTTGTAGTCGTAGCGGTCCCACTGATCGAACCCTGCCAGGTAGGCGTCGATATCCGCGGGGCTCTTTCCGGCAGCAATCTGCGCGTCGTACCAGGCATCGGCGGCGTCCTGCACGAAGCGGGTCATGTCCTGCTGGCTCTCCGTCTCCCCGTAGCTGGCGGAGTTGTAGGGGACCGTAACCCAGTCGCTGACATCGCCGTCGACCGTGTAGCGGCCGCTGGACATCTCCTCATAGAGGGTTTTCAAGGATTCTTCCTGCGGATGGAAGAACATATCGAGATAGTGCTGCCGGTCGAAGTCCGGCTCCCAGTACGTCGAGTTGTCCACCGCGCGGTTCGGTTCCGGAATCTGGTTGTGCTGCGGGCCGGCGGGCGCGGCCTGGAAACGCGGATCCACTTGGTCGCCGAAGTCGATCAGGAAGGACAGGATCTGGTCGCTGTCCTCCAACCCGTACTCTGCCCACTGGCCGGGGGCCACCTGCACGGCTTTTGACCCGCCGCGCGTCTGCACGGGCGCTTCTGAGCGGAGGACTTTTTCAATGGCCTGCTGGTTCAGTTGGCGGCGTTCGTCGGCTGCCGGATCGGAACGGTCGTCGGCTTTGGCGGCGTTCCCGTCCGAACCCGGCGCGGCGGAGAATCCACTGGGCGCCGGCGCCGGTTTGGCCGGGGCGGCTACGTCCGCCACCGGGGAGAGAACAACGGCACTGCCGATGGCCAACACCAATGCGCACCGGAAACTCCGGTGCCTGTTTTCGTTATTCAAGGCTTCCCCTTAGTGCAGCGTGTGAGTGAGGTCTGATTACGTTACGTTTTGAATGTCGCCTGTTGGGCAAGACTGACCGGTGTTTTTCTATTTGGTGAGAAGTGGAAGCAAAAGAACGCCCGGGTCTTCCGGAATGGAACTTTTACCTGTAAGGGCTCCTAAGGGGACATTTACACGCACTATGAGGAGTTGTTTAGATTGATGCATTCATCCGCCCGTCGCCGGGGTGCTGCCACCGCAGTCACCGCGGCCGTGGCAGTTACACTCGTGTCGATGACACCCGCAGCAGCCGCGCCGCCTGAGCATGCCGGCAAGGACCAGAAAACCAGTGTCACGGTTATGGGAACCTCCGACATGCATGGCTATGTCGAGAACTGGGACTATTTCAAGGACGGCGAATACGACGACGACGCCCACAACGACGTCGGATTGGCTAAGGTCTCCACGCTGGTGGACTCCGTACGCGCAGACCGCGGTGTGGAATCCACCATGCTGATAGATGCCGGCGACACCATCCAGGGCACCTCCCTGACGGACTATTTCGCCAACACGGAACCGATTACCGAAACCGGGGAAATCCATCCCATGGCTGCGGCAATGAATTCGATGGACTATGACGCCGCGGCGCTGGGCAACCATGAATTCAACTACGGCCTCGAATTGCTGCGCGAGTTTGAAGGCCAGCTGGACTTCCCGCTGCTCGGCGCAAACGCAGTCGACGCAGCAACGGACAAACCCGCCTTCACCCCGTACATCATCAAGACAGTCAAGACCAAGGGCAACAAGCCCGTGAAGGTCGGGATTCTGGGACTCACCAATCCGGGGGTTGCCATTTGGGACAAGAACAACGTTGACGGGAAGCTCGAATTCCCCGGCATCGTGGAGCAGGCACAGAAATACGTTCCGGAAATGAAGGCCCGAGGCGCCGACGTGGTGGTGGTCAGCTCCCACTCGGGAACCTCCGGCACCTCCTCCTACGGCGACGATCTGCCGCTGGAAAACGCCTCCACCCAGCTGGCGGAAACCGTGCCCGGCATCGACGCCATCCTGGTGGGGCATGCCCATCAGGAAATCCCGGAACGCTTCGTGGCCAACAAGACCACCGGCGAGAAGGTCCTTCTGACCGAGCCGCTGAACTGGGGCATGCGCCTGTCCGTAATGGACTTCGAACTGACGAAGGTGCGCGGGCAGTGGGACGTGACCTCGGCGTCAGCGTCCCTGTTGAACGCCAACACCGTCGAGGCGGACCCCGTGGTCTCCAAGCTGGTGGCCGAACAGCATCAGCGCGTGATCGACTACGTGAACACGCCCGTCGGCAACGCCACCGAGTCGATGCCCGCGGAGGAGTCCCGGTACCGCGACACGGTCGTGATGGACTTCGTGAATTCCGTCCAGGCCCAGGCGGTGGACCGGGCGCTCGACGGCGGCCCCAACGCCGACCTGCCGGTGCTCTCGTTGGTGGCACCCTTCAGCCGCACCGCGGAAATCCCCGCCGGTCCGGTCACCATCCGGGACCTTGCCGGTTTGTACGTCTTCCCGAACACCCTGTTCGGCGTGGAAATGACCGGCGCCCAGGTCAAGGAGTACCTGGAGTACTCGGCGAAGTACTTCGCCCAGACCGCCCCCGGCGCCCCGGTGGAACCCGCCACCCTGACCAACGCCGGCGGCACCCCCGACTACAACTACGACATGATGTCCGGCGTCGACTACGACATCGATATCAGCCGCCCGGTGGGGGAGCGCATCGTCAACCTGAGCTTCAACGGGACTCCGGTGGATCCGGCCCAACGGTTTGCCGTGGCAACCAACAACTACCGGCAGTCCGGCGGCGGGAACTTCCCGCACATTTCCACGGCTCCGGTGCTGGTGAACCAGCAGACGGAAATCCGCCAGCTGCTCATCGACTATGTGGTGGCCCAGGGGACGGTGGATCCGGCTGATTTCGCGGAGAACAACTGGCGACTGGTACGCAACGGGGTGCCTGTCTTCGAATAGCCGGACGCCGGGCGGAAATAGACAGTACGCTTAGGAAATCCTGTGGGTCTTGTCTAAGATTGATGGCAGAACGGATTTGCGGGAGTTCCCGCCTCCGTTGCATGTACCGCTACGAAGGGACCAGAACCATGATCGGATTCATCATTGCAGGGCTTGTTATCGGAGCCCTCGCGCGGCTGATCAAGCCGGGCCGGCAGAACCTGGGAATTGTTGCGACCCTCCTTCTCGGCCTCGTCGGCTCCGTCGTCGGCGGAGTCATCGCCAGCCTGCTGGGCACCGGCGACATTTGGGAGCTCAACATCCTTGGCTTCATCGTGTCCGTTGTCGCCGCCGTCCTGCTGATCGGCGTCGCCGAGGGTGTTGCCGGCCGCGGCAAGGGCAACCAGGTACGCCGCTAGGCCCGCGCCATTAACTAAGCCGTCCCGGCACTCGACGCATACGCGTTGGGTGCCGGGACGTTTTGTGTTCAGAGGCTGCTGTTACAGCCGGAAAACCATGCCCGGGGAAGGCTGGGGGGGCGGTCTAGACCGAAACCGGCTGCGGGGTGCTCTGCTGCTGCGCCGGGAGCTCCGGCCCTGGGCCGGTATCGGCCTCTCGATCTTGAATCTCCGCCTGGAGCGACAAGTAGAAAGCTAGCAGCCCCTCAACGACTGGGCCGTCTTCAAGTTGGATAAACGCCTGATCACACAAGGATTCGAGCGTGCTGTCCGTCATAGCGGAAAAATCCGGGAAAAGGTCAATCGAAACAATGGGACGTTGGGTCATTGAGTGTCCTAAACAGAGGAACCCAGGCCCGTGTCTAAACCAAGGAAGTACTACGGTAACCTGTTCGGCCCCCTATGTAAATACGGCCGGTCCGGGGAGAGCTCGATTAGATTGTGCCTATGGAAAATGACACGCGCGTGGAACCGCTCGAGACAGCAGGTGAACGCGAGACCCTGATCGGTTTCCTGGACTACTTCCGGGCCACGGTGCATCTCAAGGCGGCAGGACTTAGCGACGCCGACGGCGCCAAGCAGCTGCTGCCCTCGCTCACGACGGTTTCCGGACTGGTACAGCACTTGACCGACGTCGAGCGGCTCTGGTTCCAGGACCGCATCGACGGGCAGCAGGGGGTGCCGCTCCGTTGGTCGGCAGAGGATCCCGACGGTGAGTTCCGCGTCTCCGAGTCAGACAGCCTGGTCCGGCTCCTTGCCGATTATGAGGCGGCCTGCGGCCAGTCGCGGGAGGTGCTGGCGCGGTATGGCCTGGAGGACCGGTGCCGGGGCGGAGACAAAGGACAGAGCGTGCGCTGGGTCCTGGTCCATATGATTGAGGAAACCAGCAGGCACTGCGGGCACCTGGACATATTGCGCGAGCTGCTGGACGGCTCGACCGGCGACTAGTCCGACAGGGGCGTGCTGTTCGAAGCTGACCTGGTCCAGTAGTGCATCTTGACCAGCGCACCGCGCTGGCGTTGCTGCTCGGTCCGTACCGGATGGAAGCCGGCCCGGCGCGCAACCGCCTCGCTCAGGCTGTTTCCGTAAATAGTGCGCAGGGCGACCTCGGGGATGCCGCTGGCCAGTGCCCAGTCGCTGAGTCCGCGGGTGGCAGCAGTGGCGGCGCCCCGGCCGCGTCCGGAGGGCAACAGCGCATACATTAGCTCCGGCGTGCCGTCCATGGTGGAGGAGATTCCCGCTGTGCCCAGCACCTCCTCACCCTGCCGCAGCGAATACCGCGCCAAGAGGCTCTCGCCGCGTGCTTCCGCTGCCCGGTTCATCCGGTAGCGGGCTCGATCATCGCTGAGGTCCGGCGGGAAGAGGGTCCAGCGGATGACGTCGTCGTCCCTGGACAAGGCCTGCTCGAGGCGCCAGTCCGCAGCCGTAAGGATGTGGAGGGTGAACCTCCCCACCTGGAGCATGTCCGGGGTCGGTGTGAGAAGCGGCATCCGTCATTATTGCGCTCCGAGATGCGGCTACCCAACCCCTACACAGGTTCGGTGTGTCCGGCCACGGGAATTGCTTCCAACAGAGTCTTCAGCCCGGCGTAAATGCCCGGTGTGTCGTGTTCCACGGAGGTGGCAGAGGCGCCGTGCAGCCCGGTGATGCGGACAGTCAGGTCGCATCCGTCTCCGGCTTGTTGCAAGGTGTATTCGAGGACGCCGGGGGCTTCGCGTGCCACCGTTCCATCCCACTGCGGGTTGAAAGTAAGTGACAGGCGTACGGGCGCCTCGACTACCAGGACTGACCCCGTGATCAGGTCCTCGCCGTCGTAATGGAAGGCATAGGAACTGCCCTCGGCCAACGATCCGATCAGGACAGAGTCCCACATCCAGGCCCTCGGGATATCGGTGGCAGTCAATTCCGCCCAGACCCGCCCGGGAGGGGCGGCAACGTGCGTGCGGTAAATTGTCTCGTCCATAGTGGATCCGCTTTCCTGTGGGGCGGCACTTCCAGACGCCGTAGCGGTTGACAATAATCCATACATGCCCGAACCGCTATCCCTCCGCCGACGTACCGTGGATGACCTGGAAACCATCCTCAGCTGGATTCCCGACGACGCCGCCCTTTTGATGTTCACCGGTCCCCGGATGGTCTGGCCGCCAACCGGTGCGCAGTTCGCGGACCTGGCTGCCGTGCCGGGACTCACGGCGTGGGTTCTGTGTGCCGGGCGGACACCACCGCTGGGTCAGGCCGAACTTCGGGTAGAGAACGGCAACGCGCATATTGCGCGGGTCATCATTGACCCGTTGCTCCGCGGGCGGGGCCTCTCGCAGCAGTTGATGGGGCTGGTGCTGGAGCAGGCGTGCGCACAGGGTGCCCGGAGCGCGCGGCTGAAGGTCACCAAGGGGAACGCGGTCGCCCTGCGTGCCTACCGGCGGCTGGGGTTCGTGATCGACCCGCGCGCGGAAACCGCGCAGGCTTGGGTGCTTGAACTGGACCTACGTTCTCCAGCCGCACCAGCCCCTCCTGGATCGGTTCGTCCCACGTCACATGGGAGGTCGGCGCCCGGTCCGCCGCGCGCCCGGTGATGTTCACCCGATGCAAATAGGGGATGACCACGGCGCTTTTCCACCGGCCCGAGAGCCCTGCGCCGCCGCCGGGTACTTCCCGCAGCAGGCAGGCGAACTCACCGCGTTCCCGGAAACGTGCCTCCCAGGGCCGGGTGCCGAAGCGTCGCAGCCACACCTGAAACAGGAACAGCG
Source organism: Arthrobacter sp. zg-Y179 (assembly GCF_020907345.1). Classification (NCBI taxonomy): domain Bacteria; kingdom Bacillati; phylum Actinomycetota; class Actinomycetes; order Micrococcales; family Micrococcaceae; genus Arthrobacter; species Arthrobacter sp. zg-Y179. Next base: position 364,208 of record NZ_JAJJOB010000008.1, on the reverse strand, counting down.
ACGGAACGAACCAGTGCCTTTCAGTGAGGAAAGGGAGGCCGGGTTCTACGAATGCTGCGAACAGCACGGCAAAAGCCGGCGCATGGTCACCGCCGCATCCGTCGTCGCGACTCTCTGCGCCAGCCATTTCTTCGGTGCCCCGTACACGGGCCTGGACGAAAAGGGACTAAAGGGCTCGGCATTTGGCTCGGAGGTTGTTTTCAACCAGGACGAGTCGCTGTCCGGGCGTCTCCCTAAGGCGGTAGAGAAGCTCGAGGCCATGGCCGTTCCAGGCAGGCAGCCGTTTATCTATGTGGGGCACGATGCCGGCACTGATCCGCTGCTGATGGCGCAGTGGTCGCTGACGCTGCAGGGTATCTGGTCAGAAGGCGTTCAGCCGGCAATTTCCATGCTGAAGCCCTTGTACAAGGGTCCTCAGCGGGTTCCCGATGCCATCAAGCCGATTCTGGAGTCCTCGATGGACCTTGACGTGGTTGTGGACCCGGAACTGGTGGCCCCCCTGCAGCAGTGGCTGCCGGAGCAGGCCCACCGGATTACCACCTGGAAGCAGTAGGGAAGCCGGCCCGGGGCAGTACCCGCTAGCGGCCGCGCTGACCGGCGGCTTTGTCCTCAGCCGGCCTTTCCTCCAGCGGGTCCGGATCGAGGAAGGCCACGGTGAGGACGGCAGCGGTCTGCTCGATCTGCCACTCCCGGGCACCGAGTGCGCGCAGGGCAGCGCCCACGGTCTCCAGATCGATCTCGGCAGGCGGCCGCCAGGCCAGACGCCGCAGATGGTCCGGCGTGAGCAGGTTCTCCAGCGGCAGGTTCAGCTTCTCCGCCAGAGCGGAGAGCCGCGGTTTGGCGGTCTGCAGTCGGGCAGCGGCAGCCGGATCATTCTTGGCCCAGACGCGGGGAGGCGGCGGGGCATGGGTCGGGATATGCAGCGGGGGCAGGTCCGCGGTAGAGCGCGCCGCAGAGATGCAGCGCAGCCAGCGCGGTGCCTCCTTCTGTGCGGCACGGCCGTGGAAACCGGGGGTCTTGAGCAGCTGCGGCACCGTCGTCGGCATGGCCCGGGCGGCAGCGACGATGGCCGAATCCGGAATCAGCCGGCCGGGTGCGGTGTCCCGCAGTTCGGCCAGGTGCTCGCGTTCGGTCCAGAGTTCGCGGACGGCGGCCAGCTGGCGGCGGTCCCGGAGCTGGTGCATGCCGGAAGTGCGGCGCCAGGGGTCCACCCTCGGGGGTGCCGGCGGAGCGGTACGGATGGCTTCGAATTCCTCTTCGGCCAGTTCCAGCTTGCCGGCTTCCTTCAGCACCCGGATCAGTTCCACGCGCAGCTCGGCGAGGACCTCGACGTCGAGCGCGGCGTAGCGCAGCCACGGTTCGGGCAGCGGACGGGTGGACCAGTCGGCAGCCGAATGTTCCTTGGCCAGCGAGAAGCCGAGCAGGGCTTCGATGACGGCGGCCAGGCCCACGCGGGGAAGTCCGGCGAGGCGGGCCGCAAGTTCGGTGTCGAAGAGCTTGTCGGGCCACATCCCCAGTGCCGAAAGGCAGGGCAGGTCCTGGGTCGCGGCATGCAGGATCCATTCGACGCCGCTCAGGGCCTCGTTGATGATGCGCAGGTCGTCGAAGGCTTCCGGATCGATCAGCCAGGTACCTGCGCCTTCGCGGCGGATCTGGACCAGGAACGCTCGCTGGCCGTAGCGGAATCCGGAGGCGCGTTCGGCGTCGACTCCGGCCGGTCCGGTGCCCGCGGCCAGGGCGGCTGCGGCCCGTTCGAGGCCGCGCTGGGAATCAATGACCAGCGGCACGCCGTCCCGCGGCATTTCCAGCACCGGAATCGGCTGCGGCTCCGGCTGCTCCCCGGCTGGGTCGGGTGTGGTGCTGGACTGATTTTCGGTCTTGCCGGGTATGTGCGCGGTCATAAGGATTCCATTCTACCGAGGAAGGCAGCGGCTGCGGACAGCAGGGACAGCCGTCGGGTCCGCCGCCGCGGCAGGTGCCGCTCAGCTCCGGCGTCGGCCGGGAAGGGGCGTGACGCCGTCGGGCAGCGGGGGCAGGCCGGCGAAGGTGCACACCATGTCTGACCAGGCCTCCAGATGGGACTGCACGTCGGCGTCGGCCGGGGTCCAGGAGGCGCGGAGTTCTATGTCGATCGAATCGTCCCGGCGCTCGAGGGTGCCGTAACTCTCCGACAGCACCCGGGTGGCCGTTCCGCCGGCCATGGAATACCGGGCGTTGTGCTGCTCCAGCGCTTCCACCAGCCAGGTCCAGGCGACGGAGCCGAGCAGTTGGTCATTGCCCATGTCCGGTTCCAGCTCGGCGCGGATATAGGTGACGATGCGGAAGGTGCCGTTCCAGACCGGGGAGCCGGCGGGATCGTGGAGCAGTATGAAGCGTCCGGTGGCCAGCTCAAGTTGGTCGGGGACCGGCGGGGCTGCAGGTCCGTGCAGGCTGCCGGGACCGACGGGTCCGGGAGCCAGCACCTCGGCGCCGAGGGAAACCGCATACGGGGCCAGCCGCGTGGGTGCCGGGATTTCTTCCAGCTTCAGCTCCGCCCGGCAGGCCGCCCGGCGCAGGGCGCCGAGCGCGGTCAGGAAATCCGGGGGCACCTGGGACAGGTCACCTATTGCACTCACCTCCGCAGACTACGGGCTGTGCAGCACCGGGGGCGGGGCAGGCTCGCCGCTGTGGCCGTTTCGTTACCTGCCGTCCGCTCCGCGGCAGCGGCCGGACGGCAGGTAACGAAAGGCTTAGCGTGCGGCCAGCGGTGCCGGATCCGCAGCGACTTCGCGGGCAATGGCCGCAGCGAAGGCATCAACATCATCCTCGGAGGTATCGAAGGTGCACATCCAGCGGACCTCGCCGGTGGACTGGTCCCAGTCGTAGAACCGGAAGTCTCCGCGCAGCCGGTCGGCGACCCCGGCGGGCAGCTTGGCGAAGACAGCGTTGACCTGGCTGGGCTGGGTGATTTCCACCCCGTCGATCTGCTCGACGGCGGCCCGGAGCCGACTCGCCATGGCATTCGCGTGCGAGGCTGAGCGGTGCCACAGATCCGTACCGTACAGGGTGATGAACTGGGCGGAGATGAACCGCATCTTGGAGGCCAGCTGCATGTTCATCTTGCGCAGGTAGTCCAGCCCGGGGGAGGCCTCCGGGTCGAACGTGATGATGCACTCGCCGTACATCATCCCGTTCTTGGTGCCGCCCAGGGAGAGGATGTCCACGCCGGCATCTGCAGTCATTTCCTTAAAGGACACGCCCAGCGCTGCGGCTGCGTTGCCCAGCCGGGCACCGTCCATGTGCAGCTTCATGCCGCGTGCGTGGATGTGGTCCGCTATGGCGGCGATTTCCTCCACCGTGTACAGCGTGCCGAGCTCGGTGGACTGGGTGATGGAAACAGCCAGCGGCTGCGCGCGGTGCTCGTCTCCCCAGCCCCACGCCTCGCGGTCGATCAGCTCGGGCGTGAGCTTGCCGTCGTCGGTCGGGATGCCCAGCAGCTTCATGCCGCCGATCCGCTCCGGTGCGCCGTTCTCGTCCACGTTGATGTGCGCCGTCGTCGGGCAGATGACCGCGCCCCAGCGGGGCAGCAGGGACTGCAGGGCAATGACGTTCGCGCCGGTGCCGTTGAAGACCGGGAACGCGCGGATATGGTTGCCGAACTGGTCGGTCAAAACCTCGCGCAGCTTCGTTGTGTAGACATCTTCGCCGTAGGCCACCTGGTGGCCTTGGTTCGCGGCGGTCAGTGCGGCGAGGATTTCCGGATGGACGCCGGAGTAGTTGTCGGAAGCAAAAGCCTTAATTGCGGTGTCGTGCAGGGGGAGTATGTCAGTCACGGTTCCTAGTATCTCTTACGTTGATGTAGTTCAGGTCACGTGGACGGTACGAGGCGAATCCGCTGCCCGTTGACCTCTGCGGCATCCTGCTGGAAGAGCCGGACGACGGCGGCGGCCAGGTCCGCGACGTCGGTGTAGCCGGGGAACCTGCGGTCCGGGGCGGCGGCGCGCTCAGTGGAGTCCACCAGTGCCTTGACCACGAAGACGACGGCTGCGGAGCGCTGGGGTTCCGGGTCTTCCTTCCGGCCGGACTGGGCGCTGCGGAAACCCGCGGCGATGGCCCGGACCCATGCTTCGGCCGCAGCTTTGGCAGCCGAATATCCTGCGCCTGCGGCCGTGGGGGACTCCACCGCCGTGGAGGAAACGATCGCCAGCCGTCCGTCCGGGGAAGCCTCGAGCTGGTCGTAGAAGCTGCGGCTGACGTTGCGCAGGGTGCGCAGGATGTTTGTTTCCAGGAAGTCCCAGTCCTGCTCGCTCTGGGAGCCGATGCCGGTACCGGCCCGCCAGCCCCCCACGAGGTGGATCAGTCCGTCGATCCCGCCGTAGGTTTCCTGCATGTCGGCCGCCAGGGCCGCCACCTCGCCGGCGTCGCTGAGGTCGCAGGTGCGCAGGTCGGCGTCATACAGGCGGAACAGCGTGTTCTCCAGCCGTGCCGCATCGCGGCCTACCGCAACCACCTTGGCACCCGCCGCCTCCAGGGCTTCACAGACGGCGGTGCCCGAGGCACTCCCGGCACCGGCCACCAGGACGGTCCGGCCCTTCAGCGGGGCCGCGCCGGTCTCTGCTGCCGTGCCGGGTTCAGTGCTCATTCGCGGGTGTCTCCCGTGCTGTAGCCGGTAATCCCGGCCGTGGACTCGATGACCGGGGCCATCTTTTTGGACAGGGCTTCGTAGAACATGGAGAGCGGGAACTCGTCGTCGAGCACCTGGTCGGTAAGGCCGCGCGGTGGTCCGTCCAGCGGCAGGGCCTGCGGGCCCTGCGCCCAGACCGAGGCCGGGTTCGGCGTCAGGGTTCCTGCCACCAGATCGTACGCCGCAAGCCAGTGCGCCGTCTTGGGGCGGTCGATGGAACGCCAGTAGAGTTCCTCGATTTCCGCGCCGAGCCGGACGACGACGTCGGCCGTTTCCTCCCAGTCGATGCTTAGCTTTCCGTCGGTCCAGTGGAGTACGTGGTTCTGGTGCATCCAGGCGAAGAGCAGCTGGCCGCCGAGTCCGTCGTAGTTGCGCACCCGGCTGCCGGTGATCGCGAAGCGGAAGATGCGGTCGAAGATCACCGCGTACTGGACCAGCCGGGCGTGCCGGCGGGTTTCCTCGGGGGCGTCCTCGTCGTGCTGGATCTTCACGGCCTCGCGGAAGGCGGTGAGGTCGCAGCGCAGTTCCTCCAGGGAGTAGAGGAAGTAGGGCATGCGCTGTTTGATCATGAACGGATCGAACGGCAAGTCCCCGCGCATGTGGGTGCGGTCGTGGATGAGGTCCCACATGATGAAGGTTTCCTCGGTGAGCTGCTGGTTATGCAGCAGCTCGGCGGCCTCGGCGGGCAGCTGCAGCGAGGTGATATCCGCTGCGGCAGCCAGGACCTTGCGGAAGCGGGCAGCCTCGCGGTCCGCGAAGATGGCGCCCCAGGTGAAGGCGGGGGTTTCGCGCACGGCCACGGTTTCCGGGAAGAGCACCGCGGAGTTGGTGTCGTAGCCGGGGGTGAAGTCCAGGAAACGGATCGGGACGAAGAGCCCGTTGGAGTACTCGCCGGCCTCGAGCCCGGCGACGAACTCAGGCCAGATGACCTCGATCAGGACGGCTTCCACGAGGCGGTTGGTGCTGCCGTTCTGCGTGTACATGGGGAAAACCACCAGGTGGGCAAGCCCGTTCACACGGTCCCGCTGCGGGGCGAAAGCCATCAGCGAATCGAGGAAATCGGGTTCCTTTTCCAGTCCGCCGGCCACCCAGCGGTCAAAGTCCTCCACGACCAGGTGCAGGTATTCTGCGTCGTGCGGGAAAGCCGGCGCGAGGGCCGTGACGGCAGCGGCAATGGTTCCAATCAGTTCGGCTGCCTGCCCGTGGTGTTCCGGGTCCACCGAGCCGTTCTTGTTCTGGAGCGGCTGAAGGGCCGTGGCCGCCTGTTTCAGCGCCGTCCAGGCTTCGGATTCCTCGGGCCGGACGTCCCCGGGAACGGCGGCAAAAACCGGGCGGGAGAGGGAGGGGAACACTGAGGAGGACATGGTGCTGTGCCTTCCGGGAAGGGCCTTCCCGTGAGACCGGGGGCGGCAGATGGAGTAGTTGCGGCCAGCATACTCACAAATTCCTAACGCTTACCTGAAAACCGCTCAATGGTAAGGAATACTTATGGTCGTGCCGATGTGGCCGGGGTCACTCCAGTGGTTTTGCTTCGGTTTGGGGTCAGGCTGTTGCCCGGGTGCTAGCTGTCCACAGTGGGCATCTCGGGGATGGCGCTTTCCATGCGTTCGGGAGTCCAGTACCCCGCCTCGTCGAGCGGTGCCGTGTCGGCGCTGGACAGGCCGCACGGATCGGGGTCAGTGGGCGTTGCCTCCGGGGCCGCCTCATCCGGCGGGACAGATTGGACCGCCGGTGCAGGTTCTACGGGGGTGGCCTGATCGGTCGGCACAGCGTCCGCGCCGCTCGGACATCCTGTCTGCGGGGCAGGTTGCACCGCAGTCTGGCCCGGCAGTGCGGGGTCCATGGTCCCGGCTGGTTGAGCCGGCACCGCGTCCGCGCCACCCCCGCATCCCGTCGTCAGCAGTGAGGCAGCCAGGAGTGCACAGCAGGCAACTATCCCGTTACGCATCATTCGGGCAGGCTAGCGCACAAAGGAACCGAACGGTGCGCCCCGGGGATCTTTTCGTGGATGCCGACGGCGGCGAGCAGCAGCGCCTAGTAGCCGCGGCTGCTGTTCGGGGACTCGGTGCCGATCACTGTCAGGCTGATGTCCGGATGGTTCTTCTCCACGCGGCGCAGCGCCCAGACGTCGTTGAACACGGCCACGAACGCGCCGTCCGTACGCACCAGCACTTCGGCGCCGTGCACGTTGCTGAGCTTCTCCGCGGCGTCGGCCGTGGTGAGCCGGGCCAGCGAGTAGGAGAGCTGCTCGTAGCGCATGGGCGCGTTGAAGTCCTGCGTCATGCGGTCCTCGACCACTTCGAACTGCATCGGGCCGACGGCGGCCAGCACCGGAGCCTGATCGCCGCGCCGGTCCGAGCGCAGCACCTGGATGATGCCCTCGTGCTCGAGCTGGTCGATGCCGCGCCGGAACTGCTTGTAGCGGCTGGGGTCCTGGGACCGGGCCACGCGGAAGTGTTCGGGGGAGAAGAACGGAATGGGCGGGTATTCCACCGGTTCCTCGACGTAGAGGCTGTCACCCACCCGCAGGGCGGACGCGTTGACCAGCCCGACGACGTCGCCCGGGTAGGCCTGGTCGATCACTTCGCGTTCGCGGCCGAACAGGTGCTGGGCGTACTTGGTGGCGAAGGTCTTGCCGGTGTTGGAGTGCGTGACCACCATGCCGCGTTCGAAGATGCCGGAGCAAACACGGATGAATGCCACGTGGTCGCGGTGGGCCTTGTTCATGCCGGCCTGCACCTTGAACACGAAGCCGGAGAACGGCGCCTCGACGGGGCGGAGCCCGCCGTCCTTGTCCTCGCGGGCGGAGGCCGACGGCGCCAGGTCCACCAGGGCGTCCAGGATCTGCTTCACGCCGAAGTTCAGGGCTGCGGAGGAGAAGAGGATGGGGGTGGCCTTGGCGTCCAGGAACTTGTTGCGGTCGAACCCGCGGCCGTCGATGACCAGCTCGGCTTCGTCCAGCGAATCGGTCCAGACATCGCCTTCGCGGGCCAGGGCGTCTTCGGGGCTGAAGTGTTCTTCCTTCGCGAGGGAGGCGCCGGAGTTCTGCCGCTCGAAGTGGACGTATTCGTCCTTCTGCAGGTCCCACACGCCGCGGAAGTCGCCGGCGATGCCCACGGCCCAGGTCAGCGGCATCGGCTCGAGGCCGGTGCGTTCGGTGATTTCGTCCATGAGGGCCAGCGGGTCCAGACCGGGCCGGTCCCACTTGTTGATCACGGTGATGATGGGCAGGTTCCGGGCGCGGCAGACCTCGAAGAGCTTCATGGTCTGGGTTTCCAGGCCCTTGGCGGCGTCCACCAGCATCACTGCGCAGTCCACGGCTGCGAGGACACGGTAGGTGTCCTCGGAGAAGTCGGCGTGGCCGGGGGTGTCCAGCAGGTTGATCACGGTGTCGCGGTAGGCGAACTGCAGGGCCGTGGAGCTGATGGAAATGCCGCGGTCCTTTTCCATCTGCATCCAGTCGGAGACCGTTTCGCGGCGGTTTTCCTTACCGTTGGTGGCACCGGCAGTGCCGATCACCCGGGCGTGCAGGGCCAGCGCTTCGGTGAGCGTGGACTTACCGGCGTCGGGGTGCGAGATCACGGCAAAGGTACGCCGGCGGGCGGATTCCTTGACGATCTCTTTGGTGGCGGTGGCGCTGACGGGGGTGGAAACCTGTTGGGACACTCCGCTGCTTTCAGACTCTGGTGGGTGGGACTGCCGGCGGGGGAACTGCTTGCTGCCGGGCAGTCGGCTGCTCAGAACACAGCTTTTTCATTCTACCCGCCCTCCGTGGGGCACCCGGACGCGTGTGTGGGTGCCGCCGTCGTCGCCGTCGTCGCCGTCACCAGCGTCTCCGACCGACCGCGCGTGCCGGGAGAGCAGGGGGACAACCGCGAGCAGGCAGCCGACGGCCATGGCCGTCACCAGCATCTGGTAGGGCAGGATCCCGATCAGCACCGCCGCAAGCAACGAGGCTCCGACCTGGGGGAGGTTGGTCATTACCTGCGTGACGGCGGCGGTCCGACCCTGCATGCCGGGCGGTGTCTCTTCCTGCCGCAGCGTGACAAAGGCGATGATCATCCACGAAGCGCCCGTGCCGACCGCCGCAGCGCCGACCAGCACCAGGGGCAGAAAGGTAAGCGCGGTGGTGAGTACGCCGCCGGCGAGCAGGGCGACGCCGAAGATCATGCACCGACGGACCCCGAAACGCCGGATCACCAGACTTGCCGTGAGCCCGCCCAGAACGGCCATGACTCCCTGCGCGCCCAGCAGCACGCTGAGGAATTCCGGAGGACTGCGCAGGCCCTGCTCCACCGTGGCGAAGATGGTCACGTTCAGGATTCCGGTGGCACCCATGGCGATACCCAGGGTCAGCAGGGCGCGGCCGAGCAGGCGGTGCCGGGCCATGAAACGGACACCCGCCGTCGTGCTCCGCCAGAACGTCTCGCCGACATCCTTGGCGTGAACCGTTTCGGCCAGTTTCAGGGTGGCCAGGATCAGTGCGGCCGCAAGGAAGCAGGCGCTGGCGAGCAGTACAACGGTGTGCATTCCCCAGAGGGCGAGCATTCCGGCTCCCGCCAGCGGCGAGACGATGCGCAGTCCCTGGTCGATGCTGCTCAGGATGCCGTTTGCCGGGGTGAGGAGGCGGGTGTCCAACAGGTCGCGGAGCAGTCCGGATTGGGCAGCTGCGGTGATGTAGGAGGAAATGGCGTAAACGAAGATGACCGCATAAACCAGCCACACGGTGTCAACGCCGCGGACAGCCAGGAGAGCCAGGATCACGACGCCGGCGCCCAGGTTGTTGAAGATAAGCAGCGGTCGACGCCGGTAACGGTCTGCCAGCCGGCCGGTGAAGGGTGCCAGCAGCGCGGGCAGACCGAGGGCCGCGAAGACGAGGCCTGCGGCGGCGTCGCTGCCGGTGAGCTGCTTGACCCAGATGGCGGCGGTCAGGAACAAGACGGAGTCGCCGAAGTTGGAGAACACCCACGCAAACGCCAGTCTCCGGAAGCCGGGAACGCGCAGGGCGTCACGGTTGGTGCCCACAGCCGGCGGCGTCGTTGTCATTCCTGCCCCGGATCAACATTGAGGACGGAGAACAGCCGGACGGGGACAGCTCCTTCGGGGCGTTGGTCCGGGTTCTCCCAGCGGCCTTCGAAACGTCGGGCCAGCTGCCACAGGTCCTGGCGCAGCTGCAGGATTTCCTCGTGGGTCGCGTAGGCACGGGCCTCGTGCACCGTGGACACCTCGAGGTCCTCCGGGGGAAGCGCGGGGGAGCGGCGGAGCCAGGACTGGATCCGTCTCAGCTGGCGGTCCACCTCTATGGCGGCCACGGCGGAAACCGCGTGCACAGAGCCGGGCGCCTCCGGATCGATGACGTGCGACCGGTGCAGCGCGACCGTCTTCCATGGCTTTTCCCGCCCCGGCTGCTGGACCTGTTCGATGTAGCCGTGTCTGGCCAGGATGCGCAGGTGGTAGGAGCAGCTGGCTACGGATTCGCCGATGGCTGCGGCGCACTCGGTTGCCGTGGCCGTTCCGACGTCGTCCAGGTGCCCGAGTAGTTCCAGACGGACCGGATGGGCCAGGGCGCGGATCTGCACCGGATCGGCGAACATCTGCTCACCGGACGCTCCCGGGGTTGCCGCATGCTGTCGAGGGCCGGGTTCCGCCGGGTCCGGGGTCTGGGTCATGGGTTGAGGCTAGATGCTAAAGAACTCTTTAGCAATGGTTCTTTAGATAGAAGTTGGGGTCGGGGGTCAGCGGAGGACTGGGACTGTGTGCGGGTCGGCGGGGTCGCGGGGATGAGGCGGACCGTGTTGGTGCTGGGCGGGTCGGGAATCCCTGCGATCTGTCGTAATTCCTGCGGAATGTCGCAATCCCTGCGCCGCGCCGCGCAGGGATCCGGACAAACCGGAGGGAATCGGACAAACCGGAGTGAATCGGGCCGGGCGAGCCGTGGGCAAACCGCAGGGATCCGGACAACCGCAGGGAAACCGAGAAACCGGAGGATGCAGGTCCGGAGAATTGCCCAGCCCAGCCAGCGGCACAGCCGTACATACCGCTGGTCTGGTTACCGGCCCAGCAGAATCGCCTATTGTGGTGCACGGCACATGCCTTCCGCATCGAGTGCCGCACCCGGGTTCGAAAGACTTGGGACCCATCTGCCTTACAACGACGAAAGGCCCTCGACTATGGCTGAAGCGTTCATCATCGACGCCGTCCGCACCCCCGTCGGCAAGCGCAACGGGGGTCTGAGCAAGATCCACCCGGCGGACCTGGCCGCGCACGTGATTGCCGAAACGGTCCGCCGCACGGGGATCGACTCCGAAGAGTATGACGAGGTCATCCTCGGCGCCATTGACCAGGTGGGACCGCAGGCCATGGACATTGCCCGCACCTCCTGGCTGGCAGCGGGTCTGTCCGAACGCGTTCCCGGCACCACCGTTGAGCGCCAGTGCGGCTCCGGTCAGCAGGCCGTGTCCTACGCGGCGCAGGCCGTCATGAGCGGCACCAGTGATCTCGTGATTGCCGGCGGCGTGCAGAGCATGTCCTCCGTCCCGTTGTCCTTCGCCAACTCCGCAGCCAAGGAGCTGGGCTTCCCGAACCCGTTCGCCGGCTCCGTGGGATGGGAAAAGCGCTACGGGAACCAGCAGATCTCACAGTTCATCGGCGCGGAGATGATGGTGAAGCAGTGGGGGCTGACCCGCGAGGAGATGGAGGACTTCGCCGTCGAATCCCACGTCCGCGCCATCGCTGCGCAGGCCGAGGGCCGCTTTGACCGGGAAATCCTGCCGATGAACGGCGTCACCGCGGACGAAGGTCCCCGGGATCCGGACCGCGCCAAGATCGCCACGCTTGCACCCCTGGCCGAGGGCGGACACCTCACCGCTGCGACCTCCTCGCAGATTTCCGACGCCGCCGCCGTGCTGCTGGTCGCGTCCGAAGATGCGGTGCGCCGCTACGGGCTGAAGCCCCGCGCCCGGATCCACTCCATTTCCGCCCGCGGGGATGATCCGGTCATGATGCTCAGCGCCCCCATTGAAGCGACCCGCCATGCACTGAAGCGCACCGGCATGAGCATCGAGGACATGGACCTGCTGGAAATCAACGAGGCATTCGCCTCCGTGGTGCTGGCCTGGCAGCGGGAGCTCGGCGTGGATATGGCCAAGGTCAATGTCAACGGCGGCGGCATCGCCCTGGGCCACCCGATCGGGGCCACCGGCGCGCGGATCATGACGACCCTGCTGCATGAACTTGAGCGCACTGGCGGCCGCTACGGGCTACAGACCATGTGCGAGGGCGGCGGCCAGGCGAACGTCACCATCATCGAGCGGCTGGACGAGGGCTTCCGGCTGTAAGACGCGGGGAGTTCGCATCGAGTCTGCAACATTTACCGATATTCGACCCCAAAACGGTAAATGTTGCAGACTCGATTGCTGAAACGGTAAATGTTGCAGAATCGATCCGGGAACCGGCCCGTCAACGGACCCGGAACCGCAGCGTCACCAGCTCGAAAGGCCGCAGCGACAACTGGACCCCGCCGTCCCCGGCATCGCCCACGGCCACAGAGTCCACCGGACGTTCCAGCAGGTCCGTCGCGGCAACTGAGGAGTAGTCGAAACCGGCCGTGACCCGCGCCGTCGCCCGCCCGCCGAACGCTTCATAAAGCCGGACGACGACGTCGCCGCTGCGGTCCTCTGCGAGCTTCACCGCCTCGATCACCACCGCGGGATGCTCTACCGCCAGCAGCGGGACGGTATCGGCGGCAGCAGCGCCGGATACCGTGCGCAGCGGCAGGTTCAGCCGGTAGCCCTCCGACACGGCCTCGGGAATCCCTGCAGCCGGCCGGAGCGAGAACCGGAACCGGTGCGGGCCCTGGTCCGTGGCCGGATCCGGGAACACCGGAGCGCGGAGCAGCGACAGCCGGACCGTAGTGCAGGTCCGCCCGTCCACCTCGTCCCGGATCGTATCGTGCCCGTAGGTCCGGTCATTGGCCACGGCGACGCCGAATCCGGGCTCCCCGACGTGGATCCAGCGGTGCGCCACTGTTTCAAAGCGCGCCGCGTCCCAGGAGGTGTTGGCATGGGTGGGGCGGTACAGGTGGCCAAACTGGATTTCCGACGCCGCGCGGTCCGCATGCACGTCCAGCGGAAAGGCGAGTTTGAGCAGCTTCTGCCGCTCGTGCCAGTCCACATCGACAGTGAGGTCCACCGCCGTACCGTCCGGGCTGAGCCTAATGCGCTGCACCAGGGTGGAAGCGCCGAAAGACCGCTCGATGCTCAAGACCCGGCCATCATCTTCGAGCTTTATGGCGTCGGGCTGCATCAGCTCGGTGCTGCTGAACCGGTAGTGTGCGTCCAGGTCCCACGCGTCCCACTGGTTGGGGGTGTCGCGGAAGAGCTGGAAGTGGTTTCCGGGCCGGCCGGGCAGGAACACTTCCCGGCCGTCGGCAACGAGGGAGGTAAACAGTCCTGCGTCGTTCACGGTCAACCGTAGACGGGGACCGGACAGCTGCCAGCCGGAGTCGGTGCGTTCCCAGCTGCCGGAGCTTTCCGCAAAAGCCGACGCCGCTGCCGCACCTCCCGCGGGCACGCCCTGCTGCGGATACGGACCCGCATTCAGCACCGCCATGGTGTCGCCGCTGCCCAACAGGGTCCCGGCGGCGTCCTCGATCACCGCCTCAAGTGTTGCCGCCACCCGGGCGTAGTTACGCTCGGCTTCCTGATGCACCCAGGCGATGGAGGTGCCGGGCAGGATGTCGTGGAACTGCTGGAGCAGGACCGTGTGCCAAGCCTGTTCCAGCACGTCGTAGGGGTACGCGGCGCCGGTGCGCACCGCGGCAGTCGCCGCCCACAACTCGGCTTCCCGCAGGAGGTGCTCGCTGCGCCGGTTGCCCTTTTTGGTGTTGGCCTGGCTCGTGTAGGTGCCGCGGTGAAATTCCAGGTAGAGCTCCCCGGACCATACCGGAGGCTCGGCCAGTTCCTCCTCGGCTGCGGCGAAAAACCGTTCCGGGCTGGAAAGCCGCACCTGCGGGGACCCTTCCAGGTCCGCGGTGCGCTCCGCCGCGGCGAGCATTTCCCGCGTGGGGCCGCCGCCGCCGTCGCCCCACCCGAACGGAACCAGGGACGTATTCCCGAAGCCCTTCTCGGCGTACTGGCGCTGTGCACGGGCCAGTTCCTGGCCGGAGAGCTCGGAGTTGTAGGTGTCCACGGGCGGAAAGTGCGTGAACAGGCGGGTGCCGTCGATGCCCTCCCAGAGGAAAGTGGAGTGCGGCATGGTGTTGGTTTCGTTCCAGGAGATTTTCTGCGTAAGGAACCACCGGGCGCCTGCGGCCCGGGCGATCTGCGGCAGCGCTGCGGAGTACCCGAATGAGTCGGGCAGCCAGACCACCTCGGGGTCCACACCGAACTCCTCCCGGAAGAAGCGCTTTCCGGCCACGAACTGCCGCGCCAGCGCTTCACCGCCGGGCAGGTTAGTGTCCGATTCCACCCACATCCCGCCGGTGGGCACGAACTGTCCGCTGCGTACCTTTTTTGCGACCCGGCCAAACAGGTCCGGATAGTGCTCCTTCAGCCAGGCGTACTGCTGGGCTGAGGAGGCAGTGAAAACGAAATCGGGTTCGTGCTCCATCAGCTCCAGCACATTGGCGAAGGTCCGGGCAACCTTGCGGACGGTTTCCCGCACGGGCCACAGCCAGGCGGTGTCGATATGTGCGTGCCCCACCGCGGAGATCCGGTGCGCGCTCGCATACGACGGGCTGGCCAGCACCGCGGCCAGCGCTGCCCGGCCGGCGCCGGCGGTGCCCGGGATGTCGGAGGGATCAACCGCATCGACCGCGCGTTCCATTGCGCGCAGGATTTCGTGCCGGCGGGGCAGGTCCATGGGCAGCTCATGCATTAGCCCGTTGAGGGTCCAGAAGTCCCTCGCCAGTTTCCAGGCCGGGACATCCAGCAGGGCGAGGTCCGCGGCGCGGAACACGTACAGCGGGGCGCTGCCCGCCGTCGTCCGGTCGCCCATGGGAGTGGGCGCGTAAGTGAAGCCCGCGATGACGTTGGGATTGGACGCGGCCTCGATGTAGTAGGTGAAGGTTTCGCCCGGCCGGTGGGGGAGCGGAACATACAGGTTCCGCGGTTCCACCGCCTTTACTATCGCTCCCTGCTCCGTGTAGACCAGCGCCTCGGCCTGGAAACCCGGGCCGTCGCCGTTGAACCCCAGATCGATGACCAGTTCCGGCCGGACGCCGTCCGCTTCGGCCCAGCCATCGGGTACCGTTCCGCTGACCCGAAACCATGTGGTGTCCCACGGGGCGCCCCAGGCCTGGCCCGCACTGAAGGGGAGGAATTCCCGGCCTGCTGCTTCCCCGAAGGACACCGGTTCGCCCGGTTCCGTCCATGCAGCAATGTCCAGCGGCCGCCGGTCTCGCCACCGCGCAGGTTCGAGCCGTTCCCTCAGGAACCGGCTGATGCGGGCTTCAACAAGTTCGCGGTTCGCGTGCACCGGCCACCCTAGCCTTTCATTGCCCCGCTGAGGGCAAATGAGCCGCCCAATGCGCGGGAAACGATGTAGAGAACGATCACGGGAAGCGAATACAGGATGGAGAAGGCAGCCAACTCGCCGTAGGCCACGCCGCCGTACTCGTCGAAGAAGCGGAAGATGCTCACTGCCGCAGGCTGGCTGTCGGGCGAGAAGAGGAGGATGAACGGGACGAAGAAGTTTCCCCACGCCTCCAGGAACACGAAGATGAACACCACTGCCAAACCCGGCCGCATCAGCGGGAGCACCACGTAGAACAGCGCCTTCATGGAGGAAGCCCCGTCAATCCAGGCGGCCTCCTCGAGCGACACAGGCACGGAGTCCATGAAGTTCTTGGTCATCCAGATCGCGATCGGCAGGAAGGTGGCGCCCATAAAGAAGATGGTGCCGGCCAGAGAATCCAGCAGGTTCAGCTGCACGAACAGGCTGTACACCGGCACCATGATCGCGGTGATCGGCAGGCAGGTGCCGAAGAGGATGGTGTACATAAACGGGCGCTTGAAGCGCATCTGGTAGCGGGAAAGCGGGTAGGCAGCGAGCACCGCGGCCGTGACGGTGACCAACGCGGAACCGACGGCGAGGATGAAGCTGTTCAACAGGGGGATGAACGTCTGCTGCGCCGTCATGATGGCGGCGAAGTTCTCCAGGGTGAGGGTTGTCGGTATCGCCAGCTCGTAGGTGGCGTCTGCGTTCACCGAGGCGGCCAGCAGCCAGCTGAGCGGCAGCAGGAAGCAGGCTGCCAGCAGCACCAGAACGATATTGGCGGTGCGGACGCTGCGGGTTTTGCCGGACCCCCGGGCAGGGGCTGCGGGGGCGGCGGTAACGACGGCGGCCATGGACTAGTCCTTCCTTTCCCGCAGCATGCGGATATAGGCAATGGAGAACACCGCTCCGATAAGCAGCATCACAACGGCAATGGCGGTGCCGTAGCCGATGTCTCCGTATTGGAAGGCCTGCTCGTAAGCCATGATCGGCAGCGTGGTGCTGGCATTGAGCGGCCCGCCGCTGGTAACTACGTAGATGAGGGTGAACGTGCCCAGGGTCAGCAGGGTGATCAGCATCAGGTTGGTGGCGATGCTGTTCTTGATCATGGGCAGCGTGATGAACCGCAGCCGCTGCATTCCGCCGGCTCCGTCGATGGTTGCTGATTCGGTGATCTCCGGCGGAACGTCGTTCAATGCGGCCTGGTAGTTCATCATCGAGAAGGCGGTGCCCCGCCAGATGTTCGCCAGTACCAGGGCGAGCATGGGGTATTCGTAGAGCCAGTCCACAACGGGCAGCCCTGCCAGCGCGGTGAGCTGGTTCAGCATTCCGTCCCGGAAGAAGAACGCGTAGGCAATAAATGCGGCGACAATTTCGGGCAGCACCCACGCGGCCACCACGCAGGTGCCCACGACGCCGGCCACTACCCGGTTGGCGCGCTGCATAACCAGGGCCAGCGCCAGCCCCAGGCAGTTCTGGCCGATGACGGCGGATCCGAGGACGAACAGGAACGTCAGCCACAGGGAGCGCGGAAACTGCGGATCGGTGAGCAGGGTGGCGTAGTTGTCCAGCCCGATCCATTCCGGGTTCCGGGCACTGGCGCCGGTGAGGCCTGCATCGGTGAAGGAACCGTAGAAGGCCCACAGGATGGGTCCCCCGAGGAACACCAGCAGCAGCGCGACGGCGGGCAGCAGCGGCAGGAGGCGGACGGTCTGCCGCAGCCGCACGGTCGACGGCGGTGTCCGCGGCCGGGGAGCCTGCCGGACCGGCCGGTCCCGGGCCGCGGTTGTGCCGGCGGCCCGGGCGGGGGACGTGCTTGACAGGTCCGGACTACTTTTCAATGACGTTGTCTTCGCCGACGATCCGTTTCAGGGCCTCGTCATAGTCGGCTGCTGCCTCCTCCGGGGTCTTGCCTCCGGCCACTACTTCCTGGGTGGCCGTGAGCACCGCGGTGTCGATTTCGGCGAAGTCGGCTGTTGCCGGGCGGTAGCGGCTCACTTCCAGCACCTCGGTGACCTCCCCGGCGAAGGGGTTCATGCCCTGGTATTCGGACGTTTCAGCGACGTCGTTGCGCACGGCTATCTTCGAGGCGTCCACCGTGTAGGCCAGCGAGTTGTCGAAGTTCATGGCCATCTTCACGAAGTCCACGGCCAGCTCGGGGTTTTCGCTTCCGGCACCCACGGCGAGGGTCCAGCCGCCGGACATGCTCACGGCGCCGGGCTCCTGTCCGTTCTGGGTGGGGAACGGTGACGTCGCCATCACTTCGCCGTATTCCGGCCATTCGTAATCCGCCCCTTCCTGCCAGAACTGCGGGGCGTAGGAGCCTTCGACGGTGGCGCCCATGCGGTCCTGCGGCAGCATGTCGCCCACAATCTCCTGCCAGATGTTCGGATCCAGCGCCTGGGCCGGAGTGACCGCCAGCCCTTCGTCGTAGATGGTCTTCAGGAAGTCCAATGAATCGATGAACCCCTGGGAGCCGACTACCCACTTCTGTTCGTCCTCGTCGTACAGGGCGCCGTCTTCGGTGCCGTACAGCAGTTCGTAGAAGCTCTGCATGGTGCCTGCATACATGCTGAACGGCACCACGTCGGGGTTGGCTGCCTTGACGGTGCGGGCCATCTCCAGCAGGTCGTCCCAGTTTTCAGGCTGCCACGGCAGCTCGATACCGGCGGCGCCCAGGACATTCTGGTTGTACCAAATGACCCGGGTGTCCGCTTCCAGCGGGACCGCGTAGATGCTGCCGTCGTCGCCCGTTCCGGCTTCCTTCGCGGTTTCGTTGAACGCGTCCCAGTCCTCCCAGTCGGCGAGGTACTCGTCCAGCGCGAGGACGTAGCCGGCGTCGACGTCGGCCCTCAGCTTGAACGAATCCTCCACGAAGACGTCCGGAGCGGTGTCGGGGGAGCGCTGTGAGAGAGCCAGCTTGGTCGCGTAATCGTCGTCGTTGCCCTCAATCGGGCTCAGTTCCACGGTGACGCCCTCATTGGCAGCCTCAAACTGCTCTTTGGTGTCTTCCATCAGGGATTCGAGGACCGGGTCGGCCTTCTTGTACGCAATCAGCAGGGTCTGGGAGTCCTCCCCGCTGGAATCGCCGGAGCAGCCGGTAAGGGCCAGGCCCGTGACTGTCAATGCAATAAAGGTCTTCTTTATGCCGCGCATGGTTCTCCTTTGATCCATGACTTCCCCCAGCCGCTAACGGGCCTGTTGGTGGCGAGGCTAGTACATCGATGGGATTTAGGCCATGCTCCGGCTCGGCGGGTGCTCCGGCCCAGCAGACGGTCCGCCAGACACGCGGTCGCTGCACCCACCAGGCAGTGGCCCCGTTCGCCGGTTACATCGGGCGGAACCTCCCCGTTTGACACGTGACCCGGCTCACTTCAGACTGGAGCAAGTTTTCTAATACGCACCACTTGTTTCCAAGGTGTGCGTTTCGCAGTAGACTCCATCCGCTCACGCTGTGCGCAGCCCGTTCCGAAAGGCTGGCCATGGATACCCCCACTCCGGCCCGGTCCCTGTCCGAAAACGATGTCCTCGAAGCCGCGGCACGCCTGGTCGGCGCGTTCTCCCGCACGGACACCGAGGAGTACTTCGCGGCGTTCGCTCCGGACGCAACCTTTGTCTTCCACACGGAGCCGGCCAGGCTCGAAAGCCGCGCCGAATACGAGGCGCTCTGGGCGTTCTGGCTGACTGAAGGCTGGTCCGTCTCGGCGTGCGAGAGTACCGATGCACATGTGCAGGTGTACGGTGCCAGCGCCGTATTCAGCCACACCGTGCTGACAACGGCGGGTACGCCGGGGGCAACGGCGACAACCAGGGAGCGGGAAACGATTGTCTTCGTCCGGTCCGGTGGCCGGATCCTGGCTGTCCACGAGCATCTTTCCCCGGTGCCGGACCCCGGCTTCAGCCTTGAGCCGGCGGATGCGGGTGCCGCAGAAGGCGCCGACGCCGCCGGCACGCCCGTCGTCGTTGTTGCCTAAGGGGAATCCGATGTCAGCAACCGCGCAGCCGTCCGCCTGGGCCCGTCTTTCCCACCGCCTCGACAAGGACGCCGAGGGCTACGGTCCGCTCCGCGGCACCCTCGGCGTCGGACGCATCGGCATGATCTGGCTGGCCGCCAACCTGGTGGTCACCACGCTGCTCACCGGCACCCTGTTCGTTCCCGGCGTCAGCTGGCCCATGGCACTGGGCATGATCGTCCTGGGCACCCTGATCGGGGGAGCAGTACTGGTACTGGTGGGCAACATGGGCACCCGCACCGGGCTGCCCACCATGTCCCTGACCAAGGGGTCGTTCGGACTGCGCGGCTCGTTCCTGCCCGTGGCCGCGAACGTGGTCATCCTGATGGGCTGGAGCTGGGTCCAGGCCATGCTTGCCGGGGTCACGGTGAACTTCCTGGTGGAACGCGCCACCGGTTTCTCCAGCCCCGTCCTCTTCTCCGTGCTCTGCCAGCTGCTGGTGGTGGCCCTGGCCATCTTCGGCCACAAGGGCATTGCCCGGGTGGAGCCGTGGCTGGCACTGGTGATCCTGGCCATCATGGCTTACGTCTTCACCGTCGCGTTCCGGGAATTCCCCGTGGCTGACTTCGCTGCCATTCCCCGGGACGCCGACGCCGGGATGTCCGCGATCTCGGTGCTCGACATCGTCATTGCCACGGCCATCTCCTGGACCGTCCTTTCCGCCGAGTTCAACCGGCTGGCAAAGTCCCAGACCGCCGGCGTGGCCGGCTCCGCCGTCGGCTACGTGGTCTCGACGGTTCTGGCCATGGCGCTGGGCGCCACCGCCATCGGCTATGTTGTGCTCGACGGCGGCGAGGCGGTGGGCTTCGACCCGGCCCTGATCGTGGGGATCTTCGGTGCACCGCTGGCCGTGGTGATTTTCCTGTCCGTGATGGCCACCAACACCATGGTGGTGTACGGCATGGTCTCCTCCGTGGTGAACATGGTGCCGTCCCGGCGGATCCGCTTCCTTCCCACGGCCGTCGTGCTGGGTGCCGTGTCCGTCCTCGGTTCCACCTGGCTGGGACTGCTGGACAGTTTCACGTCCTTCCTGACCGTTATCGGCTCGCTGTTCATTCCGGTGTTCGCGGTGATGATCGCGGACTATTACGTAGTGCAGAAACGTTCGTACGGCGCGGACATCCTGCTTGGCAGCGGGGGACGGTACTGGTTCCGGCGCGGCATCAACGCGGCCGCGCTGGTGGCCTGGCTGGTGGGCGCGGGTGCCTCACTGCTGCTGACCTATGTGCTGCCCAGTCCGCTCGGAGCCACCATCCCCACCTTCGCGGTCACCTTTGTCCTCTACCTCGGCTGGTGTGCCGCAACCGGGCAGGTGGTCCCCGGCAAGCCTCGTTCCCTGCACCTGAGCGAACCTGCCCCGGTTCCCGGCGGAACAACCTAACGCCGTGCAGGCAATCGACCTCAGCCATCCGGTCCGGACCGGAATGCAGGTTTTCCCGGGTGACCCCACCGTAGAGCTCCGCAGCGCCGCCACCGTGGCGGTGGACGGCTTCGCCGTCGCTGAGCTGCACCTGGGCAGCCATACCGGAACGCATCTGGACGCGCCGCTGCATACCGTGCAGGACGGCGTTGCCGTGGACGCGATGCCGCTTCAGACCCTGATGGGACCGGCGCGGATTGTTTCCGTGCCCGAGCCCGCCGCCAATGCCGTCCTCCGCTGGCAAGACGTGAGCGGGCAGCTGGAGAAACTGCTGCCCGGAACCATCGTGCTGTTTTCCACGGGCTGGTCCCGGCACTTCAACACGAGCACTTACCTGGAGCACCCGACCTTCGACGCCGAGATCGCCGAGCGTCTTGTGGCGGCCGGGGTGCGGCTGGTCGGCGTCGATACCCTCAACCCCGATCCAACTCCCGGCCCGGCGGAATCCGGGCACGCCGAGGGCGGAACGTTCCTGCCGTTCCACGATGTGTTCCTGGGCTCAGGAGGCGGGATCGTCGAGAACCTGACAAACCTGGGCGCCGTGCCGTGGCCGGATCCGTGGTTCTCCGCGCTGCCCCTGCGGCTGGCGGGACTGGACGGGTCGCCCGTGCGCGCCGTGGCGTTTAGATCCTGACCCGCCTGCGGTTCCGGTGGTCCAGCACCCGGCCGAGCAGCCGGTCCGCCGGGCAGTAAGCACCCTGCCCGGCACCAACCCGATAGGCTGAGGCCCCGGCCCCCCGACCAAAGCCCATCTGGAGGAACCAATGAAGACTGTGCCCTTCGGCAGTACCGACCTTTTGGTGCCCAACGTCGTTGCGGGAATGATGCGCATCGCCGGCGACACCGATGAGCAGATCCGTGCCCTGTATACGGCGTCCCGCGAGGCGGGGATTGACTTCTTCGACCACGCCGACCTGTACGGGTTCAACCACCCAGGCGGTGGCTACCACCTGTGCGAGCGCCGTTTCGCCGAGGCGCTGCAGCTGTCCTCCTCAGAGCGCGGGCAGATCAACCTGCAGACCAAGACGGGCATCGTCGACGACCCATGGGGCTACGACCAGTCGTACGAACACATCGTCTCCTCGGCAGAGGAATCGCTGAAGGCGCTGCGCACCGACTACCTCGATGTTCTGCTGCTGCACCGGCCTGACGCCCTGGTCGAACCCGAGGAAGTTGCCCGTGCCTTCGACCATCTGGAGTCCAGCGGGAAGGTCCGCTCCTTCGGAGTCTCCAACCACACCCCGCGCCAGATCGACCTCCTGAAGACAGCGGTGCGGCAGCCGATCGTGGCTAACCAGGTGCAGCTCTCGATCACGCACTCGACGATTATCGCCCAGGGCCTGTCATCGAACATGACCAGCCATGACGACTCGATCACCCGCGACGGCGGCGGCCTGGTCGACTATGCGCGCATCAACAAGATCACGCTCCAGGCCTGGTCGCCGTTCCAGAGAGGCTTCCAGGGCGGCGTCTTCTTCGGCTCGCCCGACTACCCGGAGTTGAACGCCAAACTCGACAGGCTCGCGGTGAAGTACGGGGTGACGCCTACCGCGATCGCCGTCGCCTGGATCGCCCGGCATCCGGCCGGGATGCAGGTGGTCCTCGGGACGACCACGCCGCAGCGCGTCACCGATGCCGCACAGGGATCGGACATTCCGCTGACCAGGGGCGAGTGGTACGGACTCCTTCAGGCAGCGGGCCACAACGTGCCCTGAGCGGGTCCTTGTCCAGCTGAGGGCCGTCACCGCCTCACATCAGCCCGGCGGCCCAGCGCAGCCGCAGGCTCTCCTCCAGTTCCTGCTCGGCGATCCGGCGTTCAATGGCCGCCAGTTGTTCCTCCAGCCGGGGGATCCACCGGTTCTCCACTGCCCGCTGCCGCGTGCGGGTGGCAGCGAGTTCCTCCGACACCAGCAGCAGCGCCCGCTGCCCGGCCGCCGCAGCCACGGCCGCTTCCAAGGCGGCCCGGTGCGCCGACGTCGCAAAGGCCAGGGCGGAACTGCCGCCGGCCGGCGGAGACGCCGGGACCGTGCAGGATGCGGACTCGGGATACGAGATGCCCATCGCTCCGCCCCACTGCACGACGGCGACTGCGGGGTCCGGCGGCGATGCCTCCAGCAGCCGGTCCGCACCGTCCAGCCCGGTACTGCGCTGCAGCCACACCCCCGCCGTCCGGGCGCTGGTTTCCCAGGCACGGGTCCCCGCATCAGCGCGTTCCTGCAGCCCGTCGATGGCAGCCTGCAGGATGCGCTGCTTCCGGTCCAGCAGCTCGGCTCCGCGCCGGGCCGTGGCCAGCCGCCGCTGCACCTCGGAGCGCTCGGCGCGGCTGCCGCCGGACCGGAACCCGCTCACAACCGGTCTCCGCTCACGGTGCCGCGCCGCCCGCCCCGGGCAGGTACCGGTCCAGGAACTCGGCGGACAGCATGGTCAGTTCCCGCCGCGGCAGCAGGGACAGTGCCTGCCAGGCCAGATCGAGTGTCTGCTCCAGGGTGCGCAGCTCGTCCCGCCCCTGGTTGAGCAGCTCCTTCTCCACCACGGTGCGGAACTCGATGTAGGCCTTGTCGGTTTCGCTCAGCGCGGCGGCTCCCACCAGTTCGGCCAGTTCCGAGGCGGACCGGGCGCGGGCCATGGCGGACAGGATCTGGGCAGCGACGTCGAGGTGGTCCTCGCGGGTGCGTCCACGCCCGGCGCCGCTGCGCATCAGCCGTGACAGCGAAGAGAGCACATCCACCGGGGGATAGATGCCGCGGGCGTCGATGTCGCCGTCGAGCACCACCTGCCCCTCGGTGATGTAGCCGGTCAGGTCCGGCACCGGGTGGGTGATGTCCCCGGCGGGCATGGTCAGCACCGGGACAATGGTCACCGACCCCTCCCGGCCGCGGACCCGTCCGCAGCGTTCGTACAGGGTTGCCAGGTCGCTGTAGAGATAACCCGGGTAGCCGCGGCGGGCGGGGATTTCCCGGCGTGCGGCGGACACTTCGCGCACTGCCTCGGCGTAGCTGGTCATATCCGACATCACCACCAGCACATCGGAACCGTCATCGTAGGCCAGGGACTCCGCGATGGTCAGGGCGATGCGCGGGGTCAGGATGCGTTCAATCACCGGATCATCCGCCGCGTTCAGCAGCAGGACCAGTTCACCGGCGGCGGAGCGTTCCTCCAGCCGGTCGCGGACATAGGCAATATCGGCATGCGTCATCCCCATGGCGGCGAACACCACCCGGAAGGCCCGCCCGGAGGACGCGGTCGCCTGCGCGGCGATCTGCGTGGCCAGGGTGAGGTGCGGCAGCCCGGGGATGGAGAAGATGGGCAGCTTCTGTCCGCGGACCAGGGTGGTGAGGGCATCCACCACGGAGATGCCGGTGATCACCGGGTCCTGCGGCGGCTCCCGGAAGACGGGGTTCAGCGGCCAGCCGCCCACCGGGGAGGTGTCGTCCGCGGTGACCGGGGGGCCGCCGTCGAGCGGCTCCCCCCGCCCGTTGCATACCCGGCCGAGCCAGCCGGTGCCCACCGGGACCGCCAGCGGCCGGCCCTGGAACCGGACCTCCACCCCGCCCAGTGCCATGCCCTCGGTGCCTTCGAGTACCTGCAGGGTGGTTTCGTCGCCGTCAATCTCCAGCACCAGCCCGTGCCGCTGGGGGCCGCCGTCGACGTCGACGGTCGCGAACTCGTCCCAGCCCACGCCCTCCGTGTCGCCGAGAACCAGCAGCGGTCCGCGCAGTTCACGCACATCGCTGTGGCCCACCCGTGCCCGGTTGCCGCTAGCCATGGGCTTCTCCCGTCGATGGCTGGTCCAGTGTCTCGGTAAGCCGCCGCACGAAGGCTCGACCGCGCTCCTGCACGCCGGCGGCGTCCGTGGGCCCGGTGTCCTCGCGCAGGCGCAGGATGGGGGAGAAGTCATAGCGGTCGACGTCGGCCGGCGGCACTCCGCGCGCCACCAGGGTCTGGCAGGTCTCCACCACGTCCAGCACCGCCTGCAGCAGGGCGGCACCCTTTTCCTCGGAGCTGTAGCCGTCATTGGGGCTGAGCGCGTTCTGCAGCAGCACCCCGTCGCGGATCAGCCGCCCGCCGAGGAGGACCATCTGTTCATGTCCGGGGAGGGAGGAAGCACCGATAATTTCCGCCAGGGCAGTCAGCCGGTCAGCTTCCGAGAGGAGCAGGGAAGCCTGCGCCCGGCGCTGCGCCCACTGCGGATCCCCGTGGGCGGAGTACCAGCGGCCCAGCGACTCGGCATCCCGGGAGAAGGAGCCGCGCCAGCTTACGGCTGGGTAGTGCCGGGAGTAGGCGAGGTCCCGGTCCAGCAGCCACAGCGTGCGGACAAAGCGCTGGGTGCCGGTGGTCACCGGTTCACTCATGTCCCCGCCCGGAGGGGAGACCGCTCCGATCACGGTGACCGACGCCGTCGCCCCGCCCAACGTGCGTACCCGCGCGGCACGCTCGTAGAACGCCGCGAGTTCGCTGGCAAGGGAAGCCGGATACCCTTCCTCCGCGGGGAGGTCGCCGTTGCGGTTGGCGAACTCGCGCAGCGCCTCGGCCCAGCGGGAGGTGGAATCGGCAATCACGACGGCGTCGTAACCCATGTCCCGGAAGAATTCGGCCACGGTGACACCGGTGGCAATGGATGCTTCCCGGGCCATCATGGGCATGTTGGAGGTATTGGCAATGATGACGGTCCGGTCAATCAGCTTCCCGCCGGTACGGGGATCGTCCAGCCCGGAGAGGCCGTCCAGCACGTCGGCCATCTCGTTGCCGCGCTCGCCGCAGCCCACATAGACAATCACATCCGCGTCCGACCACTTGGCTATCTGCTGCAGGGTGAGGGTCTTGCCGGTGCCGAAGCCCCCGGGTACCGCGGCTGCCGCACCGCGGGGAACCGGGAAGAGCAGGTCCAGCACCCGCTGCCCGGTCTGCAGCGGAACCACATCGGTGATGCGCTCGCCGAAAGGCCGGGGGCTGTGCACCGGCCAGCGCTGCGCCAGCGGCACCTCCACGCCGCCGATCCTGGCCACGGGATCCAACGGCCGGACCTTTCCTTCGGCCAGCCAGGTCACCTCACCGGAAACCGACGGCGGCGCCAGCACCCGAAACTCGATCGTCCCCACTCCGGGCACGGTGCCCAGGACCTGGCCGGCCCGCACCGTCTCGCCGAGGGCTACCGACGGCGCGAACTCCCACCGGGTTTCCAGCACCGCCGGGTCTTCCGCGGAACTCTGCCGCTCCTGCGTCAGCCACAGGGGTGCCGAGGACAAGGGCCGCAGCAGCCCGTCGAAGACCGTGCCCAGCAGCCCCGGCCCCAGCAGCCCGGCCAGCTGATGGCCGGTCCGTTCGGCACGGTCGCCGGCCTTCAACCCGCCGGTGTATTCATATGCCTGCAGGGTGGCTTCGTCGCCGTTGATGGCGATCGCCTGCGCGGCAATGCCGTCCGGGCCGATATTGACCACCTCGAGCATGGACAACCCCGGCAGTCCGCTGATTTCCACCAGCGGTCCGCTCACCCGGGTGATCCGGCCGTCGCCTGCTGATTCAGCCGGGTCCGGAGTCCTCACGCGTCGTCCCATAACCGCCGCACCTCCCCGGCGTGGTCCTCCAGTGCCTGGTCGGCCAGGGTGGGCAGCGACAGGTCCAGCCGCCGCGAGCCCGCCGTTCCGATCACGCCGCCCTTGTAGCTCTCGGTCACGGAAGCCATGGGTCCGAGGACGCGGTCCGCCTGCGCGGTCAGCCGCCGCAGGATCTGCGGGTAGCGCGGGTCCCTCCGGACTTCATGCACCTGCTCCTGCACCTGCTCGGCCAGCAGCGACCGTAGGTGTTCCTGTTCGGCCAGCACCGTCCGTCGTGCCTCCCGGCGGGCGCGTGCGGAGGAGGCAGCGGCGTCGGCCCTGGCGGCCTCGGCCCCCTCGCGCTGCGCGGTTCGGTGGATGGTGTCCGCCTCCGCCTGGGCCCGCCCGAGCAAATCCGCCGCCTGTTGCCGGGCCTCGGCGTCCAGCCGGGCAGCTTCCGTTTCGGCGTTCCGACGCAGTGCCTGCCGCACCGGGTCCAGGGCTGCCTCCGCGCCCTGCGGCAGCCGGGTCATGAAGGCAGCACCGCGGTGAGGGGCGACGCCGGATCCGCCAGTTCGATGTCCAGCTCCGCGGCGGCGTCGGGCGTGAGCAGGACAACGCACACCGAGTCCGGCAGGCTGGCCCAGACCGCCCGCACGTCCGCAGCCCCCGCGGCCGGGTAAAGCACGGCCCCTGCCAGCCGGTATCCCTCCAGCAGGGCCGGGTTGCCTACCGCCGCCACGGTTCCTTCCCGGCGGCTCATGCCTGGCCAATGAGGATGATGGAAATAATCAGCCCGTAAATCGCGATGCCTTCCGCCAACCCAACCACCACCATGGCGCGGCCAAAGATTTCCGGCCGCTCACTCATCGCCGCCAGGGCAGCCGAGCCGGTGTAGGCCACGGCGATGGCCGCGCCGATGGAGGAACCGGCGACGGCGATGGCGGCGCCGATCAGGGCTGCACCGCTGCTGTCGCTGCCATCGGTCGCCGCAGCGACAGCGGTGGCGGCAGCTCCGCCGTCGCCGGCCGTGGCCGGGACCGCGTTCAGGGCGGAGACCAGCAGGGCCAGTGCTCCGGCCATGAGGACGCCGTTCAACCCGAGCAGCGCGCGGACCCCCGCCCGGCGGCGGCGGCGCATCAGGACCAGAGCACCCCCGGCCAGCAGGACGGTAAGGAATAAGGCCAGTGGAAGGACGGCAAACCAGGGATTCACGGCAGAGGCCTTTCAGCAGGGGCGGGGGCAGCGGAGGCGGGGCCAAGATCGGGGGACCAGGGACGGAACGGGCGTCCCTCTTCGGTGAAGACGCGGGAGAAGAGCTCGTAGTACTCCAGCCGCAGGGCCTGGATGCCGGCGACGAGGCCTTCGAGGGCGAAGGTGAGCACATTGCCCAGCACGAACATCAGGATGGCGGGGATGATCCGCCAGCCCGGTTCCCAGATGGCCGTTGTTGCCTGCCAGACCACCATCATCAGGGCGGCGTGGGTAAGGCCGAAGGCGGCCAGCCGGGTAAAGGACACCAGGTTGGAGGCGAGCTGCACCACTGTGTCCACCAGTTCCACGGTGGCCTGGAGCCCGCCGGTGGGTCCGCCGCCGGATTCCACGAACAAACCGATGAAGATGAACACCAGTGCGATCAGTGCTGCGGTTCCGGCGGCCACCAGGATTACTGGGCTGCCGGCCAGCAGCCCCCAGGCCACCAGCCCGATCGCCGCGAACAGCAGCGCGCCGGCCAACCCCGAGCGGGCATAGAGGGCGTACGCCCAGCCGCCCTCGCGGACCCGGTTGATGGTTCCCAGTGCGTAGGACCCGGCCAGCAGGACGGCGCCCAGCACCAGGGCGGCGACGATCAGCGGGATGGGTTCTTCGAGCGGTTCCAGCCACAGCACCGGCAGCACATGGGTGGGGCCGAAGAACTCCCCGTACAGGAATCCGAAAAACACCGCGGCGGCACCCGCGCCGGTAATGAACAGCCACGTCCTGCGGTAGCGGTCCAGCCAGGGCACGCGAAGGAACCGGACCAGCAGCCCGGCAATCACCAGCAGCGCGCCCTGTCCGGCGTCGCCGAACATCATCCCGAACATCACCACGTACGCCACCGCGGCTATCCGTGCAGGGTCCAGATCCGCGTAGGGAACGGTGGTGTAGGTGTCCACGAGCAGCCGTGACAGGCGGGGCCGGCGTCGTTCCTCGCCGGTCAGCTGGGTGGGCGGCTGCACGCCGTGCGGCCGGCGCAGGGGAACCGCCGACGCGCCGTGCGGTTCCAGGGCTTTCCGGAGGTCCGGCAGCTGCCGGGTGGGGGACCAGCCAACCAGTGCGGCCACGGGACCGTGCACGACGGCGGCGTCCGCGGCGCGGTCCAGCTCGTCGGGTCCGTCACCGGGTTCGTAGGGGAGATCCAGTTCGACGGCGGCGCTGTCCGCCACCTCGGTCAGCACTGATTTCCGGCCTTCGAGCGGCCAGACCAGGGCAATGCGTTCCATCCGAACCGGACTGAGGGTCTCACGCCACGGCATCAAGCACCTCGCTTCGCCCGGTGCCGGCAGCCGCGGCGGCCAGTGCGGCCCGGACCCGCCAGGCATCCGCGGCCAGGACCGCCATGGCGCCGACAACAACGTCCGGGCCGGGCAGACCGGCCCGCAGCAGGCCGAAGCCGTCCGCTTCCACCTGCGCGGCGAGACGGGCCTCAGGCCGCCACAGCTCTCGCGGTTCCTGCACCTCGGCTAGAACCTGTCCGGCGGCGGGACTTAATGCCGCCGTCAGTTCCGGCAGCGACGCAGCTTCGGTCCAGCCGGTGCCGATCAGCGGCCGGAGCAGGGACACCAGCCGGTCCGTGGTGCCGGTTCCGGTCACCAGCAGCAGGCGGGCGGCCAGCAGCACGGCACCGGCAACAGCCCACGGGCGTGTTGCAGGGGCGGCCGAGGCCAGCCGGCGCAGCCAGACGGCGGTGAGCATGTCCGGCAGTGCCGGTGCGGGGCCGGGGTCGCCCCAGGGCGACGCGGCCAGCATCGCCTGAAGGCTTTCGGGGGAGTCGGCTGTACGCAGCCGCGGCCAGGCCGTGGCCAGACCGCCCAGATCGTACTCAGGGGCCGAATCGGAGCCTGGTTCCGGCTCCAACCCGGGATTCCGCCGCAGCGCGGCGGCGAGGGCAACGATGTTGTCCGCCTCGAACCGTGCGGCGGCTGCCCGGACCAGCTGCGTGTCCTGGCCGGCCGGCAGCCAGCCCGCCAGGACACGCAGCTGCCAGAGGACGGTGCGCCTGGTGGCCTGCTGGGCGGATCCAAGTGTCCGGGCGCTGGACAACTGATCGGCGTAGACCGATCCCTCCAAGGCTTCAACGGCGGCCGGCAGGTCCGGCAGCGCGGAGAGTTCCCGGCAGGTGCCGGCGCCTACCCTCCGCTGCGCCATGGACCGTGCCCGCACGCTGGCTGCCACCCAGTCCGCTCTCATCCGCCGGTGTCCGTTCCGCGGCCCAGCAGGTCCTGCACCAGGTCCGCCACAATGGCGGAGGCAAGTTCCGGCACCCGTGATTCACCTTGGCTCCGGAGTCTCCGGGCCTCGTCCCGGGCTTCGTCGAGCAGGTGTTCATTTTCGCGTTCGGCTTCGGCGGAGACCCGCGCCGCGGCGTGTGCCCGCACGGCCGCACTGTCCATCCGGGCCTGCTCCACCAGGGCAGCGGCCTGGCGCCGGGCAGCGGCGACGGTCTGCTGTGCCCGGTCTCCAGCGGATCGGGTCTGCCCGCTGCCCTCTGCGATCGTTGGGTCAAGTGCTTCGAAGACGGGGATGAGCTCGGCGGCTGTGCCTTCGTCGTCAGTGGCCGGGACGCCGGCCGGACCGGCCGGTCCGGGCGCGCCGACGGGTCGGAAACGGTCCAGCAGGCTGTTGCGTGCCATGCGGCACCTCCCTGAGCGGAGGAGTGGTTGCGGGATGCTGCGGGCTAGTCTCCGGTGGCTTCGGCCTCTGAGGCTTCGCCGTGGCGGACTATGTCGCCGTCAGTGAAGAGGATGCCGTAGGCGATTTCCCGCCAGAGGGGAGTGCGGCGAAGCAGGAATTCAAGTTCCATGCTGAAGTGCTTGAACTCCTCACCGAGCGAATCAAGCATGATGGCCCGGGATTCGGCATCGGGTTCCACAGCCATCCGCTGCACATACCAGCCAATGGCTTCGGCTTCTTCCGCCAGGCTGGCGCACATACGCGCAAAGGTCCGCGTTTCTGCGGGAAGTTCGGAAGGCGGCTCATGGTACTGGTCTGTGGCCATTTGCATCTCCTGAGGACACTCCTGAGGACCGGTGGCTCCGCAGCGTCCAGCCGGCTGCGAAACGTTCCCCCGTTCATCGACGTTACGTGGGGCGCGGTGGGGAAACAATGGTTTCGCCCGGGTCAGGCGGCCGGGGCGGAAGGAACGAAAGGTCAGCGGGCCAGACGGGCGTAGGCGGAGGCAAAATGCAGCAGCGGGTCCGCCTCGTCGTCGGCGCCGGCGCGGCGGCCCATGGCCACCACCTCGCCCACGATCAGCTGGTGGGTGGCCGCCGTCGTCACCTGCGTGGTGCGGACCTCGAACCAGGCGATGGAATCCTCGATGACGGCGGCACCGGTTTCCGGTGCCCGGCCGTAGTTCACCTGGTTCAGCAGCCCTTCGAGGGGCGAGCCGGGACTGGCAAGCCAGTTGGCCGTGCCGAGCAGCCGCGCCGGCAGCAGGCTCAGGGCCCAGCTGCCGGCGTCGATCACTGCTTCGGCAATGCGTGCCTCGGCGTACAGGCTCACCAGGAGGGTGGGTGGATCGTAGGAGACGGAGAGGAACCCGCTGACGGTCGCGGCGTAATCCCGTCCGCGCAGGCGGGTGGACACCACGCCGACGCCGGACGCGATGTCCGCGCTCAGCTCCCGGTAGAGGTCAATGACCTCATCCGGAATGTCCGGCCCGTCAACTGTTTCCCCGGGAAAAACTCCGTGCTCCATGGGTTCCTACTCCGCTGGGTTGGCGGAGGGGTCCTGCGGGACCAGCTTCACGGAGATGGAGTTGATGCAGAACCGCTGATCGGTGGGGGTGTCGAAACCTTCGCCTTCGAACAGGTGCCCCATGTGCGAATCGCAGTTGGCGCAGCGGACTTCAACCCGGTCCATGCCCATGCTGCGGTCATGCAGGTAGCGGACCTTGCCCTCCGCCAGCGGGGCGAAGAAGGACGGCCAGCCGCAGTGCGAATCGAACTTCTCACTGCTGGTGAACAGATCGCTGCCGCAGGCACGGCACTGGTACACGCCGGTGGTCTTGGTGTCCCAGTACTCGCCGGTGTACGGCCGTTCGGTGCCGGCCTTGCGCAGCACTGCGTACTCCTGCGGAGTGAGTTCCTCGCGCCACTGCTCGTCGGTTTTCTGGACCGGGACGGTTCCGGTGTTCTCTTCGGTAGTCATGTCAGCGTCAACGCTTAAGAGTCGCCAATAAATCCCGAGCCGGTGTACAGGTGCAGCACTGGAACGCCGAGCCGGTCCTGCGCCTCGTTGGCCCAGTCCGTACGGAAAGTGTCTTCGACGGCGTGCGGCCGGGTAATCACGACCACCTGGTCCGCGTGCGTGCGCTTGGCGGTTTCGACGACGGCGGCCACCGGATCTTCACCGGTGACCGAGCCGGTGGCCTCCAGACCGGCTGCCTGCAGCTGTTCCAGGGAGTCGGCGAGCGAGGTGACGGCTTCCTTCACCTCGTCGGCCTTGGACGGGCGGCCGCCCGTCAGGTTCCGGAAGGCCTCCGCGAAATCCAGCAGGCTGAGATTGTCCAGCACGTCCACCAGCAGGTTCCGGCCCGGATCGGCGGGCACCAGCACGTCAAAGCGGACGGGGGCATCGCCCACCAGCGACCGCAGGTTTTCTATGTCGCGGCTACCCAGCGATTCTTCCGTCAGCACCACAATTGTCGAAGTCATGCGCCCCAGCCTAGTACGCCTGTCTCTCCCGCCCCACCGGGTGGTAGCGGCCTGCCGTTACACGGACCCGGCACCCATCCGGTAAAAATGTTCTATGGCTATCTCTGTTCCTTCCGATGCGTCCTCCGGCTCCACCCCGGTTCTCTCGGTTCCGTGGGTCCGTTGGACGGCGTTCGGCGCCGGCGTCGGTGCTGCGGCTTCCACCGCCGTCGTAGCGGCCGCCTCCGGCCTTGGCATCTACTTCGCGCGCCAAGTGGTCACCCCGGCCCGCACGCGGGACGCGAACCTGGAGATCCTGGCGGTCCCGGACAGCGAACACGGCCGGCAGGTCATCCTGCCGGCAAACCTGGACACCACTGTCGAAGGCACGTACAGCCTGTACTTCGACAACGGCGACGGGCATGCCCGGATCGGAGCCATCCGTTCCTACGTGCCGCGTGAGGGCACGGTGCAGCGGGATGTGGAAGAGGTGTACAGCGGCGACCTGAGCAAGGCGCGGCGCGGCTGGTGGAGCGGTTCCATCTACCCCTCGCCGGCCGCCGTCGGGCTTCCCGAGGAGGAAGTCGACATCCCGGTCGAAAACGGAACCGCACCGGCCTGGCTGGTGCGTACTCCCGGTGCCGACACGTGGGCCATCATGGTCCACGGACGCGGCGCGCGGCGGACCGAATGCCTGCGGGCGCTGCGTACCGCCCGCGAAGCCGGGCTCACCAGCCTGGTGATTTCCTACCGGAACGACGGCGAGGCCCCCTACGCCTCCGACGGCCGGTACGGGCTGGGCCTGACCGAGTGGCAGGATGTGGAGGCGGCTATCCGCTACGCCCTGGACCACGGAGCCAAAGACGTGGTGCTGTTCGGCTGGTCCATGGGCGGGGCGATCAGCCTGCAGGCTGCGGACCGCTCGCCGCTGCGCCGGTACATCCGCGCCATGGTGCTGGACGGGCCGGTGATCAACTGGGTGGACGTGCTGGCCCACCATGCCCGGGTGAACCGGATTCCCGCGCAGGCCGGCCGGCTGGGCCAGTGGCTGATCTCCAACGCTGCCGGCCGGGCACTGACCGGACTGGCGGCTCCGCTGGACCTCAAGAGCATGGACTGGGTGACGCGTGCGGAGGAAATCCGGATCCCTACCCTGATCCTGCACAGCAAGGACGACGACTTCGTGCCGTACGGGCCGTCTGCGGAACTGGCGGAGAAAAACCCGGACGTCATCACCTTCGAGGCCTTCACCAAGGCCCGGCACACCAAGGAATACAACGTGGATCCCGAGCGGTGGGAGCGCGTGGTCCTGGGCTGGCTCAACGACGCCCTGGGCCGCACCCGGCATCCCTCGGAGCACCGCCTAGACGCGGAGTAGCGGGTAGCTAGATCGCGGTAAGGACTACAAGGGTGACGAGGGCGTTGCTTGCGGCGTGAAGCAGAATCGGGGCCCAGATGTTCCCGTGGAAGCGCCGCAGCAGTGCCAGCGCAAGGCCCAGCATAAAGAGGTAGGCGAATCCCACCAGGACCAGGTGCACCACAGCGAAGAGTGCTGCGGACAGGACGACGGCCGCGAAGGGCCGGAAGCGCCGTGAGAGCCCGTCGAGGAGGGCGCCCCGGAACAGGACTTCCTCCCACAGCGGCGTCAGGACCGTGACGACAAGCACGACGACGGCGGTCAGCGGAGTGGACAGGCCGCCGAGGTCCTTCAGCGGGTCGCTGGTGGATCGGGCCGTGGTCGTATCGAAGTCGATGAGGGACAGCAGTCCGAGGAACAGGCCCTGCGCCAGCATGCACACGATGATCGCTACGGGGATCTGCCACAGCAGGTGCAGTATTCTCAGCCCGGGCGGGCGAAACCCGAGGTCCGCCGGTGTCAGCGAATTGCGGCGGAACAGATGGACGTAGACGGCCAGCATCGCTGCAGCCGTGACGGAGCCGAAGGCAGCGGTGAGAAGCGTCGCCAGGGTGAAGTCAACGACGCCGGAGAGTCCGAGTGCGACCAGTGCGCCGGAGGCCGCAAGAATGTACAGGGCGACGAACATCGACGCCCAGGCGGCCTGCCCGAGGGTGACCACGGGTCGCTGGCCGGCGGGCTGGTGTGTTTCGCTGACTGACAACAAGGTTCCCCCGATGATGGTGCTGGTGTGGCCCGCCAGCGCGATGGCGTTGGTTCATCCTGCCATCACTACCGGTAGTTTTCCTGCGCTTTGGGACGAACCCTCCGGTTTGTGACAATCCCTGCGCAGCGCGGCGCAGGAAAATGCACAAACCGCAGGGAAATGCACAAACCGCAGGGAAATTCAGGCCAGGCGTCGGACCGGACCCAGGGCAGAGTCAGCGCCGGCACAGAGTAGGTTAAAGGCGCACTGACACATTTACGGGGGAAACAAAAAATGCAGGACCAACAGGGGACCGCGCCACTGGACGACTTTTTCCCGGCCTGGAACCAAGGCGCACATCCTGAGCTGTACGAGGTGGAGAACCGGGCCTTTGACCGCGAAGGGACGGTCTGGGACGCACTTGCCCGCCTCGCGCCCTGGGCCGGACGGACTCTCCTCGATCTCGGCTGCGGCACCGGCTTCTGGCTGCCGCGCTATGCCGAACTCGCAAAGTCGGTCATCGGCGTCGAACCCGACCCGGAGCTGCTCGCGGCCGCCCGGTCCAGGCCCGGGGGAGCCGAGGTCCTGCACGGCTCGGCCGAACACATCCCGCTCCCGGACGCCTCGGTGGATGTTGTCCATGCCCGGTTCGCGTACTTCTTTCCTTCGCCCCAGAACGACTGCACGGCGGGGCTGGAGGAGGTCCTGCGGGTCCTGCGTCCTGGCGGATCGCTGGTCGTCGTCGACAACGACCAGCACGACGGCGACTTTGCCGCCCTGCTTGAGGCGGCCAACGCATCGGCGCATCAGGGCGAGGGCAAGTACATCAAAGATTGGTGGGCGCAGCAGGGTGCCACCACATCCCTGGTCATGAGCAGCTGGACCTTTGATAGTCCTCAGGACCTGGTTGACGTGATCAGCATGGAATTCCCCAACGGGACGGCCGATGAATGGCTAGCACAGGAACCGCAGCGCGTCCGGCTCAGCTACGGCTACGCGCTGCACCACCTTCGGAAGCACTAACGCAAGAAAGCAGGAGGCAGCCGCCGGCTGATTCAGTCGATCTTCTGGTAGGACAAAACCTCTGGTGTCCAGCTAATGCCGGCGGCGTCAAAGAACCCGCTCAGCGACCGGGTCGCCTGTCCCATCTCAAACGAGAAGCGTCCTCCCTGTGCCAGTTCCTCCGCTATGGCATTGTTTGCGTCCTTGCCGGCTCCGCCGGTGAACACCAGAGCCCCGCAATCGGAAGTGCTGATCTCGACATCCGGCGTGGACCAGGAACGACGGCCCATGGGATTACCATCATCTGCTACGGCACCAGTTACAGTGCATTCGATTCGATCCCGATGGCCGTCGTCGTAGGCGCCTAGAGCCCACGCTCCAACCGAACTCAACAAGATGACGACCGCCAATATGGATACGGTTCCCCAGAAAAGCAGGTTGCTCAAGAACGATCTCGGCGGGCTTTTTGGCAGATCCGCTGAGGCAGTACCCTGTGTCAGCTCTTTCAGCCGTCTCGCTCTTCTTTCACCCAATTCGCCGGTTCCCCATACTCATCTGGCCTGTTTAGTGCAAGAGAAGCATAACCGGTTCCGTCACGAAGGCACCGTACCGATCGGCGCCGCGACGGCGTGGGTGAGGCGGAGCAGGTCAAACGGCGAGAGCCCGATCTGCAGGCCCCGCCGGCCGCCCGATACATACACCGTGTCCAGCAGTTCCACCCGGGAATCGATTCCTGCGGGGGAAGAGTGCTTCTGGCCCAGCGGCGAAATGCCGCCCACCATGTAGCCGGTCCGCCGCTCCGCGTCCCGGCGGTCGGCCATCACGGCCTTGCGCGCACCCATCAGCGCGGCGAACTTCTTCAGGTCCAGGTTCAGGGCCACCGGAACCATGGCCACGGCGAGGTGCCCGCCCAGGTCCACCATCAGCGTCTTGTAGACAGCTTCGGGCGGCACGCCGAGCTTCTCCGCGGCTTCCATCCCGTACGACGGCGCGCCGGCGTCGTGCTCATAGTGACGCACCGTGTACGTAACCCCGGCGTCGTCCAGTACCTTGGTGGCCGGCGTCGCGCCCTTCCCCGAATGCTTGTCCCGGTGTCCTGACATGGCTGCGCCTCCTGTGCTTCTGCGGCCGGCGCACACCCGGCCGGCTACGGCTGCGCCGGCAGCTGTGCCAGTTTCTCGTGCTGGGCGAGCCGGCGCTTGATGCGTCCCAGCATGGCGGACATTCCGCGCATGCGCAGCGGGGTGATGGCCCGCGTGAGGCCCAGACGGTCAGGAACATCGGCGGGAACGGCCAGGATGTCCGCGGCCGGAAGACCGTTCAGGCCTTCGTAAAGCACGCTCGCGAAGCCACGGGTGGTGGGAGCCTCCCGCGGTGCCTTGAAGAACAGCGATACTCGGTGCTCGGGGGAGTCATCCACATCCAAGCTGAGGAACACCGGCGACTGGCATTCCACTACCTGTTCCAGGAGCTCGGGCCGGTCGGCGATTTCGGCCGGCAGGTCGGGCAGGCTGCGGGAGAACTCCAGCAGCAGCTCCAGCCGGTCGGATTCCTCCATCGCCTGGAAGTCGTCGATGATCTCGGCCAGGGAATCCGGGACGGCGTTTTCGGGTGTGGCAGTCATGCGTAATTCTCTCTTACTTAGGACTTCAGCTGGGGGCGTTGCCGGGTTCTTCGCCGCGGGCAATCGGTACGCGCACGGCATTGCCCCATTCGGTCCAGGAACCGTCGTAGTTGCGCACGGACTCGAAGCCGAGCAGGTGCTTGAGCACAAACCAGGTATGGCTGGAACGTTCGCCGATGCGGCAGTAGGCCACGACGTCGTCGCCTTCCTTCAGCCCGGCGTCGTCCTTGTAGAGCGCTTCGAGTTCCTCGCGTGCGCGGAAGGTTCCGTCATCGGCTGCAGCCTTGCTCCACGGGACGGACTTCGCGGTGGGGATGTGCCCGCCCTTCATGGCGCCCTCGTCCATGTAGTCGGGCATGTGGGTGCGTTCGCCCGTGTATTCGGCGGGGGAGCGGACATCGATCAGCGGGCCCTTGCCCAGGTGTCCGACGACGTCGGGGAGGAACGCGCGGATCTTCTCGTCGTCGCGCTCCACCACGGGGTATTCGGTGGGTTCCACGGTGACCTTGTCCGTGGTCACCGGCCGGCCTTCTGCAATCCACTTGTCGCGGCCGCCGTCCAGCAGCCGAACGTCCTCGTGGCCGAAGAGGGTGAAGACCCACAGGGCGTAGGCGGCCCACCAGTTGCTCTTGTCGCCGTAGATCACCACGGTGGAGTCCCGGGTGATGCCCTTGCGGGCCATCAGCTGGGCGAAGGCCTTGCCGTCTACGAAGTCCCGCGTATCGGCATCGTTGAGGTCGGTGTGCCAGTCGATCTTCCGTGCGCCGGGGATGTGTCCCGTTTCGTACAGCAGGATGTCCTCGTTGGATTCAAGGACCACCAGGTTCTCAGCGTCCAGGTTCTCTGCCAGCCACTGTGTGGAGACCAGCCGTTCCGGATGGGCATAGGCGGAGAACTTGGGGCTGCTGTCAGCTGCGATCGACATACGCGAAACTTCTTTCCTCGGCAATTGGGCTTCTATCTAGCCTAACGATGACGGGGGCCGAAAACTTCCATGGGCTGAACCTGGGAGGGTGAAGCTATTCGGCACGCTGTCCCACGGTTTGGGGTTGCTGGTGCCTGCTGAGGCCCCACCGGCCCCAGCAGCACCACTCGGTGGGATGCTGTGCTGCCGCCCTGGGCAGGTGCCATACGCCAGCTTCCCGGCGCACCGGAGGGCCGAGTCAGAGGGCCTGAGGGCCATATTCGGTTGGGGCATGTGTGGTCCTGCTGCTGGTCCTGCTGCCAGGTCAAAATGCCCGGTTTTCTCAGCACGTAGTCGTCTCAAAAAGACGCGTATTTTAGGTTTTCGCGGAGGCTCGTTTGAGCCTGTTTTCAGCCCGGAAATGTCAGTGCGGGATGAAATCCTGAGGTATGGATCAGCTCGGGAACACCGAACGGATAACAGAAGAGCAGGGCAGCGAAGACCAGCAGCCGGATGGCACCGCTGGTGAAACGGATGCGCCCCGTGCGGCCTGCACCCTGTCGGTGTACCGGGCTGACCTGGCTGACCTGGCGGCCGAGCCTGTCGGGACCGCTGAGCCTGCCGGGCCTGCCGGGCCTGTTGACGCGAGTGGCGACACTTCCACCGCCACCACTGCCGACGCCGACGCCGACGCCGGCCATCCCGTTCCGGAGACCGGTAGCTCCAATCCCGGTGTCACTCCGAACGAAGCTGCCGAGGACACGTCCACTCCCGACGACGCAGAAACCGCATCTACAGAGCCAGATGGCGCTGACCGCGTGGGCCCGGTTGGAGAGGCTGCCGGCGGTTTCCCGGACGGTTTCACCGGGACACTGGCGCTGCAGAACCTCGAGTCCTTCGACGAGTCCATGGTCGCGGAAACGCTCGGCCGGGTGGCGCACCTGATTTCCTGGGGGCAGGCCCTGGAGGCCCGCCTGGTGAATCGGATGGAAGAGATCTTCCGGGAGGACTTCCACGCCGCTTCGGGGCGGCTCGAGCCCGGGATGGCGTTTAGCTTGGCTGCGTCCGAGTGCGCGGCCATCCTGAATCTCCCGCAGGTCACGGCCCAGCGGATGATGTTCGAAGCGGGCAGGCTGTGCGGGACCCATACCGCCACCCTGACCGCCTTGGAAGAAGGACAGCTGAGTTACCAGCACGCGCAGGTGGTGCTGGAACAATGCCAGAACGTTCCCGCCAAGGTGCTCCCGGAATTCGAGGCCGACCTGCTGGCGGCAGCGGAGGGCCAGACCCGGTCCCAGTTCTCAGCCAAGGCCCGCCGGCTGCGCGAGAAAAAGTTTCCGGAGACCATCAGCAAACGGCATTTGAGTGCGTTCGAGCAGCGCAAGGTCACCCTGGACCGGGAAGAGGACGGCATGTCCTGCCTGTCCGCCTATCTGCAGGCGGCAGAAGCCCAGCAGATCTATACGACGCTCAGCACTGCCGCACGGGGTGAACAGGTAGCCGGCGATTCCCGGACCACGGACCAACTGCGTGCCGACATCCTCGCCCAGCTGCTGATGGGTGGGTTCGGTTCAACCGGTGCTGGCGGGGTGGGCGGCGCAGTCGGTGAGAGCGGAACCGGCGGTGGCGCGGCACCAGGTGCGCGCGGAACCGGTAGAGATGGGGCAGGACCGGACGAGGGAATTGTCCCGCGGGCGGAAATCATGGTGCTGATCAGCGCCGAAACCCTCTTCGGCGCCGACGACCAGCCGGCGGAACTGCACGGCTACGGGCCCATCAGCGCCGAAGAAGCCCGCAGGCTGGCCCGCAACGCCGTCGGTTGGACCGGATTGGCCCAGGACCCTCGTACCGGCGAAATCCTTGGGGTAGGGAGGCGGCGGAAGGTACCGGCCGGGCTCCGCCGTTGGCTCCGTGCCCGGGACGGAACCTGCAGGTTCCCCGGTTGCCGGGTCAGTACCGCGAACGCGGACATTGACCACACCGTTGATTGGGCCCGAGGCGGATCCACCGACCACGGCAACCTGGAACACCTGTGCCGCCGTCACCACCGGTTCAAGACCCTCGGGTATTGGAAGGCAAACCAGCCCGTGCCCGGGGTGATCGTGTGGACCTCGCCGACCGGACGCGTCTACCGCACGGAACCTTTCCTGGAACTTGGCTTACCGGACACGGCACCGAATCCGGGTATGCACTCCACCCGAGAGGGACAGGGGGAGTCAGACCTGGAAAATTCGTTGCAGGAACAGGTGCCGCCGTTCTGACCCGATCCCCTCAGAGATGCAGACGGGCATCCGTTACGGTCGCCGCGGGGCAGCGTTCAGGCGGCGCCTCTGCGGCGCCGCCGCCGGTGCAGGGAATGTGCCGGCGCGAGTGCACCTGCAGCACCTAGTGCCCCTGGAGCGGGCGTCTCCGGCGGAAGGCGCAGCGCCAGCACGACGACGGCGGCACCGATTCCAACGAACACCGCCTCCAGCGGCTGGTACTCGACGAACGCTATTTCCCAAGCCTCGAGACCGATCAGGGCGAGGCCGGCCGCCAGAGAAACCGGCCGGGCAGCCCGGTGGCGTCGAAGGTGCAGCATCCCAGCGGTGAGGTAACCGCCGCCGCAACCCATCGCAAGGAGGAGGCCCGGAAGCCGCCAGTCCCGAAACGGGGTCCGCCGCAGCACGGACGGATCAGCGTGCAGGAAGGAGCCGTCGGGGCGCAGAGCCAGCAGAATGCCGCCACCAAGGGCTGCCCCAGCCGTGCCGAACTCCAGTCCCATCAAAGCCCGTTCTTCGGACGGATACGCTGAAGCGCCTACCGTGTCCTGGTGCCGCGTCATGCTCCGACTATGGACCGCAGACACAGCCGCAGTCCACCGGCGGCAGTTCCAAATTCCCGGACGCGTTGGCGTATCGTTGCGAGGGCGGCAGAACGCCGCGGAACCGGCACGTGTGGTGCCGGATGCAGGCATCAAACGGACGGAAAAGCGCGCAGTGGCACAACTCGAGCACCTGACAGAACGGACTCCCCAGGTATCGGTGGATGAACTGCTGCAGGGATTCTTCCCCTCGCCCCGGTTCGGCAGCGTGTCTTTTGATTCCTACCGGCCCGATCCCGAACAGCCCTCCCAGGCCAAAGCCGTGGGTGCGATGCGTTCCTTCGCGGCCGACGTCGACGTCCCCGAACCGAGCGGCCTCCGTAAGTTCTTCGGCGGCAAGAAGCCCGAAACCAAGGCCGGGTTCTACCTGGACGGCGGATTCGGCGTCGGCAAGACCCACCTGCTGGCCTCGCTCTGGCATGCCGTGGAAGGGCCTAAGGCCTTCGGCACGTTTGTGGAGTACACCAACCTCGTCGGTGCGCTTACCTTCCGTAAGACAGTGGAGGCGCTGAGCGCTTACAAGCTGGTCTGCATTGACGAATTCGAGCTCGACGATCCGGGCGACACAGTGCTGATGTCCCGCCTGATGCGCGAACTGGCCGACGCCGGCGTGAAGCTTGCGGCTACGTCCAACACCCTGCCGGGTTCCTTGGGTGAGGGCCGCTTTGCCGCAGTCGACTTCCAGCGCGAGATCCAGGTGCTGGCGGACCAGTTCGACGTCGTCCGCATCGACGGTGAGGACTACCGCCACCGCGGTCTGCCTGAGTCGCCGCAGCCGCTGCAGGACGGGGAACTGGAAGCCCGGATGGAAACCGAATTCTCCGGCCGGACCGTCGCTGTTGATGACTTCTCCGAACTCATCAACCATCTTTCCCAGGTCCACCCGAGCCGGTACCGGCAGCTGCTCGACGGGGTGGAAGCGGTTGCCTGGCACAACGTGCAGACCATCACCGAACAGTCCGTTGCGCTGCGCTTTGTGGTGCTCGCTGACCGGCTGTACGACAAGGATGTGCCGATCCTGGCCAGCGGGGTGCCGTTCGACCAGCTGTTCACCAAGGAAATGATGGCGGGCGGGTACATGAAGAAGTATTTCCGCGCCGTTTCCCGCCTGACCGCGCTGGCCCGCGAAGGCCAGACGGGCGAAGCGTCATAGGGCTGCTCCTTTAAACGGCGGAAGCGCCGGTGCCGCCTCTCGGCGGGACCGGCGCTTCTTTGTCGTGCTCTCGGGGCTGGTTAGGCCGGAGGCGTCTGCCCGGGACCGTTGCCGGTACCCGGCTCCCGGTTGCGGTTGGTCTTGTCAACTGCTTCCGAGGCTTTGCTCTGGAAACCATCGATCTTGCTGGAGTACTTGCGACCGGTCTTCTGGTCGACGAAGTTTCCCGCCTGATCGATGCCGCCCTTGATCTTGTCGGCATTCTGTCCAACAAATCCGGTGGCCTTTTCCTTCAGCTCACCGGCCCTGCCCTTGAGCTCGTCAAATACAGACACGGATCACCTCCTTTCACAGGGGAAACCCGCTCGTTTCCCGTTCCCCACAATCGTAGGGCTGCAAGGGGATGGAGGAAAGGACTTTCTCTGCAGGCATATCCCGACTATTCCTCCGACCCGTCGCCGCGGGCACCGTCACCCGAGTGCCGGTCAGCTCCTCCGTGGTGGTGATGGTACCCGCCGCAGTTGTCGTCCAGATCGATCCGGATGATGCTGCCGCCGGTTGCAGGAGCCGGCTCGGCCGGAGGCTCCGCAACCGGAGGTTCCTCGGTGCCTGTTCCGGCCGGGAATCCGACGAGAGCATCCACTGACGCGTACAGGGCATCACCCCGCAGTTCCAGGGCAGCCGGCTGGTTGGCCTCCAGGAACAGCTCCGGAGTGTCCGATCCGGACGGCACCACGGAGATCCGGTTGCCGAACAGTTCAGCCACGAAGATGTCGCCGTTGTCGTTGACGGCCAGTCCGGTGGCTCCCGCAAAGCCGGTGGCCACAAGCTCCGTAGCACCGGTAGATCCCTCGACCCGGAACACGGATCCCGGAGCGCCCCCTTCCGGGCCGCCCGGCAACGAGGTCACGTACAGGGCGCCGTCGGGACCGCGTTCGACGTCGGTCGGCACCGGTTCCAGGTTGTAGGTGAGTCCCACCGTGCACGCCGGCAGCCCGAACCCCGCGGCCGTTTCGGCGGTAATGGTGAGTGGAATCGGAGGCAGCACTGCGATCGTCAGGATGCCGCCGTCGTCGTTCACCTGGATGAGGGCGTTCATTCCGGCGTCGGCCACGATGGTTCCGCCGTACCTGGCGGGAAGCGAAGCCACGGGGTTGGAGTCCGGGAGTCCGGTGTAGGGAGCAGGGGCAACACCAGGCGGCAGTTGTGCAGCGCATTCGGCGGGAAGCGCCTCCTCGAAGCCGTAAGTGTTGATGCTGTCGGGGTTTTCTGCAAATTCGTAGGCGGAAATATCCGCGACCGTTTCGACGGTGCCGTTCCGGTCAACGAACTGCAGCAAGGTGACGTTGGCGACCGGGTCGTTGCTTCCGGCGCCGGTGGCAACCGTGTAATAAGTAGCTCCGCGGTCGCGGGAAACGGAACCGGGGGAATAGCCGTCGGGTGCCGTTGCGAGGACCTCGGGTTCCCCGCCGTCAGTGATGCGGGTCAGGAGCGTAGTGAATGATTGGGCGACGTCGAGGGTGCCGCCACGGCCGACGGCGAAACTCAAGGGACCGAGCAGCCCCTCGGCAACGGTGGTGACTTCCCCGGCAACAGGTACGGGGGATGGTGATGGTGGGTGGTGCCGTCCGCCGGCGGTTGCAGGTGAGGCTGCCAGCCCCAGAGCTGCGGTGGCGGCAAGAACGGCGAGTGCAGGTGATGATTTCTTCACGGTGATCTCCTCAGCATTGGTGCGGTGCAATGCGAGACTCGCCTCTTGGCCTCCCGTGGATCCCGGCCACGCCCCCGGCCAAGGCACTCAAAGCCTAGGGACGGCCGGGCTCTGCGAACACGTAGTTTTGGCACATGCGCCGGCTATGCGTTCAGAAAAACCAAGTAGTCGACGGGGTGCTGGAGCGAGTAATTTTTCGGGGCTCCGCCGTCGCTGTCCGGATGGACGCTGCCACGGTCGCGGTCACCGCCGCAACCACCGCAGCGGGCGCGGCTGCGTAGATTGCCAGGGTTTTCGTGGTGGACTGGCGTCGGTCAGCACAACTGCCCCGATGCCGATGAACGAGGACCGAACTAATGCCTGCACGCATGCTGCCTTCCGCGACGTCGTCTCCCATTTCAGGACAGGCACGACAGCCAATCGCGCGGGGACGCGCACTTCGGGCTGCGCTCCTTGGATGGGTGGTTCTCGGCGTCGGCCTTGGCACGGCCATAGGGGTCGCCGAAGCCCTGGGCCAGGCTTTTGGCTGGGGACGGCTGACCGAAGTCCTGCTCCAGGCAGTCCTGATGTCCGCCGTTGTGGTGCCCGTCGTCGTGCTGCTGCGTCAGCGGCTGGACCACCGTCGCGTTGAAGGACTCGGCCTCAGCAGGTAAGTCGCCCGGCCGCTGGCTCTGGGTGTGGCTGTGGGCGCACTCACCGGACTTCTCGTCTGGGTACCCGCCGGCCTGGCCGGGTGGATACGGGTGGAAGAGGTCGACGTTGCCGCCTTCCTGGGCTTCCTGCTCCTCAACGGCGTGGTGCTGGCCCTTTACGAGGCGCTTCCGGAGGAACTAGCCCTGCGCGGGTATGTCTGGACCAATCTGCGGGACGGCTGGGGCGTGGCGGTTGCGACGCTGGTGACCACTGCGTTGTTCCCATTCGTTGGAGTGGTGGTGGGACCGGTTCGGTGGGCTATCACCACGGTGCTGGGAGGCGACGGAGGGGGAATCGAGGTGTTCCCGGCAGGTAACGACCCGATTGTCTACATCGTGCAGCTGGTGCTGTTCGGGCTCGCGCTCGTGGCGGCCCGGCGCATCCCGGTGCCCGGCGCGTTGTTGGTGGCGGTCGCATTCC
The DNA here is from genome assembly GCF_020907345.1 of Arthrobacter sp. zg-Y179. NCBI lineage: Bacteria > Bacillati > Actinomycetota > Actinomycetes > Micrococcales > Micrococcaceae > Arthrobacter > Arthrobacter sp. zg-Y179. The sequence goes on along the minus strand of NZ_JAJJOB010000008.1, from coordinate 319,715 downwards.
ACTGGACGCAGCTGACCGTCACCCGCACGATTCTCGGGGGAACGGGATGGCTCGAATCAGGATGGACCATCATCTGGGTTGAACCGGATGCCATCGCCCTGGTCTTGGTGCACATCATTCTTGCCGGCGTTGCCTTCATAGCCGTACGCCGGCGGCTGCAGCGCCGGGCCGGCTGACGAGGCTCAGCCGGGAGCGAGTATCAGCGGACCCAGGAACGCATCGTTTCGATCAGCGGTTCGGTAGGCCTGCCGATCAGTTTGGCGAGCTCGCCGGGCGCGGGAGCCAATGCGCCGTCGCGCATATTGGCATTGAGCGTACCCAGGAAGCCTGCGGTCGCCTCATCAATTCCGAGGCCGATCAACTGTTTCTGTTCTTCCTCCGGAGTCAGGACCTCGTAGCGGACGGGGGTTCCAAGCACTTCCTGCGCGGCCGCCGCGAATTCCGTGTAGGTCCAGGCCGTATCGCCGGATAGTTCATAGGCCTTGCCTTCGTGGCCGGGAGTGCTGAGCACGACGGCGGCTGCTTGGGCATAGTCCCGGCGCGGAGCGCTGGCAATGCGCCCTGAACCCACGCTGTTGGCGACGACGCCGGTTTGCCGCGCGGCGTCGAACTCCTGCCGATGGTTTTCCGTGTACCAGCCGTGGCGCAGGAAGGTCGCCGGAACGCCGGATGCGGTGATGAGTTCCTCGGTTGCACGATGCTCCGGAGCGAGGGCGAGAATCGTCGTCGGCGCCTCAAGAACCGAGGTGTAAACCAGCTGGCGGACGCCGGCGGTCTGCGCTGCCTCGACTGCGTTTGCGTGCTGCGCAACGCGGCGTCCCGGTTCGCTCATGGAAATGAGCAGGACCTTTTCGACGCCGTCCAGCATCCCGGCTGTCGTGGCGGCGTCGTTGAGGTCAACCCGTGCGGTGCGCAGGCCGCGGGCCGCAAGCTCAGCCAGGCGGTCCTGGTTCCGGCCCAGGGCGAGAAGATCGCCCGGCGCGACGCCGCGTCCGATCAGGGAGTCGATGACGAAGCCGCCGAGCTGCCCGGTGGCACCGAAGATGGCAATGGTCATGAAGGTTCCTTTCAGGTGGGCCCGCGGGAGTGGTGAAAGACTATGCCCGGATCAGCTCCGTCGCCAGCGGGCCAGCTCGGTGACGGGACGACGCCGGCGATGCGGTCAGCAGGAGGCCGGAAGGACCACGGCGCCCTGTTCGCGAGCTGGACCGAGGCGCAGAATAAGGGCATGCCTCCGCAGGTCATTCCGATGCTGCCGTGCGCGGACATTGACGAAATAGCAGCCTTCTTCTCCGTGCTGGGGTTCGGGACCGCGTACCGGCAGACTAAGCCGAACCCCTACCTGGCCCTGGAAGGGTACGGTTTTCCGTTGCACTACTACGTGCTGGACGGGCACCGCGCCGAAGAATCACACAGCACCTGCGGGATCCTGGTGCCGGACACGGGAACGCTCTTTGACTCGTTCGCAGCAGGCCTGCAGGCTGCGTACGGCAAGCTGCCGATTTCGGGCTATCCCCGCGTCACCCGCCCGCGTCGGCGAACGAATGCCGACGGGAGGACAGGATTCAGCCTGATCGATCCGGCGGGAAACTGGATCCGAATCATGAACGAAGGCCCGGTTCCGCAGGCTGGGGCAGAGTCCTCACCACTTGGCCGAAGCCTGGACAACGCCGTAGTCCTCGCTGACAGCAAGGGCGATACGGCCCAGGCAGCCAAGATCCTATCGGGTGCCATCCGTCGTGCCGATGCCGCGGACCCCGGCATGCCCGCTGCCCGCGAGTTCCTGGCCGAGCTGGAAGAACGGATGCGGTAGGCGGCTGCACCTCGGGGCGGCAGGGAAATGGGGTAGCGTTCCCTAATCAGGACCGCCCGCGGAGAAGATGAGGGGGAAAGCCATGGCACCGCAGGCACCGGCAACCAGTGTCAGGTTTGTGGAACGTTCGCCCGGATGGCTTCGGTGGGGAGGCGGTGCCTTTCTCGCGGCCGTTGGCGCCGCGTTGGCGGTTGGGGCAGCCGACGAGTCGGTCTGGCCGCTGTATGTAGCCGCCGCAGCGTTCCTGCTCGCTGCCGGCTGGTGGTGTTTCGTTGCGCGGATTACGGTCTCGGTGGACCAGCAGGCCGTCACCCTGCGAGGACCCCTGTGGAAGCGCTCCATTAAGCGCCAAAACGTGCAGGACATCACGGTGGCCAAAGACAACGGGCAGAACACCGGTCTCGTGAACTGGCCGGTGACGCGGCACGGACGCGGCTCCCTGACGAGACTGAATATGGGCGGCGCCGGTGCTGTCACGTTCTCCGACGCCGGTGGCCACCGCTACCAGGTGGTGCTGGCTGATCTCGCGTCCGCTGAACAGATGGCACTGGCCATCGGAAACTGATCCGTGCGGCGCGCGTATCTGTATGCCACAATCTTCGACATGCCGCTCGCCTCTGTATCAACCGCCGACGGTTCGCTTCTGATTTCCTGGACGTTTTCCGTCCCGGCACAAGCCGTGTGGGCGGGGTTCACTGACGCCGCCCTTTTGTCCCAGTGGCTGGGCCGTCCCCTTCAATGCGACGCTCGGACCGGCGGAACAATCGTCGTCGACCATAGCGGAGGCTACTTGTCGCGCAGCGTCATTACTGACATGGACGAGCCTCGCCGGTTGGTCATGAGCTGGGAGTTCCCCGAGGAACCCGAATCACGGATCAGCATCCGGCTGGGGAACACGGAGGCGGGGACGGCGGTGATGGAATTCGTGCACCACGGTCTGGGGACCCTCGTCGATTCCTACGGCCCCGGCTGGATCACCCACCTGACGTACCTGGAAGCCGCCGTCGCCGGCGCCGCCATTCCTGCGGCACAGTTCTGGCCGCTGCATGCCACTTTTGAGACGTTGTATACCGCAGGCCTAGTAGCGCAACCCGTCACACGCGAACGGTTTCCTTCTGCAGGATGATTTCCGTCTCCACCGGCGTGAAGCCCAGCGCGGAGTTGATGGAACGCATCCAGACATTCCGGTCATCGCTGCTGGTCCGGACCCTGTGCACATTGCCGGATTCGACGGCCCGGTGCAGGGACGCCAGCTTCACGGCTGCTCCGAGGCCGTGGCCGCGGTGGCCGGAGACGACGAGCGTTCCTTCAATCTGTGCCGGCCGTTCAGCATCGGCTGCCGCTACCAAGCAGGTCCAGGCCGCAACATTTCCGGCTGCGTCCACGGCTATGGACTCGAACACCGTGGAACCCTGCGCGACCCAGAGGTCCATCTCATCGGCATATTCAGCGGGGGAGACGGGGGTTTCACCCCAGCCGAGCTCGCCGTTGGGCGCCTCGGCATCGACCAGGCCCTTGATCTGGCCTACCTGTTCGCGGAACCGCTCCGGGACGCCGTTGACGTACGTCAAGATCTCGTAGCCCTGCGCCGTCGTCGGCCTCGCTAGCTGCATATCCCGGAGATCAAGTTCCACGACGGTTTCAGTGGTTGCTTGGGAATAGCCCAAAGGAGAGGCGAAGGCCCGCGTGAGCGCGCCGATCTCGCTTGTGGTGGACCGGTAGGCGCTTGCCACAAACCTCGCCGTCGACGCCGGACTGGCGTCTTCCGCCGCACGGGCCAATGCCGAACCAATCCCTGCATTTTGGTGGGCGGGATCGACCCAAACGAATATCCAGGTGGTGTCCGGAGTATCGGTTGAATTCATACCGGCCGCGAAGCCAACCATCTTTGTTCCGCTCCAAGCTCCGACCAGATGGTTTCGCCATCCGTTAGGCGTGCGCCAGCCGAGACTGCGTGATTCCCTGCTGAGAGGAATCCAGCCGGGCCTTACGCTTTGGTTTGCCAGGCATTCAATGCGGTAGGCCTCGAACATAACGCGGTCTACATTGAGGTCCAGCGGGCGGATTTGCATAGGCCACACTCTAAGCAGTTAAAACAATTCCGGCGCGGAGCTCAAAGAGGGCCGCGCCGGAATAAGTGTCCGGCACAAGGCCGGAAAACGCTGGTTACGCGTTGTTGTTGCTGTTGTGTCCGCGGTGGCCGGACTTGGCCAGGCCGCGGGCAACCATCAGACCGACCGTGAGGAAGGTGATGTATTCCATTGCCTGTGCGGCGTTGAACGTGTCAAGGCCGTTTTCGCTGGCGTTGTCGCCAACAACAGCTGCCGTGATGATCGTGGCGATAACGGCCAGGACGTAAACGGCGAATTCGAGGGTCCGCGTGGACACCTTGATGTCATTGGCGTTGCGAACGGTGGTGTTCGTGTGCTCGTTGTGAGTCTGTGTATTAGCCATGTGGTTCTCCTCAAGTAGTGGTGTGAGCGGCCTATCGGCCATGCAACTTTGATCCCGCTACTGAAACCATGTCGACATTTTCTCTACTGGAAAGACTTTATAGATAGGTCGACTAATAAGCAAACTTAGCTTTTACCGCCGAGCAGACCGGGCCGGTATGAACTGCGGGTTAAACAAAAGAAGGAACAGGCAAAAACCTGTTCCTTCTAAGCCGGCCAAAACCGGGGGAGAGCGGACGACGGGATTCGAACCCGCGACATCCACCTTGGCAAGGTGGTGCTCTAGCCAGCTGAGCTACGTCCGCAAATGCAAACAGTCGAAACTGTCCGTGCGCGATACTGGGATCGAACCAGTGACCTCTTCCGTGTCAGGGAAGCGCGCTACCGCTGCGCCAATCGCGCCCTAAACTGCTCGGCCCGTTCAGGATTACTCCTGGAAAACCATAAGCAGAAGGGAGAGCGGACGACGGGATTCGAACCCGCGACATCCACCTTGGCAAGGTGGTGCTCTAGCCAGCTGAGCTACGTCCGCAAGAAAAGCACTGAAACAGTACTGTTCGTGCGCGATACTGGGATCGAACCAGTGACCTCTTCCGTGTCAGGGAAGCGCGCTACCGCTGCGCCAATCGCGCCCATAAATGGGTTTCCTACAATCCACTGTGGAGGTGGGGACGGGATTCGAACCCGCGTATACGGCTTTGCAGGCCGCTGCCTCGCCTCTCGGCCACCCCACCGTAACCGCCGCATAAAGCTTTGGAGAACCGAACCCGGCGAAACCGGGAGCGGCTTGTACAGTGACTTGCGAGCGGACGACGGGATTCGAACCCGCGACATCCACCTTGGCAAGGTGGTGCTCTAGCCAGCTGAGCTACGTCCGCATGTTGAACAGAAGAGGAGCTATCGCCCCCGGATTGCTTGCACTTTCCGCGGCGAACCCCCGCTTTCCAACGAAGAAAAACTCTATAGGACGTTTGCGGGTTCGTCCAATCGGCCCCGGGAACACCCCTGGTTTGGACTCGGGCGGGATCTGGGCTAGCATCTTTACACGTTGGAGTGCTTCCGGGCGCATCAACGCGAGTGCAGTAATTGAAGGGCGATTGGCGCAGTGGTAGCGCGCTTCGTTCACACCGAAGAGGTCACTGGTTCGAACCCAGTATCGCCCACCCTTCTACGGCCGTCACTTTCCTTCGGGAAGGTGGCGGCTTTTTGCGTCTGTCTGGCGCCGGCTCTTTTTGGGGCGTAGGTATGGGTCCTGCATCCACACCGCGGACCCAATGACTACGGAGCCAATCGTGACCCTTCCGGAAACCAGCCCGTTGCACGCACCCTTGGACGGGCTGCTTGCCACTTCCGCCGTGCGCCTGCCCTATCAGCACAACGTGCTGCTTCGCTCGTTCGTCCTCGAGCGGCCCGGCGGCAACATGATTGTTTACAACTCGCCGGGCATCAACAGCTCCGCGGAGGCCATCATGGACCGGGGAGGCGCTGCTCGGCTGCTGATCAACCACGCCCATGAAGCGATGTACGGAGCGCCGGAGTTCGATATTCCGGTATACGTCCATGAGGGGGACCGTGCCGAGGTGGCCGGGTCGCTTCCGGTGTCGGCCGTGTTTGACCGGCGTCAGATGATTGGCGAAGACCTGGAGGTAGTTCCGACGCCGGGACACACTGCGGGCACAACAAGCTACCTATGGAACAACAGGGACAGGCGCTTCCTGTTCACCGGGGACTTCATCTGGATTGAGCACGGCGAGTGGAAAGCGGTGGTTCTGGACGAGCACCTTCGAGGCGATTACCTGGCCAGCCTCGCGCAGGTCCGTGATCTGGACTTTGACGTACTCGTGCCGTGGGGCACTACGGACGACGGCCCTCCTTTCGGGCTGGTCGGAGGCAAGGATGAAATTCGAAGCCGCGTCGATGCCGTGATGAACCGGGTCCGCGCAGGCGGACGCCGCTAGGCACAGGCCGTGCGGGGAGCCGAAAGCAGTCTGTCACCGCCGGGTGGCAGACTGGAGACATGACTGAACCAGCACTGGCACACGCAACCGAGTACGGACGCATGTATTCGCGGTCGCTCTCCGAGCCGCCCACGGTCCCGTCCATCACCACGGTGATTTCCCAGGGGTCTACGTCCCTGGACGGCTGGCACAGCTACATGGCCGCCTCCGCCGTCGTCAAGGATCCCAAACTCACCGCCGCCCTGGGCAGCCCGTCGCAGCTGCGCTCCGTGGTGAAGGAGGCCTCCTCGGCTTCCGAACGCTACCGCGACGCCGCTGCGCAGAGGGGTACACGCGTCCATTTCTACTGTGAGCAGGTTGCGCTCCGCGCCCTGGACCGCCCGCATGAACTCGAACGTGCCCGCGAGGAGCTTGCCGCCCGCGGTGAGCACCAGTTCGCGGACCGGTTCGACGAATGGTGGAAGCTCTACGACGTCCAGCCCATCGCCCCGGAAATCACCGTGTGGAACGCCGAGCTGGGCTACGCCGGCACCCTGGACCTGGTCGCACGGATCGGCGGCCGGCTGTGCCTGATCGATTACAAGACCAAGAACACCGACCGGGACGGGCAGGTGAAACAGCTGGATGACAAGGTCGTGATGCAGCTCGTCGCCGGGATGAAGGCACAGGAATCGCTGGTCGACGCCGGTGCCGGCACCTGGGAGCCGTGGGCCTACGGACAGGACCCGCTGCTGCTGGGCGTCGCTGTTGGCCAGACGGAGGTGCGTCCCATGCGGGCCAACCCGGATGTGCTTCCCCAGCACTGGTTCAAGTTCTGCGCATTGCGCCGGGTCTGGCAGACCAGCATTGATGCCGTTGCCGCCGGCCGTGCCCTGCTGCCCGTGCCGCCGCCTCCGGTCGGAGCGCACGAAGCCCCCGCTGCACAGACTTCAGCCCCGCAGGCTGCACCGACGGCAGATCCGCAGACTTCGGTGCCAGCGGGCGCTCCTCAGGCCTGAGCGTCCCGGCGGGCGGCGGAGCCAACTAGACTGGATTCCGATCCCCTGCAGCAAGAGTAAGGAACAAACCCCCGATGGCCATCCTGACTATCCGCACGCTCGGCGACCCGGTCCTGCGGACCCGCGCCGAAGACGTGACCGACTTCGGCCCCGAACTGGCGAAGCTGGTAGCGGACATGGAGGAAACCATGGAGGACGTCGAAGGTGCCGGGCTGGCAGCACCCCAGGTCGGCGTCAGCCTGCGGGTCTTCACCTACCGTGTGGACGGCCAGGCCGGGCATGTGGTCAACCCCGTCCTGGAACTGAGCGACGACCTCCAGCCGGACCATCTGGAGGGCTGCCTGTCCATCCCCGGGCTTGGCTACCAGACACCGCGCTTCCGCTGGGCCCGCGTCTCCGGCCAGGACCTGCACGGCAACCCGATCAGCATCGAGGGCGAAGGGATGCTGGCCCGCTGCTTCCAGCACGAAACGGACCACCTGAACGGCGCTCTCTATATCGACCGGCTCGAAGGCGAGCAGCGCAAGGAAGCACTCCGGGCCATCCGGCAGCGCGAGTACGACGCGATCGCGGACCGTACCGCAGCGCAGCGTGCCCAGAGCGTGGGCTCCAGCTTCGGTACCTTCGGCCAGGCGGCCAAGGGTACGTTCGGCACCCAGGCCGGAGCCTAGGTGACCGCGGCACTTCGCGTCCTGTTTGCCGGCACACCCTCCGTGGCCGTGCCGTCCCTGGACGCCTTGGTTGACGCCGGATTCGACGTCGTCGGCGTCCTTACCCGCCCCGACGCCCCGCTGGGCCGCAAGAAGGTCCTGACACCCTCCCCGGTCGCCGCCCGCGCCCAGGAACTGGGGCTGCCCGTGATCCGCGCCGCGAAGGTGGACGACGAAGCCATCGCGGCCATTGCCGCCCTGGAGCCCGACGTCGCAGCGATCGTTGCGTACGGCGCACTCGTTCCGGCCCGCGCCCTCACCGTGCCCAAGCATGGCTGGATCAACCTGCACTTCTCGCTGCTGCCCGCCTGGCGCGGCGCCGCCCCCGTGCAGCACGCCGTGATTGCCGGTGACGACATCACCGGCGCGTCGACCTTCCTGCTCGAAACCGGGCTGGACACCGGCCCGGTCTACGGAACGCTCACGGAAACGGTGCGGCCCGAGGACACCAGCGGTGACCTGCTCGAACGCCTCTCGCACTCCGGTGCCGTATTGCTGGCCCAGACACTCAGTGCGGTCGACGCCGGCGCTGCCGTACCGGTGCCGCAGCAGGGCGACATCACCCTGGCGCCCAAGCTCAGCATCGACGATGCCCGCGTGGACTGGCAGCAGCCCGCCCTGGCTATCCGCCGCCGCATCAACGGCGTCACTCCCGAACCCGGCGCGTGGACCACCTGGGACGGCGCCCGGTTCAAGATCGGCGCGGCCACGCTGCGCTCCGACGTCACCGACCTGCGCCCCGGCCAGGTCCGCTTCACCGGCGGCGGGGACGCCGCCGCCGTCGTGGGCACCGGCTCACACGGACTCGAACTGCTGCGTGTCCAGCCCGCAGGCAAGAAAATGATGCCGGGGCCCGACTGGGCCCGCGGCCTCGCCAACCGTGAGGACGTGCTCTTCGAATGACCCCCCAGCCCGAAAAACACCGTAACGACAAGGGCCACGAACGCCGCCGCGCCGCCGTGAAGACCCGCACCGCCGCTGCCCCCGGCCAGCGGACCCGCGCAGCCGATCCGGCCCGGCTGGTTGCCTTTGAAGTGCTCCGCGCCGTCTCCGGGGAGGACGCTTACGCCAACCTCGTGCTGCCGAAAAGCATCCGCAAGCACCGCTTGGACAAGCGCGACGCCGGCTTCGCCACCGAACTTGCCTACGGCGCCCTGCGCGGCCAGGGCACCTATGACGCCATCCTCGCCAAGTGCGTGGACCGCCCGCTGGAGCGCCTGGACCCAGCTGTCCTGGACGCCCTGCGCATCGGCACCCACCAGCTGCTGGCCATGCGCGTTCCGGCGCATGCCGCCCTCGACCAGACCGTCGGCCTGGCCCGTGCCGTCATCGGCGCCGGCCCGTCGGCACTGATCAACGCGGTGCTGCGCAAGGTGTCCGCCCGCAGCCTGGACGAGTGGGTGGAGATCCTCACCGAGGGCGAAACCGACGCCGTTAAACGCTCCGCCATTGAGCACTCCCACCCGGAGTGGATTGTCCGGGCACTGCGCCAGTCATTGGTGGCCCACGGACGCAGCGTCGACGAGATCACCGACCTGCTGCGTGCCGACAACGATGCTCCCGTGGTGAACCTGGTTGCCCTGCCCGGCCTCGGCAGCCTCGACGAGGCCCGGGCCGCCGGAGCCACCGAGGGCGAGCTCGTGAAGGACTCCGCACTGTTCTCCGCCGGCGACGTCGGCCGGCTGGACTCGGTCCGCGCCGGCACCACCCGGGTACAGGACGCCGGCTCCCAGCTGGTAGCCCGTGCCCTGGCGGAACTGGACCTCGGCGGCGCGTCCGTCGATGAGGACGGCGTCGAAAAGTGGCTGGACATGTGCGCCGGCCCCGGCGGCAAGGCCGCTCTGCTGGCCGCCCTCGCGCACGAATCCGGTGCCGTGCTGCTGGCCAACGAGCCCGCCCCGCACCGGGCGCAGCTGGTCCGCCAGGCCTTGGATGCCGTGCCCGGGGAAACCTGGAACGTACGTACCGGAGACGGCCGCACCATTGCCGAGGACTACCCGGAAACCTTCGACCGGATCCTCGTCGACGCACCCTGCACCGGCCTGGGCGCCCTGCGCCGCCGTCCGGAGTCCCGCTGGCGCCGCAAGCCCACCGACGTCGGCGAACTCGGCATCCTGCAGCGCGAGCTGCTCACCACCGCCGTGGACGCGGTTCGGCCCGGGGGAGTGGTGGCCTACGTAACGTGCTCCCCGCACCCTGCGGAAACCACCGCCGTCGTCGCCGACGTGATGCGCAAGCGCAACGACCTGGAGCTGCTCGACGCCGGCGCTGCGCTGGACGCTGTCAGCCTCCCCGGCGCGCTGGAAGCCGGCCACGAATCCACCGCCCAGCTGTGGCCGCACATCCACGCCACCGACGCCATGTTCCTGGCGCTGATCCGCCGCAAAATCTAGGAGACCCTTCGTGAGCAAGTGCTGCATCAACCCGAGCATCCTCTCGGCCGACTTCGTGAACCTCGAAGCCGAGCTGCAGCGGATCAGCGCCGCGGACGCCGTGCACGTGGACGTCATGGACAATCACTTCGTCCCGAACCTGACCATCGGGCTGCCAGTGGTGGAACGGATCCAGCAGGTGTCCGCGCTGCCTCTGGACGCGCACCTGATGATCGCCGACGTCGACCGCTGGGCGCCGCTCTATGCCGAGGCCGGCCTCGCATCCGTCACGTTCCATGTGGAGGCGTCGACGGCGCCGATCAAGCTCGCCCGCGACCTGCGGGAGCGCGGTGCGAAGGCCGGCATGGCCCTGCGCCCGGCGACCCCGGTGGAGCCGTACCTGGACATGCTGTCCGAGCTGGACATGCTGCTGATCATGACGGTGGAGCCGGGCTTCGGCGGACAGAAGTTCCTCGACGTGACGCTGCCCAAGATCCGGCGGGCCGCCGAGGCCGTCCGCGGTTCCGGGCTGCCGCTGGCCATCCAGGTGGACGGCGGAATCTCCCCGGAAACCATCGAACGGGCAGCCGAGGCCGGTGCGAATGTGTTCGTGGCCGGTTCGGCTGTGTACGGCGCCGGTGATCCCAACGACGCTATCCGCAAATTGCGCGCTTCCGCGGAAGCGGCTGTGCAAGAATAGTTAGCAACAAACGTGCTCCGGGGTCGGTGTAATTCCGAACCGGCGGTTATAGTCCGCGACCCGCACTGCTGATCCGAGAACTTCGGGGAGGCGGTTCGGTTGAATCGGTGAAATTCCGATACCGACAGTTAAAGTCTGGATGGGAGAAGCACGTGCAGTTTGTTGTTCCGCCGGCTTTGCTGACCCTTCGAGGTCCCCTTTTGCAGGGGTGACCCATCGAACCGGTCGTACCCCGGCGACGCATCGTACTGTCGTACCCCCGGAGCACCCGCTTAGGGATAGGACGACATGGATTTTCTGCGATGGCTCTTTGAGGCACAGATTCCGGTGGGCTCAAGCTCACTGCTGGTGCGCGAACTTGTGGGCAACATCTTCGGGCTGCTCAGCGCCTTCGGCGGTATGCGCCGTAAAGTCTGGGCCTGGCCCGTCGGCATCCTGGGTAACCTGCTCCTGCTGACCGTCTTCCTTGGCTCCATGTTCGGCGGGGCGGATACGGCCACCTTGCTGGGCCAGGCCGGACGGCAGATCATGTTCATCGCCGTTTCCATCTACGGCTGGCGGCGCTGGCAGCAGAGCAAGTCCCACGGCGAGAGCGCGGTGACCCCGCAGTGGGCTTCGGGCCGGGAACGCATCGGGCTGGTGACGATCATGCTGCTGGGCACCGTTGCCCTGACACCGGTCTTCGCCCGGCTCGGTTCCTACGAACCGGTGTGGGCCGACGCCTGGACCTTCGTCGGCTCGCTGCTGGCTACTTACGGCATGGCCAAGGGCTGGGTCGAGTTCTGGCTCATCTGGGTAGCCGTGGACATAGTGGGCGTGCCGCTGCTCTTCAGTGCCGGTTACTACGCCACCGCCTTTATGTACCTCTTCTACGGCGGGTTCACCCTTGCCGGATTCTTTGTCTGGTGGAAGGCCAAGCGCGATGAGAAGCCGCAGGTGGAAGTGATGATGCCTGATCCGCGGACCCGGTAAAGAACCCTTGGCCGGCAGCTAAACCCGGGGCCGGCGTCCAGGATGGAATCCGGAGCGGCAACGAGGAGGCGCACCATGGAACCAACCAGCACCAGCGTCAGCAGCTTCATCGACGGTGTGGCATCGCCCGTTCGCCGCCGCGACGCCCAGACCCTGGTCGCGCTGATGACGCGGATCACGGGCGAGCAACCAGCCATGTGGGGGCCGTCGATTGTCGGCTTCGGCAGCTACCACTACAAATATGACAGCGGCCGGGAAGGCGACGCCGGGGCGGCGGCATTTTCTCCGCGCAAGGGCGCCACCACGGTATATCTTCCTGACGGAGTGGACATGTACGCCGAGCAATTGTCCCGCCTCGGCAACCACACGACGGGTGCCGGCTGCCTCTACATCAAGGATCTGGCTAAGGTGGACCTGGATGTCCTCGGAGGGATCATTGCCGAGTCCTACCGGCGCGTTACCGCGGAAACCCCGGGCGGCGGAACCGACCCAAAGGATGACTCATGAGTGAGCAGAACGCCGGGCAATAGGTCTGGTTCATCACCGGCTCTGTTCCGATAAGCTGGCTTCGCCCGATGAGGGTATTCGAACCTGAATGGGTACTGCCTGCCGGGTATAAGAGCAGCCGGAACGGGGGAGCACCATGGGCGCGATGGATGATTTGCTGGGGCCGAACGAGGTCAAGACCCTGCACGATGCGCTGGCCGGGGCGGCGCCCGGTATCGATTGGGACGAACTGCTGGCCACCCGGACCCGGCTGGAACCGTTGTCGCTGCGCGGCCGCACAGACGCCGTCGCGCACGCCCTCGTTAACGCGCTGGGCACCTACCCTGCCGCAGCTGCTGCTTTTCGCGCTGCGCTGGACGATCCGACCTTCACCGGCTGGGCGTTGTGGCCGGTCACCGAGGCGGCCGTAACTTTGGCACTGGCCGACGGCGGCACCTTGGCCTTCGACGACGCGCTGGTCCTGCTCGCGGAACTTACCCCGGGGCTGACCAGCGAGTTCGCCATCCGGCGGCTGCTGAAAGCCGATCACGAGCGCGCTCTGGCGATCATCCGAACCTGGACCGACCACCCCAACGAACACGTACGCCGGCTGGCCAGCGAGGGAACCCGGCCCTACCTGCCGTGGGCCGTCCGGGTGCCGTTGCTGCTCGCTACGTCGGGGGCCACGCTGCCTCTGCTGGACGCGATGCACAACGATGAGTCCGAATACGTGCGCCGGTCCGTCGCCAACCATGCCAATGACCTCGCGCGGCACGCGCCCGAGCTGGTGCTTGAGGCCGCCGCGCGCTGGCAGCAGACCGGTACGCCCGGCGCCATTTGGGTGGTCCGGCGCAGCCTTCGCACCCTGGTGAAAAAGGGAAACCCCGGGGCGCTCGAGCTGATGGGTTTCACTCCGGCACAGGTGAGTGTCACCGCGCTGCGGACGGAAACGTCCCGCCTGGCCCTGCCGGGCGAGCTGGTCTTCGACTTTGTCCTGACGAACACCGGCGACGCTCCAGCCCGACTCTCAGTCGATTACGCCGTGCACTACGTCAAGGCGAACGGGTCCACATCGGAGAAGGTCTTCAAGCTGACCACCGTGTCCCTGGACCCGGGGGAGTCCCGGCAGCTGAACGGCCGGCACGGCTTCCGGCAGATGACCACCCGGCGGCATTATGCGGGCACGCATGCCTTGGAGGTGCAGGTCAACGGGGTCCGGCACGGGCGGCTGGAGTTTGATCTGCTCCTGTAGGGTCCCGCGGTCCATGGCTTGCTAGCCTGTGCTCATGAAACCGGTCACGGCACAGCAGGCCAGCCCGGTCGGCAGTGCCGTCGGCCGAGGAGGGCAGCGGGGAGCGTGGCTCCTGCTTGCCCGCCTGGGAATGGTGGCGGCAGCAACGGTAGCGGCGTGGCTCATCATGCGTGCCTTGGACGATACGGCGGCGTTCCCTCCCGATCCAATGCTGGCTTCCCTCAGCCTGATTCCGGTGAACATCGCCTCGCTGCTGCTCGTTTCGCGTCTGCTGAAAAGCGAGGGCTCGAGCCTGCGGTCCCTCTTCGCGCCGCGGCGGTCGGTGCTGCGGGACGCCGGGTGGGGCCTGCTCTGGATCGCCGTCCTCTACATACCGTTTGTCCTCGCCGTCATGGCCGCGATGTGGGTGCTGCACGGCTCCGGCATGTTCGACGCGTTCGCCACCGTGTTCTACGACCCCGACGCCGCCACGATCGCCTCGCCGGTCTGGTCACTGGTCCTCGGCATAGTTGCGGTAGTGACATTCGCTCCGCTAAATGCGCCTGCCGAGGAAGCCGTCTACCGGGGCTACGCGCAGTCCCGGCTTTCGGCCTCGTGGTCACCGTGGCCGGCGATGCTCGTCTGTTCCCTGGCCTTCGGCGCGCAGCATGCGTTCTTCGCTCCGACCACCGACGCGATGGTTGTGTACGTGGTTGCCTTCGCCGTCTGGGGGCTCGGGTCGGCGCTCATCGTCCGCGCCCAGGGCCGCCTGCTGCCGATCACCATCGCGCATCTGATCGTGAACCTCATGACGAGTTCCCCTGCAGTTGTGTTCCCGATCCTGGTGCTCACCGGCGTCGTGCAGTACTGACCGGATTACGGGACCGCAATGAACCAGACAAATGAAGCCGGCCTGATGGATGAGGCGCGCCGTGCCGCAGTTCAGCGGCGTACCCTCACCGTGGTTGTCCTCAGCCAGATTCTCGGCGGGGCGGGCTTGGCCGCGGGCGTCACGGTGGGGGCACTCCTGGCGCAGGACATGCTTGGGTCGGAGGGGCTGGCCGGCCTGCCGGCAGGGCTGATTACCCTGGGTTCCGCACTGGCGGCCTACCTTGTGGGAAGGGTTACCCAGCGGGCCGGACGGCGCATTGGACTCGGGTCCGGGTTCATAGCCGGCGGTCTCGGTGCGCTGGGCGTGGTCCTGGCTGCTGTGGTGGACAGCCCTCTTCTGCTGTTTGCGGCGCTGGTCCTTTACGGGGCCGGAACGGCCACCAACCTGCAGGCTCGGTATGCCGGAACGGACCTTGCGCTGCCGGACCGCAGGGGACAGGCCATCAGCATTGCGATGGTCTCGACGACGTTCGGGGCGGTTGCCGGACCCAATCTGGTTACGCCCATGGGCCGCTTCGCCGATGGTCTCGGTATCCCTGCCCTGGCCGGTCCGTTCCTTCTTGCCGGAACAGCGTTCCTGGCCGCCGGCGTCGTACTGCTGGTGCTTTTGCGCCCGGATCCGTTCTTTCTGGCACGCGGGTTGGAGAAGCGGACGGCGGATACCGTGCCGAGCGACGTCGGTGCGCCGGCAGCCCGGCCGGGGGCCGGAGTCTATGTGGGTGCCGCCGTGATGGTGCTGACCCAGATCGCGATGGTGGCGATCATGACCATGACGCCGGTGCATATGAGGTCCCATCACCATGACCTTACCGCGGTCGGAATGGTCATCGGGGTGCACATCGGCGCGATGTATCTGCCGTCGCTTGTCACGGGGATATTGGTGGACAAACTCGGACGTACTCCAATGGCTATCGCCTCCGGAGTAACCCTGCTCTTGGCCGGAGTCACTGCGGCCCTCGCGCCGGGCGGATCCCTGGGGTTGCTGCTCCTCGCCCTGGCACTGCTCGGTATGGGTTGGAACTTCGGCCTGATTGCCGGCACGGCACTGGTAGTCGATAACACGTCTCCCGAGATCCGTCCCCGCGTCCAAGGCAAGATCGACGTGCTGGTTGCCCTGGCCGGGGCCGGAGGCGGAACCTTGTCCGGCGTGATGATGGCCGGCACCAGCTACGCCGCACTCGCCCTTTCCTGCGGCATCCTGGCCCTACTGCTGATACCGGTACTGTTCTGGGCCCGGCTCAGCAAGGCGGCCTGAGGTCACTAGTCGCGGACGGCGGCTACCGCTTCAATCTCCACGAGTTGATGGTCGTAGCCCAGCACCGTCACACCCAGCAAAGTGCTGGGCGCGTCGTGGCTGCCAAAGGCATCCCGGACTATTTCCCAGGCGGTGACCAGGTCCGCCTGTGAGCTGGACGCAACCAGCACCCGCGTGCTGAGCACGTCCTCGAGTGCGGCTCCGGCGGCCTTCAGCGCCAGCTCCAGGTTCTCCATGCACTTCGCAGCCTGCCCGGCGTAATCGCCGACGGCCGCCGTCGAGCCGTCTTCCTCCAGCGGGCAGGAGCCGGCGAGGAAAATCAGCCGCGCGTCGGCCGGTGCCGTGGCCGCATAGGCGTACTCCGCGGCGTCGGACAGCTGGGTGGAGCGGATGAGGGTTACCTGGGAGGGCTGCGGGGAGACTGACATGGTTGCAGTCTAAGCGGCCCGGTTCCGCTCCCGTCGGAGAGGGGCCGACTCAGTCGGTTCCGACGGTGCCGCTGCGCCGTTCCAGGTATGAAAGAACATCGGGCACTCTCCAGTTGCTGACCGTTATGCGTTTCTAGGTAATGTCACCTGTCGCAGACAGGCTCCGCGCTGTCGGGTGAAGGAGCGAAACGAACCTATGCCTGTCCTAAGCACCGCCAAATTCAACATCCGGCCTGGCTATGGAAGGCACGGGCGTCGGAGAAGAACTCATAGGCACTTGATGATCCGCAATTGCTGGAAATTAAGTGGCTGTAGCTGACGGCCGCTACGACGAGACCAACGACGGTAATGGCGTGCAGGATCCAACGGGCCTGCCTACGGTTGATGTGGTCGGTCATTGGTCTCCCTGGTCGGTGATTCTGTCCGTTCGGAGTGCTACACCCTAACAGCACCGTGCATGGTGGCCCGCAATATTATTCGCGATTATTCGCGCATTGAGCTACGTCAGGAGGACGCATATCGTTCTTATGTCCGTAAGCGGATCTTCCATAGGGACCGTGGTGAAGCCTCTATGGTGAAGCGACCCCCGCTTTCTAACTACTTGCTAGTGGTCCTTGTTCGACGCCGTGCATCATACGTCCCGGCTGGGATCACGACCAATCCCGCTGCGCAAATCATCGCAATCCACTCGTCGGTAGTGACGCTTACCCACAACCCGAGAATGAGTACCACCAAGCTGAAGGTCAATGGCAGAAGCATAGAAGGAGCCGAGTTCTTCTTTCCCTGGTTATTTGCCATGAGTGAAGCCTAGACGGGGAGCCGCAGGTTAAGAGTTTCTTTGGCAACAGCCTTAACGAGCGAGCTTCTTCGTAGCCCGAAAGCCGGTGGTTTTGAGGCAGTCGTCTTCGTCGTTTATGAGCAGTTCTGCGTGGCCGCTGGAACAGCCTAAACGGAACGGCGTAGCCGGTCAGACAAACCAAGAGCGAAGCGTCTTCGACAGGTTCCTCTGCCGTATGAGGAAAGCGGGTTGGCTTCTGCGGGGCAGGGTGGCCGTACAGGGCGGGGCTGGCTGTGTTCTCCGGAATGACACTGCACTGAAGTGTCCAGATTCCCGAGGTCTCCGCGGACGCCACCACTGCACGCATCAGAAGCCTTCTGATGCCGCGTCCTCGGGCTGCGGGGGCGATGTAAACAGAATGTTCGACGACGCCCCGGTAGGCCTTCCGGCTGGAAACGGGGGAGGCCGTAGCCCATCCCAGGATGCCGTTTCCTGCGCCGGCGACAAGCCGGAGCCCGGCTAGATGGCCGGAATCAAAGGCTTCCCATTCGGGCACCTTGCTCTCGAAGGTGGCATGGCCGGTGGCAATCCCCGCCGCGTAGATGCTGCGCACCGAGGGCCAGTCCGAAGCCAGCAGGGAACGGACGAGTACCGCGCCTTCCGGCGTAGCGGCAGGCCTGCTGCTTACCGGGGCGACAAAACAGCAGCAGCGCGTTCCAGCGCACCCGGAACGATGGAGTAGTAGGCCCAGACGCCGCGCTTCTCACGGTGCAGGATGCCGGCGTCGACCAGGATCTTCAGATGGTGGGACACCGTCGGTTGGCCCAGTCCGATCGGCTCGGTGAGGTCACACACGCAGGCTTCCTTGTTCTCCTGGGCGGCGATCAGCGAGACCAGGCGCAGCCGGGTCGGCTCGGCCACGGCCTTGAGCAGCTGGGCGAAGCGCTGGGCGTCTTCGATGCTCAGCGCTTCCGAAGTCAGCGGGGTGCAGCAGGCCTCGACGGCGGGAGCGGGAACTGTCAGTGCAGTGGTCACCTGCCCATTATGCACAGATTGACAGGCATCGATATATCCCGGGATACTCAACATCGAAGGATATCGATGTTCTTCAATGTAGGTTGCCCTGTCGATGTCCCTGCCGAGGAGCTTTGTGAGCACGTCCACCGCACCACCCCAGACCGGCCAGGTCACCGCCCGGCTCTCCACCCTGGACCGCTTCCTGCCCGTCTGGATCCTCGCCGCGATGGCCGCCGGACTGCTGCTGGGCCGCCTGGTTCCGGGCATCGGGCCCGCGCTGGACTCGGTGAAGGTGTCGAATGTGTCGCTGCCCATCGCCGTCGGCCTGCTGGTGATGATGTATCCGGTGCTGGCCAAGGTCCGCTACGACGAAACCTCGAAGGTTGTCGCCGACCGGAAACTGATGGTCACGTCACTGGTGCTCAACTGGGTCGCCGCCCCGGCGTTTATGTTCGCGCTGGCCTGGATTTTCCTGCCGGACCTGCCGGAATACCGCACCGGCCTGATCATTGTCGGCCTGGCCCGCTGCATTGCGATGGTGATGATCTGGAACGACCTCGCCTGCGGTGACCGCGAAGCCGCCGCCGTGCTGGTGGCCATCAACTCCGTCTTCCAGGTCGTCGCCTTTGGTGCCCTGGGCTGGTTCTACCTGCAGGTCCTGCCCGGCTGGCTGGGACTGGAAACCACCAGCGCCGGCTTCTCCTTCTGGTCCATCACGGCCAGTGTGCTCATCTTCCTGGGCATCCCCCTGCTGGCCGGCTTCCTCACCCGCACCCTCGGCGAAAAGGCGAAGGGCCGCGACTGGTACGAAGGCACGTTCCTTCCGAAGATCGGCCCGTGGGCGCTCTACGGCCTGCTGTTCACCATCGTGCTGCTCTTCGCCCTGCAGGGGGATGAGATCACCTCGAACCCGCTCGACGTCGCCCGCATCGCCCTGCCGCTGCTGGTCTACTTCCTGGTGGTGTTCGGCGCCGGCATGCTGCTGGGCAAACTCCTGTACCTGGGCTACCCCCGCACCACCACGCTGGCCTTCACCGCCGCCGGCAACAACTTCGAACTCGCCATTGCCGTGGCGATCGGCACCTACGGCGTGACCTCCGGGCAGGCACTGGCCGGCGTCGTCGGACCCCTGATCGAAGTCCCCGTCCTGGTCGCGCTGGTCTATGTCGCCCTCTGGGCGCAGAAGAAATACTGGCCCGCCGCCGCTCCCGCCGCTCCCACCCCTGACGCCTCCACAGAAAAGATGAACCGATGAGCACCACCGAAACCGCAGCCAAGCCCTCCGTCCTGTTCGTCTGCGTGCACAACGCCGGACGGTCGCAGATGGCCGCCGCGTACCTGCGACACCTCGGCGAGGGACGGATCGAAGTCCGGTCCGCCGGATCCGCGCCCGCCGACTCGGTCAACCCCGCCGCCGTCGAAGCCATGGCCGAAGAGGGTATCGACATGTCCGCCGAGCTGCCCAAGGTGCTGACCACCGAAGCAGTGAAGGAGTCCGACGTCGTGATCACCATGGGCTGCGGCGATGCCTGCCCGATCTTCCCCGGCAAGCGCTACGAGGACTGGAAACTCGACGACCCCGCAGGCCAGGGAGTGGACGCGGTCCGACCCATCCGCGACGACATCAAGACCCGGATCACCGCACTCATCGCCGACCTCCTGCCGGCTTAGCAAAACTTTCGTACTCCTTGAGGAAAAGCACCAATGAACACTGAACTGTCCCAGCTTCCCGTCGCCGTCATCGGGTCCGGCCCCGTGGGCCTGGCGGCTGCCGCGCACCTGCTCGAACGCGGACTGACGCCGGTCATCTTCGAAGCCGGCGACGCACCCGCCGCGGCCGTCCGTGCCTGGGGGCACATCCGTCTGTTCTCGCCATGGCAGTACGACGTCGATGCCGCCGCCCGCCGCCTGCTCGCCGGCACCGGCTGGCAGGAACCGGACGCCGAGACCCTGCCGACCGGCGTCGAACTCCTCGACCAGTACCTGCAGCCGCTGGCTGCCGTGCCCGCTATCCGGAACGCCCTGCACACCAACAGCGAAGTAGTTGCCGTCAGCCGGGAAGGCCTGGACAAGACCCGCACCGGCGGACGCGATACCACTCCGTTCCTGGTCCGCGTCCGGAACGCCGACGGCATAACCGCCGATCACCGGGTCCGCGCCGTCATCGACGCTTCCGGCACCTGGAACTCCCCGAACCCGCTCGGCTCGGCCGGACTTGCAGCACCGGGGGAGGCCGAGGCCTACGCGGCCGGCTTCATCACCGCGCCGCTGCCGGACGTCACCGGCCGGGACCGCGCCCGTTTCGCCGGCAAGCACGTCCTGGTGGTCGGTGCCGGCCATTCGGCGGCCAATACGCTGCTGGCACTGGGGGAGCTGGCCGAGCAGGAACCGGACACCCGGATCAGCTGGGCCATCCGCCGGTCCTCGGCGGCAAGTGTGTACGGCGGCGGCGACCTCGACGGGCTGCCCGCCCGCGGCGCGCTGGGCAGCCGGCTGCGGACCCTGGTCGAGGAAGGCCGCATCGAACTGCACACCTCGTTCACCATCACCGGGTTCAAGAGCGCGGACACCCTGACCGTTGTCGGGGCCACGCCGTCCGGGGAGACGCAGTTGGACGTCGACCTGCTGGTGCCGGCCACCGGCTTCCGTCCGAACCTGGACATGCTGAGGGAAGTCCGCCTTGATCTGGACCCGGCCGTGGAAGCGCCGCGGGCACTCGGGCCGCTTATCGACCCGGAATTCCACAGCTGCGGCACCGTGACACCGCACGGCGCCCGCCTGCTGTCCCACCCGGAAAAGGACTTCTACATTGTCGGCATGAAGTCCTACGGCCGGGCGCCGACGTTCCTGATGGCCACCGGCTACGAGCAGGTCCGTTCCATTGCCGCGGCCCTTGCCGGCGACCAGAAGGCGGCCGACGACGTCGAACTCGTGCTGCCCGAAACCGGCGTCTGTTCCACGGATCTGGGCGGCAGCTGCGACACCGTGTCCAGCTGCGGCACCGACGCGGCCGCTGATCAGGGGGACTCCGCCTGCTGTGGTGTGCCGGAACCGGCTGCTGCTGCACCGGTTGATTCCTGCTGCTCGGTACCGGAGCCGGCTGCTGCTACGCCCGCTGCTGACTCCTGCTGCGCGGCGCCGGAACCGGCTGCTGCTACGCCCGCTGCTGACTCCTGCTGCGCGGCGCCGGAACCGGCGTTCCTCGGTATTCCTACCGGCCTGGAACACGGTCGCTCCGGAGAACGGGGAAACTAGTTCCGGATACGATGCCGTAGGTCCCGCCACACGTCGTCACCGAAGGAACCGTTCGATGAGCAACAGCACAAAAGGGTGGATGCTCCTGTCCGCCGCCATCCTCGCTGAAGTGACGGCGTCGCTCTCGCTCAAAGGTGCGTTGGAGCATGCCGGCCTCTATGCGGTGGTCGCGGCCGGCTATCTTGGCTCCTTCATCCTGCTCGCCGGTGTGCTGCGCACCGGCATGGCCTTGGGTGTCGCCTACGGCGTGTGGGGTGCAAGCGGCGTCGCCCTGACCGCCATCGGCTCCCTGGTCATCTTCGGGGAACCGCTCACCCTGCTGATGGGCATTGGTATCGCCGTTGTCATCGCCGGGGTGCTCTGCGTCGAACTCGGATCACAAGCGGCACATGAGAAAGCCGAATCCGCCTAATGGCTTACTTGTTCCTGATCGGAGCGATCCTCTTCGAAGTGGCAGGCACCGTCTGCCTTCGCCTCGCCGTCGATGACAGGCGCTGGTACGGCGGGGTCGCCGTCGGCTACCTGGTTGCGTTCATCATGCTTACCCTCACCCTCGCCAACGGCCTGCCATTGGGCATCGCCTACGGGATCTGGGCGGCCGCCGGCGTTGCACTGACAGCAGTCATCGGCAGGGTCTTATTCAAGGAACCCTTCACCTGGCTGATGGGCCTGGGAATAGTCCTCATTGCCGGCGGTGTGCTGCTCATCGAACTGGGCGCTGTCCACTGACGACAGCAGGATCAGGCGGGACCGTGAACGGTTAGTGCTGCAGCCTGCGGCCTCGAGTCAGGCTCGAGCTTGCAGCATTCGCTCGACGGCGGTGACGACCGCTTGCCGGCGAGCGGCAACTTCCTCACCCCTGTCCGGGTTTTCCGCGAGACCGGTAAGCCCTTCCGGAGAGAGCTGCCAGGCCTGCGCGATGGCGTAGATGAAGACCAGAACGTCGACGGCGGACAGCGGGCGTGCGGCAGCCGTCGCGACGGCGAGCGTTTTGTTCCGATAGATATCGCTCGGCTCGGCGGTGGCCTCCGGCCGCTCGAGCTGAGCCCACATGCTCAGGCGGAGGACTTCGGGGAAGCGCTGATGATGGTCGAACACATCCCCGGCCCAGCCTGCGAGGTCCTCGGGACGCGGCGGGACATTCTTGGCCATGCGCCGCAGGCCAGCATCGTGAACGTGTCGAGTTCGCTCAGCCGGCACGTTAGCCCGGCGACCTCCGTCTATGCGGCATCGAAGAAGGCGCTCGAAGCACTTACCCGGAGCCTCGCCGTCGAACTGGGCCCGCGGGGCATTCGGATCAACTCGATCGCCCCCGGGCCGACGGCCACCGACTTCAATGGCGGAGCCATGCGCGATAGCGAAGCCATGCGCATGGCACTGTCCGGGCAAACCGCTCTCGGACGGGTGGGTGAGCCGGATGAAATTGCCGACGCGATCTCTGCCCTGGTGTCTCCCGAGTTCCGCTGGGCAACGGGTGAGCGCATCGAAGTATCCGGCGGTGTGCTGTTGTGACTAAACGGTGGTTCCGTCGAGCACACATGGGGGAGCCGGTCATTGCCAGCCGGCGCACTGTCATCGCTGCGTTTTCTCGGTTGGAAGGATTTTCGGCCTGCATAATGACGTTCTCAGTGGGCGAAGACAGCTCCTCGCGGGTCCTTAGGTGAATGAGCGCGGCCTCGAACTCGGCGACCATGCCGAGGATGTTGAAGAGAAGACGCCCAACGGGATCCGAGGGGTCGTAGACGCTGGCGCCCAGGCTCACTGATACGCCACTATGTGTGAGCTCGTCGGCGGGTATCGTCAACTAACGTTGACAGCTTTTGACCTGCCAATTATGGTTGCCCAAGTAGTGTCAACTTGGGTTGACCCGAGTTCGGTGGTGCTTCTCATCCTGTGGACCTAGGGAAGGACGTCCCGTTGTGGAAACGGCATGGATTGGTGACTTTGAACTAGTCCGCGTAGTGGAGCGGATGTTTCGGTCACCTGCCCAAGCGACAGCCGTGGCAGTGGTCACCCCTGAGCGCGAGATGACCGCCAGGGTCGGCTCCGACCACCACTCCACCTTCGAGATCGGGTCGATCTCGAAGGCGCTCACCGGGATGCTGTATCGGGATGTGGTGGAGCGCGGCCTCGCCTCGCCGACGATGGTTCTTCGCGAACTGCTTCCCCTCGACGGATACGGAGACGTGGGGTCCGTGACCCTGGAATCCCTGGCTACCCATCGGTCCGGGCTGCCGGGCCTACCACCGGGGATGCAGCCGCTCCGGCGCACCCTTGGCTTCTGGATCCGCGGCGAGAACCCTTACGGCGATTCCCTTGCCGACCTTCTACTCCAGACGCGCACCGTGCGCGTCGGTACCCCTCGACCCAGGTACTCGAACCTGGGTTTCCAGTTGCTCGGGCATGCCGTGGCGAAAGCAGCCGGCAGCAGCTACGCACAGCTCCTGCAGGACGTTCTCGGCCCTGAGTTCTCGACTCCCGCACGTGTGAAGGATCTCGGCCCTGCGGACCTCACAGGGTCGGACCGCTTCGGGCGTCCCATGCGCGCCTGGGTCGGCGAAGCGATCGCTCCCGCGGGAGGTGTCCGGGCGACAATCGATACCATGAGCGGGTTCCTTCGGTCGCTCCTCGACGGGACACCTCGCGGTATGTCGGCTCTCGATCCTGTTGCCGACTTCACGCCCAGAGTCGGCATCGGCGCCGGATGGATCACCCTCGAGCACCACGGCCGGAGCATCACTTGGCACAACGGAAGTACCGGCGGATTCAGCAGTTGGATCGGACTCGACAGGGCTGCGGGCACCGGCGTCGTCGTGCTCGCGGCGGTCCACCGGTCCGTCGACCGCCAGGGGTTCCGAATTCTCGAGGAATTCGTTTCCCCGGCAGGATGACACGACCACTCGTCGCCGACGGCAAATCAGGCTAATTGGCCGTCGGCGATACGCAGAGGCTCTGGTCGCTCGTAATCTAGCGGCTCAACCCGACGTGACAGCGCTTGTCGATCGGCTTACGGGACAGCACCTCGTGTCCCTGCCTGGATGGTGCAGTTATCCAAGTGGCGGTTAGCCCTGGGTCTGCTGGGCGCGCCGGGGAGCATGGTGACGCACTGGGAGCAGGCCAACGCGCAGCATGTCAGCGCGGGAGCCACTTTCTCCTGACGCCTACGGCACGAGTTCTTCTCCATCGGACAGCTGCTGAACCTCTATGCGGGCGTTTCTGAACTTGGAAAACAGCAGCACGAACCCGGACAAGAGGAGAAAGCCCGCCGCGGCCCAGAGCGCCGTTCCAGTTCCGGCAACGGCTGCCAAGGTGCCCCCAAGCGGAGCGCCGAGCACGATCATTCCGCGGTTCACCGAGCGCATGGTTGCACTCATCCGTGCAATGAGTCGGTCCGGCGTCACGGCCTGCCGGTAGCCCATTTCCAGCGGCCCTTCGGCGCCCATTGCCAGACCGAAGAGGAACTGCCCCGCGCCTGCCAGCAGAAACGCTGCCCACAGCTCTCCCGGCCACTCGGCCGGTGAACCGTGGATCCCGCCGTCGTGCGCCGGATCGGCAACGAAGGGTGCCAGTGCCACCAGGACGACGGCGACCGGCTGGGCGAGGCGGGCAGCGACGATGACGCGGCCCGTACCCCATCGGTTGCCCAGCCGGGTGGAGAGCGTGGTGCCGATGACCGCACCAATGCCCGCACAGCCCAGCACCAGACCCATGCCCAGGGCGCCCAAGCCAAGGTCAAGTAGAAGAACCGCAGGCAGGACCGCCCCGAGGATGGCGGAGCCGATGAACCACAGGTGCGTGCTCCAGGCCAGCGGACCAAGGTAGGCATGGCCGTACACCCAGTCCAGTCCCTCCGCGATTTTCCGGTGGAGCCGTTGTCCGCTTCTCACCGGAGCCGGAGGTTCCGGCCGTTCCAAGGCCAGGAGCACCGCTGCCGAAAGAAGATACGAGACGGCATCGAAAAGAAGTGCCACCGGTGCGGTGACCAATGCCACCAGGCCGCCGGCGACGGCAGTTCCCGTCGCCTGGGCTGCGGTGTCGCTTTGCTGCAGCCGGGCATTGGCCCGAGTCAACAGGGAGCGGGGGACCAGTTGCGGAAGGAAGCTCTGGTAGGCGGCGTCGCTGGTCAGCGCCAGGAGTCCGAAGGCGAACATCAGAACCAGCAGGACCGGAATCGAGATCCCACCCACTGCCGCCGTTACGCATATGCCGACGAGGATCACGGCGCGGCCGACGTCTCCGCCGATGAGTACCGTCCGGCGGGGAAACCGATCAATCCAGATACCGGCAACCAGACCGAATAACAGGTAGGGGGCCCAGCGGGCAGCATTGACCAGACCCTGGTCCAGCGCCGTCCCGTTCATGGTGACCAGCACCAGTACGGACAAAGCCAAAGTGGTCGTATAGGTTCCGAAGTCGGAAACCGTCGACGCGAGCCAGAACCGGACGAATCTCGGATACCGACGCAGGTTCGGCCGCACCTCTTTGGCGTCGGCGCGCCTCATTGCTGCTCGTCGGGAAAGAAGAGGTCCTCTATTGTGCTGTTGAAGACCGCGGCGATCCGAAAGGCCAGCGGCAGCGACGGGTCAAAACGTCCGCGTTCGATGGAGATGACGGTCTGGCGGGATACCCCCAGCTCGTCAGCGAGCCGCTGTTGGGACCAAGCCAGGCGCTGCCGCGACTCATGCACCAGGTTCTTCACGTCAGCCTTTCCGCTGCAGCACCAGGTAACGGATGCCGAAGGAGGCGAAGCCCAGAGCGATCACGGCCGGAAGGACGAGCTTCAGGTCGACTACCAGCTCCCGTGGGATGAAGGCCAGAACGGTAGCCGCGGCCCCAAGCACCAGGATCAGATCCATGAAGGAACCCGCAGCCGCCTTGTCGATCCAGCCGGATTCGACGGAGTCGTCAGGCCGTTCGGTTGCACCTATTAAGGTGTTTCGGTCCACGACCAGGACATAGACCAGGGCCACAGCCGGCATCGCGATGCAGGCGGCAAAGACCCAGAAGCCGAGCGCAGGATTCGATCCGCTGATCCCGGCCAGGACGGCCAGCCGACCTCCTGCTGCTCCCAGGGCCAGCCCGCCCGGAACGGCGACGGCCGCGGCCGGTACGCGGCCGGTTCCGAACTTGGCATATCCCCACTTCGTACGTGTTGGCGCAACGGACATTGCCGGCCTCCTCGGGTGTACAGCTCGCTTGACACGTCTAGTTAGCTTTACAGGTTTGCCGCTGTCAAGAGTGTTGAGGTGCTCGGGACCCCGGCGGGACCGGCGACGTCGTTCTCTTCCTTGCGCCGATTATGCTCGCCGTATCCTTTCCACCCCTATACCGAGAAACGGATGAAAATGTTCGAGAACATGTCGTGGCTGAACGAGCCGACCAGCTGGAAAGCCGACGGGGACTCGCTGACTTTGGAAACTGCTGCCTCCACGGATTTCTGGCGAAAAACCCACTACGGATTCATCCGCGACACCGGACATTTCTTCTACGGCACTTCGGACTGGTCTCTGCGTCCTCTCGGCACAGCCAGGGACGAGATAACCCTGAGGCTGACCCGGCAGGCCACCGCGGTCCATGTGCAGTACCTGGAACGCGGCGGCTCGGATGGGCAGTGGAACAGTCTGCGGCTGGGCTACCTTCCCCTGAAGAGTCGTTGCCAGGTAGGGCTGATGGCATGCTCTCCGGAACGCGGCGGGTTAAACGTGCGGTTCACGGACTTCAGCATTGCACCCTCAGACGGGATCAATCTGCATCCCTGAACGAAGAGCGGTAGCGAACTTCCGTCAGCGTTGAATCCCCAATCAGCTCTTGCTTAGTTGCCCCGTCCGGGGCCATTCCCATTCGTTCGTAGAAATTCCGACCGCGCCGATTTGAGTCCAGAACCCACACGGAAAAAGCGGTATGTCCGCTTTCGCGTAACTGGTTCAGCGCTGCCTCCCACAAGCGGCGCCCGACTCCCGTACCGACAAATTGCTCCAGGAGGTAGAGGGCGGTGACCTCTCCGACCTGCGGATCGGCGTCGTCGTCGCCGCTGGCAGCTGCGTGGGAGAACCCCGCTACCGTCGAGCCGATCACGGCCAGATGCGGTTGAGGCACCAGCCCTTCGTAGATCATTCGCTTCCAGCCCGCAGCCCTTCGCTCAATGTCCAGTCCATCGAGGAGGGAATCGGGCATCAATCCGCGGTAGGCCCATTGCCATGCTTGGACATGGACGTGCGCGAGGTCATGGGCGTCATTTTCGGTGGCTCGGCGGATTTCAACGGCTGGCATAGGCCTTAGTCAACAATGAGAAGGCTATTTGCGCTAGGAGATTCTTTGGGTGAACCAGCCCGGACAGGCGGGCTTTACCGGCAGGCGACCGGCTGCTGCTCAAACTCTGTCGGTCCCACGGGCACGTAACCGCTGAGCTCGTTGCCGTCGGCGTCGAGCTGCACAGTGTATTCGCTGGCTTCGACCAGCCGATACCCGTTGGGGGTGGAGGCGCCGTCGACGGTGAGCTGCCCGCCGGTCGCGTTCCATTCCAGGGTGTAGTTGCCGGCCGCGATCGGCCGGTAGCCGTCGTCGGTGTTCCAGTCACCGGCATGCCGTCCGATTCCGTGGGCGCCGACCGCGTAAACCGTGCCGCTTCCTGACATGAGGAAAGCGGACTCCCGCACTGCGGCGCGGCAGCCCTCCGGCCCTTGGGGATCCAGGATGAAGCTCTCGGTCCCTGCCTCGAGCAGCGATCCGGCGGCGATTCCGGCCCCCACGACGGCGGCCGCCAGCAGTGCCAGAGCGGGGGAGTGCAACCGTGGATTCTTGCGGTCGCCGGCCCCGTTCCGAGAGCCGAGCCACCGAATCGCCAGCGCGGCCAGCAGCAGCGCGGCGGCCGCCAGCCAGGGGCTGACGATGCGGGAGCCGATGACGAGGATCCACCCGGCGGCAGATGACAGGACAACCGCGAGCCCAAGCAGCAGGCAGGCACCGGGCACAGCAACCCGCAACGCATCTGTCCGGTAGCGAGGTTCGTTGGGGTCCACCGGTTACAGCCTTTCCCGGAGCCCGGCGTTTGCCCGGGTGTGGGCTGACCCTATGTCCACAATCAGGCGGGGCGCCGCTTGGGCAGCGGGCGGCAGCCCTTCAATGGCGGCATCCACGAGGGCATGCAGCTTTCGGCTCTCGATTGTCCCCATTGTCCGAACCTAACAGGGTGGTCAAACGGTCCTGGGACGCTACGCTGATCCGGACCCCGGCCGACTCACAATCAGCCCCGTTACGGCCGGTCCGCAGCCGCCCGCTGGCGGCCGGCATGCGTGCGGGCCTTCATGCGGTTGCCGCAGACGGCCATGGAACACCACTTGGCGGTGCCCGGCCTGCTCCTGTCGATGAGGAAAAGGTTGCACTCGTTGTTGGCACAGGGACGCAGACGGCCGGGAAACTCTTGGACCACACGGGACCAGGCAAGCGCTGCACGGAAGGCTATGCGCTCGTCCTCAGGCGCACGCACTTCCCAGTGGAGTCCCTGCGGAGTGACCCGGGGGACCAGGACCCCGTCGCCCAGTGCTGTCGAAAGGCGGGACAGCGCGTCATTGGATCCCCGGACAGCGTCCTGCAGGCACTCGCGCATCCAGCGAAGATGTTCAAGCTCGGCTGGGGAGCCCGTGCCACCGTAGCGTGCGACGAACTCGACGCCGGATGCGCCCGCTAGCTCGTCGGTGGGACTGCCCATGACAACTGGCGTGCTGTTCAGCAGCGCCAGCAGCAGGTCTTCATCCTCTAGCATCGGGTTCCTTTCACGGGGGTGCACGGCACGCTTTCCATGTTCACGGGGGTGCGCGGCACCCGTTCCATGGTAGCGTCCCGATAACCACTAAAACGAATGATAGGGGTTAGTCCATGGTTGCCGTCCATCACCGCACCGTTTCCGTCAACGGCCTAGACGTGTTTTACCGCGAAGCCGGCCCCGTGGACGCCCCGGTGCTCTTGCTCCTGCACGGATATCCCACCAGCTCGCACATGTTCCGCCACCTCATCCCCAGGCTCGCCGAACAATACCGGGTGATCGCCCCGGACCATATCGGCTTCGGCCGCTCGTCGGCGCCGTCAGTCGAGGAGTTTACGTACACATTCGACGGCCTGGCCGAGGTGACGAGTGCTTTTCTGACGGAACTCGGCGTGGACGCCTACACGGTCTACACCCAGGACTACGGCGCCCCCATCGCCTGGCGGCTGGCGCTGGCCAACCCGGCAGCGGTGGAAGGGGTGATTTCGCAGAACGGCAACGGCTACGAAGAGGGGTTTGTGCCCGACTTCTGGGCTCCCATCTGGGCCTACGGTGCGGACCCTTCGCCGGAAAACAAGGCAGCCCTGCGTCCGGCCTTGGGCCGGGAGGCAGTCGAGTGGCAGTACAAGCACGGCGTTCCGGACCCCACCACCGTGGACCCGGACGCCTGGGAGCACGATCTGGCGCTCCTGGCCCGCAGCGGCGTCGACGAGGCCCAGCTCGCCCTCTTCGGCGACTATCACACCAACCGGGCGCTGTATCCGGCGCTCCACGAATGGCTGCGTTCCACCCAGGTTCCGGTGCTTGCCGTGTGGGGGCGGAATGACGAAATCTTCGGTCCGGCCGGAGCATCGGCATTCCTCCAGGACGTCCCCAAGGCGCGCGTGGAACTTCTCGACGGCGGGCATTTCCTCCTGGAGTCACACCTCGACGAGGTGGCGGACGTCATTCTCGACTGGCGGGCCGGGTTCTAGCCGGCAGCCCCGCGGCACAACGACGCAGGCATGCCCTTACGCGCCTCACCCGGAGAGCACCACCGTCTACGATTCCCGGGACAGACCATCTCGACGCCGCTGGTCCCGTCGCCGATCCTCACTACGGAGATCATCCGGTTCAGAGGTCCCTGACCAGCCAATAGTCGCTTTCTTCAAAAGCATTAGTGAACCGAAAATCCTCCATCAACGGTGATCAACTGCCCGACGACGTAAGCCGACGCAGCGCTGGCCAGGAACACAGCCGCGCCTGCGAAGTCCTCGGGCAGACCGTTTCGCCCGACGAGTGTCCGCCGAGCCAGAGCTTGGACGGTCGCTGGGTCCGAGCTGAGCCGCTTGTTCAAGGGGGTTTGGACGAAGCCCGGCACCAATGCGTTTGCGGTGACACCGTATGGTGCCCAGGCCTCGGATTGCGAGCGGGCCAAGGCCTCGATGGCTGCTTTCGACACTCCGTAGGCACCGCTTGACGCGAACGCCCGATGTGCCTGCTGAGAACTGATGTGAATAATCCGGCCGAAACCGCGTTCTGCCATTCCGGGCGCGAGACGCTGACCGAGGATGAACGGCGCCTCGAGGTTGACTCGCATGGTCTCATCCCAGGTGTCCTCGTCGAGCTCGGGGATTAGCGGGCGAAGATTGATACCCGCTGAGTTGACCAGGATGTCGACGTCGCCGGCAGCATCGGCGAGAGCGTGTGCTCCCCGGCGGGTCGAGAGGTCCACGACGACGCCGTCGGCGGAGCCACCCGCCGCGCGTATTTCCGCTACTGTCGCGTCGATCGCCGCTGCGGTCCGGGCCGCGATGAGTACGTGTGCGCCCGCTGCGCTGAGTGCGAGTGCGATCGCTTTGCCAATACCCGAACTTCCTCCCGTCACGAGTGCCACGCGCTCATGCACGCCGAAGAGAC
This sequence comes from Arthrobacter sp. zg-Y179, assembly GCF_020907345.1. NCBI lineage: Bacteria > Bacillati > Actinomycetota > Actinomycetes > Micrococcales > Micrococcaceae > Arthrobacter > Arthrobacter sp. zg-Y179. Next base: position 288,737 of record NZ_JAJJOB010000008.1, on the reverse strand, counting down.
CACGAAGATACGCTGCTGAGTCCATCGCATGAGCCTAACGCCGAGCACCGTGCTCTATGGATGTGAGTGAGCCACGACTAATCGTTTCGCAAGCGGATCCCTCATCGCGACATCTGAACGCCACTCCCCGGCTCCATTGGCCACGAATGGCTACCCATCGAGGTCGCGACGGCGAAAACCAGTGAAGCCGATCAGCAGGAACACGGCGGTGACGGCGGAGATTCCCACCAACCCGGCCCACCCGGCGTCGTCGACGGAAACGTTGGGAACGTGCCAGAACGGACTGATGGCCAGCACCCAGTCCCAGAGCCTGAATGTCGGGCCCAGCAACGTGAGCACGAAGGAAATAAACACACCGGCCCAGGACGCGATTAGCACCTGCGGCCGCGCACCGACGACCGCCACCGAAACGGAGGTGGCCGTCCAGACGGCCGGAACCGTCACCACGGCCTGCAGGAGAACCTTGCCGGCGTCGATGCCCAGGTCTCCGGAGGCCAGCACCGTGATGATGGCTCCAGCGAGAAGCAGGTAGATGGTTGGTGTGGCCAATGCGAGCAAGACGTTTGCCGTGAAGTAACGGGAGCGCGGAACGGCGGCGGCCAGAACGGGCTCTAGCCGGCCCTCCAGTTCCTCGATCCGCACCTTCTGCAGGATGTGCACGCCGGGGATGGCGGCGAGAATACCGACCAGGCTCAGGATCGTCACCAGGAAGGCCGGCGCGAGGCCATCCGGTGTGGCTGCACCGGATGCGAGAACCGAGGCGGCTGCGCTGTCACCGCTCAGGATGTCCTTAAAGGAGCGGGCAAAAAACCCGAAGACCACCCCGATAATCATGAATGCAACGGTCCATGTCAGGAGCGGGGCGCGGTTCAGCCGTACAGCCAGGCTCCACGGAGTTCCAACCCTGCCCCGGGCGGGGCCGGGATCGGGAGCGATGGCGCCCTGCCCGAAGTCGCGCCGCGACTGCAGCAGGAAGGCTATACCGAGCAGGACCAGGGTGAGGGCCATTGCGGGGAGCAGCGGCCACCAGTGGTTGCCGCTGGCCGGCCGGGTTTCAGTCATCCAGCTCAGAGGATTGATCCAGGACGTCCAATCCGGTGCCTCCACCGAATACAGGAAGCCGCGCAGCAGGAACAGCGCGCCGAAGGTACCCACGGCCAGCGAGTTGGCCGTCCGCCCATCGGATCCTAGCTGCGCGGTCACGGCGGCGACCGCAGCGAACATCCAACCGGTGGCAGTGAACGTTGCTCCCAGCAGCAGGGAGGCATTCCAGCCGCCGCCGCACCAGGAAGTGACGACTCCGGCGACGGCTCCGAGAGCCGCCGAGCCCATCAGGGCCAGGCTCACTCCCGCCAGCAGGCGGCTGCCCCGGCCCAGCACACCGGATGCCAGAAGCTCGGCCTGTCCGGAGTCCTCCTGGCCCCGGCTGGACCGGGTGACGGTGAAAATCGATCCGAGTGCGGCGAGGAATCCGCCCAGGGCGAGGCTGCGCCAGGCGTTGAAACCGTCGTCGGTGCTCAGATCGTAGGCCGGCCCGAAGATCAGGCCCAGTGCCGGGTTGGAGCCAATGGCAAGGGCTAGTCCGAGGCGGTCCTGCTGGGTGGGAAAGACCCATGGGTAAACGAGTACGGAGGACGCAGAGAGCGCCGTCGCGATCAGGATCCACGGCACAAAGCTACGTCCGTCGAACCGGACAGTAGCACGCAGCAGGGGGCCGGTACCCGTCAGGGCGTTGCTCATGGGCGCGCCCGCGTGGAGGGGGTGTCGGCGTCGTACAGCCGCAGGAAGAGGCTCTCCAGCGAGGGCGGTTCAACGGTCAGCGATGTGATGCCGAACGGGGTGAGTGCTGCCATTGCCTCACCCACCCGGGCGGACTCCACCACAGCCGTGAGTTTGCCGCCGTCCAGGTGCACGTCCTCGAATGCGGCCAGCTGGCCGGGCTGTGGGTTACGTTCCAGAGTGGCGTGGACGGCGGTGGTGGTATGCCCGCGAAGCCGGGCCAGTGTGCCTTCCTCCACGATCCGTCCGTCCCGGATGATGCTCACCCGGTCCGCGAGGGTTTCGACCTCTGCGAGGATATGGCTGCTGAGCAGCACCGTGGTGCCGCGTTGCTTCGCTTCACCGATCACTTCCTGGAAGACGTTCTCCATCAGCGGGTCCAGACCGCTGGTTGGCTCGTCGAGGATCAGGAGTTCGACGTCGGAGGCCAAGGCGGCGACGATGGCTACCTTTTGCCGGTTACCTTTGGAGTACTGGCGGCCCCGCTTCGCGGGATCCAGCTCAAACCGCTGGATCAGTTCCGCCCGCCGCCGCTCGTCCAGCCCGCCGCGGAGCGATCCCAGCAGGTCGATGGCCTCGCCGCCGGTCATGCCCGGCCATAACGCGACATCGCCCGGCACATAGGCAAGCCGCCGATGCAGGGGCACGGCCTCCCGCCACGGATCCTTTCCCAGGACATGAAGGTCTCCGGCGTCGGCCTTCAACAGCCCCAAGAGCACGCGGATGGTTGTTGACTTCCCTGCACCGTTTGGCCCCAGAAAACCGTGCACCTGCCCACGCTCAACCTGTAGGTCCAGCCCGTTGAGAGCCTGGAATCTCCCGAAAGACTTCTCCAGCCCCTGAACACTGATGGCCAACTCCGCGCTCATGGCTGCCTCATTCCCAACTAACCTGCAACGCCCGGTTATAGCTTTGGTCCCACGTGTTGAAGGCGTCTTGGTCGATGCCGTCCCAGCCGTATTCCGTGGCCCATAGGGGCGGAATGAGCGGGTGGAGGGGTTGGCCAGGCTGCATGGCTTGCCGCATGGTCTCCTGCATCTGGCGCATGCTGTCCTGCGTTGGGTATTGCGGTCGGGTGGAATCAGCGGTACCAAGTCCGGCCCCGCGCCCAGGCCGTTCGCCAGCGGCTCTCCCACTCGGCGAGACTGCAATTACCATGTCGTGTGGCCACGGGTTTCTTGCCAACGGATTGCTGAAACGCATTTCGCTTCCCCTCGATTGCCGGGCCCCAATTCCATCTACTGGCTTAGCGTGAATGGTGTGGCCCCTCTCGCAAACAGAATGACATCCTCGTCTGGCTGTCGCTAGGAGCAACAACTAGTGCCGCGAAGGCTGACACATGCAGCCATAGGTGCATCGTCCCGCAAGCCGGTCCTCCACAGAAAAGCCACTCGCGGTTTGCTCATGCCCCGGTAACGCCGAAGCGCGACGACGGCGCACCCGCTGCGCGTCACCCGCCAGCGGAGCGCCCAGTTGCCGTCGTCGGATTCCGGATCCCCAGGAACGCGACTGCCCCGGCCGCAAGGAAGAGGCACGCGGTAACCAGCACCGTCTGCCGGAAGCCCGGAAAGTCCAGGGCACCGCCGGACACGGTGCCGGCCAGCGCGATCGCAATCAGCCCGGCCACCCGCGAGACGGCATTGTTGACCGCTGACCCGATGCCGGCGTCGTCCTCGTTCAGCGCGCCGAGCACCGCGGAGGTCAGCGGCGCCACCGTCAGCGCCAGGCCCAGTCCGCACAGCAGCAGCCCGGGCAGCAGTTCGGTGAGGAAATCCAGCGGCGGCTGGACCGTCAGCATCAGCAGGAACCCGGCCCCGCAGAGCACCGGACCGGCGGTCATAAACAGCCGCGGCCCCGTAAATTCCGGCCAGCCTGCCGACACGGGCGGACAGCAGCAGCATGGCGACCGGCAGCGGCAGGGCGGTGAAGCCGGCGGCCGTCGCGGAGAACCCCGCGGACTCCTGCACGAAAACCGTCACGGCGAAGGTCCCCAGCGAGAGCCCCGCGTAGGCGCCCGCAGTAACCACGTTGCCGTAGCGGAAGTTCCGTGCCCGGAACAGGGACAGCGGCATCATCGGTGCCGGTGCCCGGGCCTCGCGCAGCAGGAACAGCACCAGGGCCAGCAGCCCTGCAGCCAGGGGAACGACGACGGCGGGATGCCCCCAGCCGAGCCGCTCCTGTTCGATCAGTCCATAGACGGGACCTGCCAGTCCGGCGACGGCCAGTACAACGCCGGGCAGGTCGAACGCGGCCCGCCGACGGCCGCTGCTCTCCTGCAGGCCGGTCATCAGCAGCAGGCATGCGGCCACCGGCAGGACGTTCACGGCGAAGATCAGCCGCCAGCTTCCCACGTCCACAAGCACTCCGCCCAGCAGCGGGCCGATAATCGCGGCCGTGCCGGTCCACGCCGTCCACCTGCCGATCGCGGCGGCGCGCGCGGCGTCGTGGTACGCCGTCGTAATAAGCGCCAGCGAGCCGGGCACCAGCAGTGCGGCGGTGATGCCCTGGATGCCGCGGGCGAGGATCAGGACGCCGGGTGCCCACGCCAGCGCGCAGGCAAGGGAGGAGAGCCCGAAGCCCAGGATGCCGATCCGCAGGATCCGCAGCCGGCCGAAGGAGTCCGAGAGCGAGCCGGCCAGCAGGATGAACGCCCCCAGGGTGAGCAGATAGGCGTTCACGGTCCACTGCTGGGTGGGCAGCCCGCCGCCGAGTTCTCCGCTGATCGCCGGCAACGCCACGGTGACGATGGACCCGTCGAGGAACGCCACGAAGGTGGCGAGAATAGCGACGGCCAGCAGCCGGGTGGTACCGGAGGGGCTGCTGGCCGCGCTGGTCATGAACGAAATACTAAGGTGCCGGGCTCACCCGGTCCCGGGAAGCCGTTCGCGCTCCCGGTCTTGGCAGCGGGTCAGCCGGCCTTGACGACCGCACGGCAGCTGCGCAGGAACGAAGCGGCGAGGTCATCGCCGTCGGCGTCAAGGTAGCCGGCAACCATTGCGCCGCCGTGAAGAAGCATCAGATCCTGAGCCACAGCGTTCGGGTCGGCGGGGGCCAGGGGACGGACGATTTCCGTGTACGCAGCCTTGCACCATTCGCGGTGGTCCCTGATGGTTTTACGGACCGCACTGGCGGGATCCGGATACTCGGCCGCCGCGTTGATGAAGGGGCACCCGCGGAATCCGGGTTCGCACGACATCGTGCCTAAGTGTTCGGCAATAAGTTGGAACGTCTTATCGGCATCTCCGCCTGCATGTTCCATTGCAGCGCCGATTCCCTCACGCTCAATCTTTGCCCGGCGTTCCAGATGGGCTACCACCAGGTCGTCCTTGCTTTTGAAATGCCGGTAGAAGGTCACTTTCGTCGTGCCGGCACGGTCGATCACCTTGTCGACGCTGACCGCCCGCAGCCCCTCGGCATAGAACAGCTCAGTCGCTGCTTCGACGAGACGTTCCCTCATCGATACCTTCACAGCCTCCGCCATGGTTTTCCTTCCCGTTGCCCTTGCGTGTCCCCGTGATCCACATTACGCTCCTTCTAAGTAGAGTGACTGGTCATTCTACCAGCCGCGAACGGCGTTCCGTACGGACGCCGGGCGGCTTCAACTCCGATGAAAGGACAACCCAGATGTTCAACAATTCACCCCGACTGGGCGCCACCGATTCCGCCGCCGCCGAAAACCAGGCCGAAAACCAGGGATTGCCGACCATCGTGCTTGTGCACGGCGCGTGGGCCGATTCCTCCAGCTGGGAGCCGGTGATCAACGAACTTCTACACGCAGGATTCCCGGTCCGGGCCGTTGCTAACCCGCTGCGGGGCGTGGAGCATGACACGGCCTACCTGGCCAGCTACCTTGCGGCGATCGAGGGTCCCGTGGTGCTTGTAGGCCATTCGTACGGCGGTGCAGTCATCACGAACATCGATACGAGTGCCTTTGACGTGCGAGCCCTCGTGTACGTCGCGGCATTTATCCCGATTGCGGGGGAGACCGTCGGCCAGCTGGCCGCACAATCTTCGACCCCGCTGCCCTTGGTGACAGTCGAAACACCAAGCGGGCCTGAGGTCCACATCAGCCCGGAGGGGTTCCGCGCAGCCTTTGCCGCCGACGTCGACCAGCACACGGCAGGTGCCCTCGGCATCGTCCAGCGTCCTGCAAACGTCCGGGCGGTCGCGGAACCGATCAGCCGGGAGGCATTCCGCACCGTGCCCGCCTATGTACTCGTCACCACGGCGGACCGGGCCATCGACCCGGACGTGCAGCGGATGATGGCCCGCCGGACCGACGCGGCTGTCATAGAGGTCGAGGCCTCCCATGCCGTCATGGTCAGTCGTCCCTCGACCGTCGCGGGTCTCATTCTCCAGGCCGCGACGTCGGCGGTAACCGTCCGATGACCCCTCACCAGACACCCCCTTCCCGCTTTCAAACACTTCAAACAGAACGGAATGTCATGACCACATCAACCATCCAGACCCCACCGGCGATCTCGCCGGTCCTGCGGAAGCTGTACTTCGTCCGCTTCGGATTCGCCATCGTCTGGGCAGTCCTCATTGCCCTGACCGCCTCCACCCTCGGACCCCTCAGCATCGCCCTGCTCATCCTCTACCCGCTGTTCGACGTCGCGGCCGCCGTCGTCGACCACCGCGCCTCCCGCGCCACCCGTCCCGGCCCGCTGCTCCTGGTGAATATGGCGCTCAGCCTGCTGACCGCCGTCGCCCTCGGCGTGGCCGTCACCTCGGGGGTTCCCGCCGTGCTGGTTGTCTGGGGTGTGTGGGCTATTACCGCGGGCGCCGTCCAGCTCGCCGTTGCCATTTCCCGCCTGAAGCTGGGCGGGCAGTGGCCGATGATTCTCAGCGGCGGCATCTCCACCCTCGCCGGCACCGGATTCATTCTGATGTCCGGCACCTCCGCGGCGGCCCTCACCGGCGTCGCGGGATACGCCACCCTCGGCGGCGTGTTCTTCCTTCTCTCCGCGATCCGGCTGCAGCGTCTCGCGAAGGCGGGCACGCGATGACCGGGACCGTTACGGACGTTATTGTTATCGGCGCCGGTCCGGTGGGGGAGAACGTTGCGGACCGGATAGTTGCCGGCGGCCTCAGCGCGGTGATTGTCGAATCCGAGCTGGTGGGCGGGGAGTGCTCCTACTGGGCGTGCATGCCGACCAAAGCGCTGCTGCGGGACGCCGCCGCAATCCGTGCGGCCCGGCAGCTGCCCGGTGCCGCCGCGGCGGTAACCGGCGGACTCGACGTCGATGCGGTGCTGGCCCGCCGGGACCGGTTCGCCTCGAACTGGAACGACGACGGCCAGGTGGCGTGGCTCCATCAGGCCGGCATCACCCTGGTCCGCGGGCACGGGCGGATCAGTGCCCCGCGGACCGTGGAAGTCACCGGCCGGGACGGCACGGTCAGCGCGATCACGGCACGGCACGCCGTCGTTGTCGCCACCGGCACCAGCGCGGCGCTTCCGCCGATCCCGGGACTGGCGGACGCCGCCCCCTGGACCAGCCGTGAAGCGGTGTCCGTGAAGAAAATCCCGGAGCGGCTCGCGATCATCGGCGGGGGCGTCGTCGGCACGGAAATGGCGACCGCCTTCAGCGCTCTGGGCGCCGCGGTGACGCTCATTGCGCGCGACGGCGTCCTGCCGCGGGTCGAGCCGTACGCCGCCGAGCACGTCGTCGCGTCCCTCGAGAGCAGCGGCGTGCGGGTGCTGATCGGTGCAAGCCCGAGCGACGTTACCCGCGACGCCCGCGGCACCGTGCACGTAACCCTGGCCGGCGGCGGGAGTATCGACGCCGACGAGGTCCTGGTTGCCACGGGACGCCGGCCCAACACCGGCGACCTCGGGCTCGAACACCTCGGGCTCGCGGCCTCCGGCTGGCTGAGCGTGGACGAGACGCTCCGGGTGGTCGGCCCCGACGGCACCGTGCCCGACGGCGGCTGGCTTTACGCCGCGGGCGACGTCAACGGTCGTGCGCTGCTCACCCACCAGGGGAAGTACCAGGCCCGGGCTGCGGGGGAGGCGATCGTTGCACGGGCAACCGGCGCCCCGGTTGAGGACTTCCCCTGGGGGCGTCATGCGGCGACCGCCGACCTCCGGGCAGTTCCGCAGGTCATCTTCACCGACCCCGAGATTGCCTCCGCCGGCCTCACCCTGGCCGGCGCCGTCGACGCCGGGCTCCGGGTCCGTTCCGTGGAATACGACCTTGGATCGGTTGCTGGTGCTTCCCTGCATGCCGACGGCTATACCGGCCGCGCGAGCATGGTCATCAATGAGGACACCAACACGATTGTCGGGTTCACCGCCGTCGGACCTGACGTGACCGAGCTGGTGCACGCGGCAACCATTGCGATCGCGGGGGAAGTGCCGATCGACCGGCTCTGGCATGCGGTTCCGGCGTATCCCACGATCAGTGAACTCTGGCTCCGGCTGCTGGAGACCGCGGCACGGTAGACAACGGTCCCACGTGCCCGGAAACTTCAACCACCCCGACCCCCCGAAAGGAAAGAACCCCATGCCCACCAAGATCACGTTCGTCATTGACAACCCCGCCGACCCCGACGCCTTTGAGACGGCCTACAAAGGCATCGCGGACAGCGCCAAGCAGCTCCCGAAGCTGCGTCGTTACGAGGCCGGCAAGGTCTGGCCGAAGGAAAACGGCTCACCCACGCCTGCCCACCGGACGCTTGACCTGTACTTCGACAGCTATGAGGACGCCTCGGCTGCTGTGACAACACCTGCGGCCGCGGACCTCTTCGGTCAGCTGAAGGCCAGCGGGACCACCTTCATGGCCCTGTTCTCGGAGGTGGAAGAGAGCTAGGCGGGGCGCGGTTTGCCCGCCTTGAATCCCTATTCGCCTGGTACCGATGCCCGTGTTCCCTCACCGGAACACGGGCATCGGCTTTTAACCGTTCAGCTCGGTGATTCCCCGCGGCTACTGAATCCCGCGGCTGCAGTTCAGTTCCCGGGCCAGGGAGTCCAGCTCTTTCGGGTAACCGCTCGGGAACTGAGGCTGGTCCTGTGTGGGTGGCCGGTTGCTTGCCTTCGGTGCCCCTGCCTGCCGAAGATCCCGGTCCAGTGCGGCGATGCCTTCCACAGTCCATGTACGTGCAATTCCCAGACCACCGTCACCAAACGGGATGCGGACTTCCTTGTCGCTGAGGGGCTCGAGGTAGGCCTTTGCCGAGGTCCAGGACAGATACGCTGCACGGGTTAACCAGATCTCCTGCTCCACGGACTGGCTGCTAAGCCGTGCGCGGTCAGGCTCCCACAGCCGGATGAGATCCAGAAACCAGCGGGCAGCCTCAGGGGGAACGCCCACCGGGAAATCATCTGCGAGTTGCAACGTGACCTGGTTGCTCAGTTCCTGATCGGATCCGGCCGAACCACTCAGAAGAACCATATAGGTGCCGTTTGGATCCGGGCTGGAACGCATGGACATGAAATAGCTGCTCGACCGGGGTGCAGCATCGCGTTCCCTAGCAGGCCCCGGATCGATAAGTCCGGTAAGGCTTTGCTGTTCGGCCGGTATGACTTCATAGCTGACAGCGGTGCTGTTCCGGTCACCGGTGTCGTGGTACCACTGCAGCCCGGTCCACGCGGACAGCAGCGACATCGTGCCGGCCAGGCGTGCGGCGACGGCCTCGGGCTTTTCAACCCTCCCGGCCCAGTTCAGGTTGATGAACGGACCACTGCCGCTGCCGAACATTTCCTTCGCAGACTTCATGTGGTCAACGTACAGCCTGCCCTGCTTTTGCCCGTGTCCCCGCACCGGAACTCGGGCCTCGGCTCTCATCGGCGAATGTCCCGGCGTGTATCGGGTGTTGGAGTGTACGGATCAAGAGTTTTCGCGGGCCAGGTGGTGCTGGATGTCCAGTTCCTGCCTGGGGGAGGACACCCCGGCACTGTCCGGCGGCGAGGCACAGCGGCTAAAGCTCGCCGACGAGCTGGGCCGGGACCAGTCCGGCACCCTGTTTATCCTCGACGAGCCCACCGTCGGCCTGCATCCGCTCGACACGCGGTTACTGGACCGTCTCCTTGCCAAAGGCGCCACGATCGTCGTCATCGAACATGACCTGGACCTGATTGCGAACGCTGACCACGTCATCGACCTGGGGCCGGGCGGAGGCGAGGCCGGTGGCGGCATCATCGCCACGGGTACGCCCGACGACGTCGCCGCCAACCCTGCCAGCAGCACCGGCCGCTACCTCGGGGCCTTGCTGCAAGGTGACGGATAGTCGCGCCGTAGATGCAGGGAAAGGCCGGAGCCGCCCCGTAGTAGGCTTCGGGCCATGGGAACTCGGCGAAGTATCAGCAAATCTGACTACCGGCTCTACGCCCGGCCGGTGCCTGGGGAAAGCGGGGACTGGGTGGAAGTGGTGTCCGACGGCGGTGAACCTCCGCAGGCGTCGCGCCGAACCACCCATACCGAAGCGGAGTTCAGCGATGCGGGCGTTGACGGCGCCGCTCCTCAAGGGCCCCTCGAACCGGCTGCTGCCCCCAGGAGCCGGTTCAACCCCTATCTCTGTGCCGCGTGGGCGGTTGTGGCGATGATGCTTGTCCTTGGACTGATCTGGCTCTCCGGCAACCTCCAAATAACGTCGGCCATTTACAGCGGCGGCGGTGCAGTCACGAGTGCCCAGGACGTTGCGATGATGAACTTCCAGATGATGGGTGTGTACCTGCTGCCCTTCGGTCTGGCAGGCGCCCTTGCGCTGCTGATGCTTCAGGCTGTCGGCTACCGCCGCGACCGCCGGGGCTAACCGGCGAGCTCATAGTGCGACACGGTGCGGTCACGCTCCAGGAGGAAGCGGTCGTCCTCGGGATAGAAGACGGCCCGGCCGACGTCGTCGCCCGCGAAAGCGCGAATCGCCTCTAGGGAAACCCACAGCGAAACCGTGACAATCTCGCTGCGCCCCTCGTCCAGGCTACGGGTGAGGATCCAGGCGCCGAGGTTGCCGGCCGTGGCGCGGTACTCGTCGATCCCGGTTTCCCGGACGTATTCGACGTACGCCTCAAGGTCTTGGCTGTGGACGACGCCGCGCCACATCCGAACAATGCGCATGCCGGTCCTTCCGAAGATGGCGGGCTGCCGGATCCGCCCGGCCCAGGGCGCAGGAGCCTAGCGTTGGCCGGGCCGGGCGGCCAGAGTGAGACGGTTGCCGGGGGCATTGACGCCCGTACCGCAGCGGCGTAGGTTGTCGACAATCGTTATTAACGACAGTCGATATGGGGGGACCATGAAGCTGATGAAAAACACCGGCGCGCCGGCAGGCGAAAAGAGAATCGTTTCGCGGACGGACGCGACCGTATTCATGATTGTGGCGGCATTGGCCGCGGTCGTAAGCACTGCCTTTTCAATCTCCGAAATCGCCGGGTACTTCACCGGCCCAGTGACGCTGGAGCTTCCTGTCAACGCACAGGACCAGAGTGTGGACGGGCTGACGGCCGGAGTGACAGCGCACTACACAACACTCACGGCTACGGTTCCCGCTCTTCCCTCCGGTCCCGCAGTGCTCCTCGCTTGCTCTTCAGCGCTGCACCAGGCAGGTGTGCTCGCCGTCCAGGCGCTGGTATTCCTGCTGGCCTACCGGCTCCGCAGCGCGGTCCTGTTCACCGCGGTGTCCGTGAGGATCATCGGGGCCTGCGGTATCGTCCTGCTGCTGGTAGGGACGTTTAGCCAGGGCCTCTACGGAATCGCGCTGCCCCGCGTGGCGGACCTGGTTGTTATGGAGCGCCAGACGGGCGACGAACTGGTCCTGTTTGAAGGCACGCTGAGCCCCTGGCCGCTGGTGCTTAGCCTCGTCCTGATACTGGTTGCGGGAGTCTTCCAATACGGACGCCGGATTCAGCAGGATACGGATGGCCTGGTCTGATGCCGGCGGATGATTCCTCGAACATCCACTGCCGTCTTGATGAACTCCTGGAAGCCCGCGGCATGACGCTGACGGAACTGAGCCGGCAGGTCGGTGTCAGCCTCGTGAATCTGTCGGTCCTCAAGAATGACCGGGCCAAAGCCATCAGGTTCTCCACGCTGACCGCGATCTGCAATGCGCTGGATTGTGAGGTCGGGGATCTCTTGGTGAATCCCCGTCCCGCTTGAACCGGTTTTGGTTTAATCCTTGATCTGTGCGGATCCGCCGTATCGTTGCATTGCTGCTGCGAAGTTATTGTTCCGTGCGCCTTTTACCGTTAGGTCTCAAAGTGTCAAAAGCCAAAGAAATTCCCGGAGTAGAGGTGGGCGAAAGCCTCGTTCCCAAGATGTCCGCCCCATGGCTGGCAATCGTGCTGGCGATCGCATCGATCGTTGGAATGATCGTCGCCAGCGAATTCATGGCTGACCCTAAGGCTGAGGGTTATAAAGACTTGCTGATGCTGGGGATCATCATTCTTCTGGCCGTTTACATTGTTTCTTTCGCCGTGATCATCAAGGTCGGAGCTGCAGCCAGGAGGAAACTGTCAGCGGCTAAAGGCAGGATCGCGGAAATGCTGCGGCAGGAACACGGATACACGGTGGATCATCCCAAGACGCTCATCCTGACTGTCCAGAGCAAAACCACGCTGAACCCATACGACATACCGGCCACAGACACCTACGGGCGGCCGGTAAATATTCGGATTAGTCCGGATGAATCGGGCACCAAAGTTGTCGCCTCCATCTGCGAGGAACACCCGGACCCCTCTGCAAATAATCGATACCGCAGGCACTAGGCGAAGGACCAGGTTCCAGCAGGTCGAAACTAGCCTTCGACGTCGTACACCTGAGCCGGGTCGCGCTCGAGGATACGGTCCCGCATCTCGCGCTTGAGGACTTCCAGGTGGGCCAGCTCGGCAGGGGTCTTCTCCGGCTTGGCGGTGAGCTCGATGAACTCGTCCGCGACGATGCCCTCATTCCGGATCACGCAGGTGACGGTTGCATCCCCGGCGGTCAGCTCGAAGACGTAGCGGGCCAGGGTGTTGCCGCGCTCGGGCCGGGCGAGTTCCGGCAGCACGGCGTAGCGGTCTCCGGTGACCGCGCGGGTCACGAGTTCGAAGGCATCCCGGGCGCCGGGACCGCCGAAGGGGGTGCGGATCCGGATCTCGCGGCGCTCGACGCGGCCGCCGGGGGTGCGGGCTGCCAGTTCCGGGAGCGCCCGGCCGAGTGCTGCGAAGGCGTGCGCGACGCCGCCGGGGAAGCCGGGGCCGTGGTACTTCATGCAGTCGGCGAAGGTGAAGTCCAACTGCACCCCGTCCTCCCACACGGTGAGCGTGCGCTCGGGGTTCGGGATCGGCGTCGGTTCGGGACGTTCGGGGGCTGCTGCGTGCTTGCTCATGTGGGGTTTTACTCTCGGTGCGGGGGAAATCTGGCCATCAAAACTTTACCGACCTGCCGGCCCATGCACCTAGCCGGGGCCGTACCGCGCAGCAGTGTTCAGCCGGGCCGGTTCGGCGTACCACTTTAGTCATGTACCAGCGCCCGCCCCGCTGGCTTAAACCATTGTTCCGTTTGACGAACGACTTTAAAATGTTCGCGGGGGAGCCCTCGGTCTTACAGAATCCCGTAAGGGGCAATCCAAATGACTGACTTCTTTACAGCTCAACCGGGCGAGACCGCGGCTCCCTTGCCGCCGGGGCCCATCCTCTGTACCGGGACGGTCGGAATGCGGCGCGTTCACCGTTTTTTCCTTTGGGCCTACGACGAGGCACCCGGCCTGGTGCGCTCCACCCCTATCGGTGATACGGATCGCGCCGCCTACGTTGGGGAAGTGCTCGGAAACTTCGACGGCGTGCTGCACATCCACCACGAGGGCGAGGACCTGCTCATGTATCCCCAGCTGGAGGGCCGGGCACCTGGATGCGCCCTGCATGTAGCGCAGATGCTGGAACAGCATCGGCAGGTGGGGCAGCGCCTTGAACACATCGAACCTGTCCGGAGACGCTGGATGGAGACGGCAGACGCGGCGGTCGGCGAGGAACTCGCTGAACGCTACGAGGACCTCTCCGCTCTGCTTAAAGTGCACCTGCGCCGCGAAGTCACTGAGGTGATGCCCGTGGTGGACAGGGTGTTGAGCGAAAAGGAAATGGACGCGGTCGGTCAGCACGGGATTGAACAGTTCGACAAGAAGTTTTTGGTGGGCTACCTCGGGATGATGATGGCCACGAACCCTCCGGACGACCGAAAGGCTTTCTTCAAGGAAATCCCTGCCCCGGTCCGACTTGCTTACCGCCTCGTGGGGCGCCGAATGTATCGGCGACAATATTCGACGCTGTTTCCCGGGCGTGAAATTCCGGAGACACTTTAGTTCCATAACGTACGTCCTGCTGCCCTCCGCCAGACCCGCCTATCCATGCGCTTGCCCGGAGCCGTGCCGCGCAGCCGCGTTCAGCCGCGATGCCTGCAGGGTCAGGTGGTCGCGCTCGGCCAGGTTCGGCGCCAGCAGGGCGGCTTCCGCATAGAGCCGTGCGGCTTGTTCGACGTCGCCGCTCTTCTCGTGCAGGTACGCCCGCGCCGCGGTGTGCCGGGGGAGGGACGGATCCAGTTCCGCCAGGGTAGCCAGACCGGCACGCGGCCCGTCCACCTCCCCGACGGCGACGGCCCGGTTCAGCTTCGCGACGGGGCTGCCCGTGAGCCGGACCAGGTCGTCGTACCACTGGACAATCTGCGGCCAGTCGGTCTCCTCCGCCGTCTGCGCGTCCGCGTGCAGGGCGGCAATGGCAGCCTGGGCCTGGTATTCACCCAGCCGGTCGCGGGCCAGCGCCCGCTGCAGGATGGACACCCCTTCAATGATCAGCCGGGTATCCCAGCGGCCGCGGTCCTGCTGTGCCAGCGGAACGAGCCGGCCGCCGTCGTCGGTCCGTGCCGACCGGCGGGCGTGGTGCAGCAGCATCAGCGCCAGCAGTCCCTGCACCTCCGGATGGTTGACGGCGGCGGTCAGCTGCCGGGTGAGGCGGATGGCTTCGGCGGCGAGGTCGACGTCGCCCGAGTAGCCCTCGTTGAAGATCAGGTACAGCACCCGCAGCACGGTGGCGACATCTCCGGGCGTATCGAACCGGACGCCGGCCACGGTCCGTTTGGCCCGGCTGATCCGCTGCGCCATGGTCGCCTCGCCCACCAGATACGCGGCGGCAATCTGCCGGGTGGTCAGCCCGCCCACGGCACGCAGTGTCAACGCCACCGCCGATGACGCGGACAGCGACGGGTGGGCACAGAGGAAATGCAGCTGCAGCGTGTCGTCAGTGGAAGCGACGACGCCGGGCGCGGGTTCGCCGTCGACCTTTAGTTCACGACGACGGCGGGACGATTCCGCGCGGGCGGCATCCAGGAACTTGCGCCACGCGACGGTGACCAGCCAGCCCTTCGGGTCCCGGGGCGGATGCTCCGGCCAGGTGTGCACGGCTTCGAGCAGGGCGTCCTGCACCGCGTCCTCGGCCGCCGCGAAGTCGGCTCCGCGGCGGACGAGGACGGCGATGACCTGCGGGGTGAGAACCCGCAGGCGGCTTTCCTCCACCGGTGGTTATTCCGTGATCGTGACGGGCTGGGCCAGGAACGGACGGACCTCGATCCACTCGTGCAGCGGCTTGCCGCCGGCGGCCGGTGCCGCGGACAGTTCTCCGGCCAGTTCGAGTGCGCGGTCATAGCCGTCCACGTCGATGGCGAACCAGCCGGCGATCAGGTCCTTGGTTTCCGCGAACGGTCCGTCCGTCACCGGGGGCCGGCCTTCGCCGTCGTACCGTACGAAGGTTCCTTCGGGGGAGAGGGCCTGGCCCTCCACGTATTCGCCGTTGGCCTGCAGCCGTTCGGCGTAGTCCGCCATGAACTGCATGTGGGCTGCGACTTCGTCCGGGGTCCACTGGTCCATCGGTACGTTGTTGAGCGCTTCCGGTGCGCCGCGGTAATGCTTGAGCAACAGATACTTGGCCATGACGGTCTCCCTTGTTCTCCTGCAACTGTTCCCCCAACGACACCGCCATTGTGGCTGTGTTCGTACCGGGGACGGAACGGGGGAAGGGATTTCGACATGGACTTGCTGGGCCATTTCCGCGGCCGACTGCGCGGGTTTCGGCGGAGTCTTTGCAGCTGTGCCCGGCGGGCGTAGCGTCAATAAACGTGAGTGAAGTTTCGCTGCCGCTGCGTCTGGCCCGGGCCGTGGGCAACAGTCCGGTCTCGGAACACGTTGCCGCCGCGCAGGAGTTCCTCTACAGGCCGGTTCTCGAATGGGCACGGAAAAGCCCGTTCCATACCGGCGTCCTGGGCCACTCGATCCATCCGCCGCTCACCGATCTGACGCTTGGCTGCTGGGGCAGCGCGTCCATCCTCGATCTGGCCGGCGGAGTCCAGTCACGGCACGGTGCGACCGTTCTGGTGGGTGCGGGGCTGGCCGCGGCGGTGCCCACCGCTATCGCCGGTGCCAGCGACTGGGCGGGAATGACCGGGGACGCGCGTCGCATCGGCGCCGTGCATGCTCTGGGTACCGATGTGGCGGTGTTTGCCAACCTCGGATCCCTGATTGCCCGGACACGCGGCCGGCACGGGCTGGGTGTGGCGCTGGCCCTTGCGGGCAATGCGGTTCTGGCGGGTTCCGGCTTCCTGGGCGGGCATTTGGCGCTCAACCGTGGAACGGCGCGCCGGGTACCTGCCGACGCCTGACGGGTTTTCGGGCGGGACTCAAGCGCGAGATGCCAGGAACGCCGCCGTATCCGCTGCGACCTGTTCGGGGCATTCCCATAAAACCAGGTGGGCGGCGTCGGGATAGATCTTCAGTTCCGCTCCGTCTATGCGGGCGGCCAGAGTGTCCTGGTCCGCACGGGGCAGCAGTCCGTCCTGCCCGCCCCACAGGATCAGCGTGGGAACCTCGATGGCGCCCGTTTCCGTGGGCGGCGTGGCCGTGTACAGGCCGCGCAGGGCGAGTTTCCATGCGTGCGCGGGCATCCTGACGCCGTCACGCACCCGGTCCTCGATGAACCACGGGGGAACCTCTTGGATGAGGGCAAACGAGCCGAGGAAACGGCGCACCCACTCCTCGGCGACGGGATCCGTCAGGCCGTCGACGTCGTCGGCGAACCCGGGCCGGCCCTGGAGGGTCAAGGGGGAACCCACCAGCACGAGTGACGCCACCCGGTCGGGGTACTCCACAGCCAGTTGCTGGGCTACATAGCCGCCGCTCGAGGAGCCAAGGACCGACGCCGACGGCACCTCCAGTGCATCCAGAACCGCGGCGGCATCCTGGGCCTGTTCTGTCAGCGAGTATCCGTCCTGCGGTTTGTCGGCATCTCCCTGGCCGCGGAGGTCCGGGGCATAGATCCGGAAGCCGGCCAGCCCGGGCACCAGCCGGTCGAAGCTCCGGCGGGATTCGGCCCATGCGTGCAGCAGCAGTACCGGTGGCGCTTCGGCGTCGCCCTGGACCAGACACGGCGCCGTGATGCCTGTGTGGAGTTTGAGATTCCGGACCTCGGATTCCATAGCTCAGGGTACGTCGCGCCGGGCAGCGAATTCGAGTAGAACCTGGTTCCCGGGGCGGATTCTCCGGCCAGGTGTGCAGGGCTTCGAGCAGGGGGTGCTGCACCGCCCTCGGCCGCCGTGGAGGTCGAAGACGGTGGTTACCTGCGGGCTGATTGATTTGCGTCGAGATATGGATTCTCGGGCAAAGTTTCAATCGTGGCGCGGCTAAAAAACCGTATCCTCGAAACCCGGTATGGTGAGTCCAATTACGGCTCAACAGAGAGCTTGCAGAACGATCCAGTGATGGCGCGTAAATGCTGACCATTAAGAAATATACAAGGGGGGTGGGCCATGACTGAGCCCAATATGAATGCTTTGAAGGTAGATCCAGAATTTCTGGCTGATTATCAGATCAGGATCAGAAATTGCAACAGCATCGATCAAGCGACTATCTCCCTTCGCCGGTCCTCTCTAAACATCAAATACGGGCCCAATGGTCTCGGTAAGAGCACGATCGCTCGGGCGCTTACTCTGCGTACTGAGGGCGAAGAAAGCCTGAATGCGCTTACCCCCTTCAAGTACCGCTCAATAGCCGACGGACCACGGCCGGTCGTTGAAGGGGCTGAGGAAATCAACAGTGTCCTCACTTTCAACGATGCTTACGTAACGCAGTTTGTGTTCCAGCCTGACGAAGTACTGAAGAACAGCTTTGAAATTTTCATCAATACCGACGACTACAAGCAGGGTCTCGAAAAGATCGAATCCATGTTCGTGTCTCTGAAGGAGACATTCGCGTTGCAGACGGAGTTCAACGAAGCTCTGCTCAGCTTCACTGAGCTGCGCGATGCTTTCAACCTTACAAAGACCGGCGTTGTCGCCAAGACCAGCCGTGGACTTAAAGCACTAGGAGTTGGCGGCAAGCTCAAGAACATTCCTGCCCCGTTGCAGGGATACAAGAGTTTTCTACAAAGCAGCGACCCAGCCGGCTGGATCACGTGGCAATCGAAGGGGAAGGCCTTCCTTGATCTCTCCGAAAACTGTCCGTTTTGCTCGGTTCAGAGTGTCGACAAGGTCACTGCTACGCAAGTCTCTGCAGAATATGAGTCCGCCGCTGTCAAGAATATGAGTGTGCTGCGGAACGCGCTAGATAAGCTTGGGCGCTACTTCGAGCCTGGGTACCTAATCCAGCTAGAAGCCTTGACGATGTCCATCACTGAAATCACGCCTGAGGAGGGGCTCTTCCTTGCCACTTTGCGCGGACAGGTGGAAACGCTCCTCCAAAAGTTTTCCGCAGTGCAAGGACTGTCCTTTCATGCCCTCCGAGATGTAAAAGATGTCTCGGCCGTACTAAATGACCTTAAGGTCGATCTTTCCCTACTGCACGCGGTAAATTCGGACGCGACGAAGTCTGTCGTTGAACTAATAAACGCGAAGCTAGATGAAGTTGCCATCCAGATCATCGACGTACGTAAGGGAATTTCAGAACAGAAGAGGAGGGTTGCTGGTCTCATTCAGGTCAATCAAGCATCGATAAACGATTTTCTCAGTTCCGCGGGCTATCGGTACAAGGTTCGGATCGAGCCCGCTGGAGATTCATATCGTATGCTCTTGGAACACGAGGATGCTTCCGGGCACCTCGACTCTGCGTCGAGTCATTTGAGTTATGGCGAGAAGAACGCCTTTGCGCTCGTGTTGTTCATGCACCATGTAAACCGGGAGCAACCGGACCTGGTTGTGCTGGACGACCCGATCTCCAGCTTCGACAAGACGAAGAAGTTCGCGATCCTCCACCAGCTGTTCCACGGTAAGAACAGTCTGCGTAACCTGACATCGCTCCTTCTTACTCACGATATCGAGCCCGCTATAGATATCGTGCTGACTGGAACGTCCCGTCAGTTCACGGTGGCAGATCCTGCTGTACATTTCCTAAGCGGGCGATCAGGATTAGTGACTGAGAAGCCTATCGCGGCTACCGATATCAACACGTTCTCACAGATATGCGACTCAAATATTTCGTCTGCCAGCGATGATGCCATCAAGTGCATCTACCTGCGACGACGGTTTGAGGTGCATGGCTCCCGCGGCGTTGGGTACGACCTTCTGTCGAGTCTGTTTCACCTACGCGAGGTTCCTACAAAAATGACGGAAGCGCGCGCGCAGACACCGCTCACTGATACAGACATCCGTACGGCGACCGAGGCCGTCCAAAAGCACATTCCAAGCTTTGATTACACACGGGTCCTATCGGAGCTCAAGGACGGCGACGCGCTCAAGGCCAAATTTGACGCTACGGACGTGGGCTACGAGAAGGTACAACTTTTTAGAATCATGTCTGAGCTAAACCCCATCGCTTTGAAGGGCGATAAAGTCTTTACGAAGTTTGTCAACGAGACTTATCACATCGAAAACGAGTATGTGATGCAGCTAAACCCGAGAGACTTCGACGCTGTCCCTGAATACATTGTGGCCGCATGTACCGCACTCGTAGAGGGGTCAGTGGCTGCGGAGGGGAAATCGGATGTCGAGGCTGTAGCCTAACCTCCGCCGGTGCAGGTCATATTCGTGATCCTCATCCCTCTGAACAAATACGGAAGGCCGGCACATGGTGCTGGCCTTCCGGGTCTCCCTCCGGAAGAAGAATATGGTTCCCCCTGAGTGGACGGATCTGATCCCATTCTCGATCTGGTGGAACCGCGACGGGCATGCCGACCGGCACGCTTCGCGACTCGTCGAGTATATGCGGCCGGGCATTCAACGCTAGATTCACCAAAGGATGACGATGCTGGAGGGGCTGACTGGACACAGGCGCGAGAGTTGTTCCCCATAATCCTTAGGGTGCCCGGCTTGCTAGTTGCTCGACAACGGCGGTTAAGTCCGTAGTTTAGGTCGGCGGCTCTGCCATTGCCTGGCCTACCCATAAATCGGCAGGATGCAGTATGTGGTGCGGGCAGAGCCACGTGTCGATCAGAATCTCGGTTCGACATGGATAGCCTAGATGGTATTTAGCTTGCAATCCCTCGAGAAGTGAAAAGCCGCGTTGTAACGGACGAGGGTGAGCGCTACTAAAGCAACCAGCGTGTTCTGTTCATGCCACACTCCGGTAGAGGACTTTGACAACACCATGACTGTTGCGGAGACGCCGGCACCGTCACACCCCGCCCCACGATTCCGCCCCACCGGGCGCCACAGCGTACCCTTGGCAGTGTGAAAACCTTCGAAGACCTCTTTGCCGAGCTGAGCCAGAAAGTTCAGGACCGCCCCGCCGGGTCACGCACCGTGGCCGAATTCGAGTCGGGCGTGCATGGCATCGGTAAGAAGGTTGTTGAGGAGGCCGCCGAAGTGTGGATGGCCGCCGAATACGAATCCGATGCCGAATGCGCCGAAGAAATCTCCCAGCTGCTCTACCACCTCCAGGTCCTGATGCTGGCCAAGGGACTGACCCTGCAGGACGTTTACAAGCATCTCTAGCCGCGCGCTGACTTTCAGCGTGTGGCCCGCCGGTCGAACCTTTTCCCAATCGAACTTCCAGCGAAAGATGCTCCCATGCTCCGTGTAGCCGTACCCAACAAGGGTGCCCTGTCCGAATCCGCCTCCGCCATGCTCAACGAGGCGGGCTACCGCCAGCGCCGCGACACCCGCGAACTGGTCATGGTGGACCCCGATAACGACGTCGAATTCTTCTTCCTCCGCCCCCGCGACATCGCCGTCTACGTCGGCGCCGGAACGCTCGACGTCGGCATCACCGGCCGTGACCTGTTCCTGGACGCGCAGGTGGACGCCGAAGAGCTGATGAACCTCGGCTTCGGTGCCTCCACCTTCCGCTTCGCCGGCCCGGTGGGGGACTTCTCCTCCATCGACCAGCTCGAAGGCAAGCGCCTGGCGACCAGCTACGACGGCCTACTCCGCTCCTACCTGTCCGAACGCGGCATCAACGCCTCCGTGGTCCGGCTCGACGGCGCCGTGGAATCCTCGGTGCGCCTCGGCGTCGCCGACGCGATTGCCGACGTCGTCGAAACCGGCACCACCCTCCGCGCCGCCGGCATGGAAATCTTCGGCGAACCGATTCTGAAGTCCGAGGCCGTGCTGATCGGCCGCAAGGGTGCCAGCCCCGCCGGCGTCGACGTGCTGATCCGACGCCTGCGCGGCGTCCTGGTGGCACGCCAGTACGTGATGATGGACTACGACGTCCGCAAGGACCTCGTGGACGAGGCCGCCGCGCTGACCCCGGGCCTGGAATCGCCCACCGTCTCCCCGCTGCAGAACAGCGACTGGGTGGCCGTGCGATCCATGATCAAGAAGTCGGACACCAACCGGATCATGGACGAGCTCTACGACATCGGCGCGCGCGCCATCCTGGTCAGCAGCATCCACGCCTGCCGGATCTAGGGAAGGGGACACGCCATGAGTGTTGCCATCCGCGTCATCCCCTGCCTGGACGTCGACGCCGGCCGGGTGGTCAAGGGGATCAACTTCGAGGGCCTGCGCGACGCCGGCGATCCGGTGGAGCTCGCGCACCGGTATGACCGTGCCGGCGCCGACGAACTGACCTTCCTCGACGTCACCGCCTCCTCCGGCAACCGCGACACGACGTTCGACGTCGTTGCCCGCACCGCCGAAGAGGTCTTCATTCCGCTGACCGTCGGCGGGGGAGTGCGCTCCATCGCGGACGTGGACCGGCTGCTGCGCTACGGCGCGGACAAGGCCTCCATCAACACCGCCGCTGTCGCCCGCCCCGACGTCATCGACGAAATCACCCGGCACTTCGGTTCCCAGGTGCTGACGCTCTCCGTGGATGCCCGGCGCACGCACGACGGCGCCACGCCGTCGGGCTTCGAGGTCACCACCCACGGCGGGCGCACCGGAACGGGGATCGACGCCGTCGCCTGGGCGAAGG
Source organism: Arthrobacter sp. zg-Y179 (assembly GCF_020907345.1). Classification (NCBI taxonomy): domain Bacteria; kingdom Bacillati; phylum Actinomycetota; class Actinomycetes; order Micrococcales; family Micrococcaceae; genus Arthrobacter; species Arthrobacter sp. zg-Y179. The sequence continues at coordinate 266,654 of NZ_JAJJOB010000008.1, read as the reverse complement.
AGGCAGCCGACCGGGGCGTGGGGGAGATCCTGCTGAACTCCATCGACGCCGACGGCACCCGCGAGGGCTTCGACATCGAGATGATTCGGGCCGTCCGCGCCGCCGTCGACGTGCCGCTCATCGCTTCCGGCGGGGCCGGCAAGCCGGAGCACTTCCCGGCCGCCGTGATTGCCGGGGCCGACGCCGTCCTGGCCGCCTCGGTGTTCCACTTCGGCCCGGATGATGCGATCCATCAGGTCAAGCAGGCCATCCGCGACGCCGGGTTCGACGTCCGCTAGCTGCAGGGGACCCCTCACGGCCGCTCCGGCCGTGAGGGCGCGCGGGGCGCTCGTCTTCTGCTGTGGGCGCGGATGAATGTGGCATGCTCACGTCCATGACTATGCCAACACGCCTTCGGCCCGCCGAAGTAAGCGATCTGCCTTTCATCCTCCGCCAGGAGCGTGAGTACATGGAGACCATCGAGCCGCATGCGCTCCAGGGGTGGCTGACGGTTCTCGACCAGAACCTGAAAGTCTGGATCGATTGCCTTCCCTCCACGATCGTCTGCATTGATGCAGATGGGCACCCGCTTGGGTATGTGATGTGGAGCCTTGATGGTGACACCGCAACCCTGATCTCGATCAGTGTCCTCGACGGCCGTCGTCGCCAAGGACTCGGGCGGCTTCTCCTGGATGCGTTCGAGCAGAAGGCCAGCGCAAGCGGAGCCCGCGTTGTGGAACTCGGTGTTTACCGAAGCAACCAGGCCGAGCTGCTCTACCGGGCCGCGGGCTATGAAACCACGGGCCAAGACGGCGGGTATGTGCTGTTCAGCAAGATGCTTAGCCCTGCCGAAGGGGATAACCGGGTATTGCTGGGCTGAACGCATGGGGACGTATGAACGTCCGGGGATCCTGAGCAGGGGAGCCGCCGGGGTCATTCTGGCAGGGGTTATTCTCTGTGCCTTTCCTGCACTCTGGTTCGGGCTGTCACTGGGGTTTTACCCGACCCGCATGGTGTGCACACCGGAAACCGGGTACGGCTCGGGCTGCGACGAAATGGGCATGGAGATTGCGCTGATGGTCTTCGCATTGGTGGCCCTGCCCTGGGCCGGCTTCTCGCTGTATCTGACCATCCGGGTCCGGCAGGGGAGGACGTGGCTGCAAAGGTGGTGGCCCTTTTCGGCGTTCACCCTGCTCACAGCCCTCACGGTTGCCGCCGGCATGGTCTCTGCCCTGAGCGAGCCTGATGCCTACTTCTAAGTCCAGCGGGACCTAAGTTCGGGCCTGGACGAGGTTGGCGAAGGGCAGCCTGCCGTATAAACGGACAAACTCCGCCTGGTACTTTGCGAGGGCCGGGTTGAGCGCGTCGGGCGGCAGTTCCTTCCACGCCACCAGAAGATCCTCTGCATCGAGCAGCTGCCAGATCAGCCGGCCGTCCCAGTGCCCCGGCGGCTTTCCCCTGCCGAAGTCCACGAATTCGGAGATCTGCCGTCGCAGACCGCGGTTGCCCTGGCTGCCGGCGCTGGCCTTGCCGAGAAACAGCACGTCGGCATCCGCCACCCACTCTGCGGCGAGCTCATCCCGGGACAGGGTTGGCTTCTTCTTTTTGAACACCCCTGCCGTGCTTTCCTTGAGGAACCGCGGTTCGAACCCCTCGGGCCGCAGCACGGCGAAAATGCCCTGACGCTGCGGGATCCGGTTGATGTCCAGACCGTCGATGGGCCGGAAGCCGGTGAAGCCGTCATCCTTGAGTGATTTCCTGTTCAACGGGTTCCTAGCGGGTGAAGTGGCTAATTGCGGTCGGCAGGGGGAGATGCTGCGCCCACCAATGATATCCGGACACCCCGGCGGACTCAGTCGGTAACCTTCGTGTTCACAGGCCACAATGGGTCCTGTTGATCCACGAAAGGAATACGCGTGCGCTCCACCGCCGGACCCGGCCTGCTGTTTGTGCTGGTCTGCGCCATGGGTGCCGGCCCGATGATGAACTACGGGCTCTCCGCGACGAGCACGCTGATCATGGCGGACCTGGGGATCAGCGAAGCGCAGTTCGGCGTGCTGGCGGCCACCTGCTTCGCCGGGGCTGCGGTGTCGTCCATGTGGCTGGGCCGGCTGAGCGACCGGATCAGCGCCCGCTCCCAACTCCTGATCATCTTCGGCGGCACCGCCCTGGCCCTGGGCTTCGCCGCCTTGTCCGGCAACTATTTCTGGCTGCTGGCCGCCGTCCTGCTTTCCGGCCCCGCGCAGGCCATCTCCAACCCCACCACGAACCGGATCATCATCCACGCGGTCGAACCGGGCAAACGGCCCGGCTGGATGGGAATCAAGCAGTCCGGTGTGCAGGCCAGCCAGCTGTTCTCCAGTCTCTTCTTCCCTGCAGCCGCGCTGGTCGCCGGATGGCGCGGGGCCGCCGTCGGCGCCGTCGTGGTCCTGCTCCTGCTGCTCGCCTACGCGTGGTACCGGCTGCCGCCCGAACCACGCCTCCACGCTTCGGCGGCGCCCCGGCAACCCGTGGACCGCAAGTTCCCTGCCTCAGTCTGGCTGCTGGCCGCGTTTGCCCTGTTTTCCGGTGCCGGCATGCAGGCCACCAACGTCTACCTGCCCCTGTTCGCCCAGCGGGAGATCGGCTTCTCGCTGCTGATGGGCGGCGTCACCGCGGCGGTGGCCGGCGTCGTCGGGGTGACCTCCCGGGTGCTCTGGGGACGAAGGATGGCCGACGGCGTCCGCGCCTCCACCCTGCTGCTGATCCTGGCGGCCGGGGCGATCTGCGGTGCTGCGCTGCTGCTTGCGGCCGGACAGACCGGCGCGCCCGCGCTGCTGTGGTCCGGCGTCGTCTTCCACGGCGCCTCCGTGCTGGGCGTGAACGTAGTGGTGATGGCCGGTGTGCTCCGGGAAGTGCCGCCGGAACGGGTGGGTGCGGCGTCGGGGGCCGTCTCGTTGGGCATGTACTCCGGTTTCGCGCTGGGGCCGCTGGTCATGGGCCTGCTGCTCCAATACTCCGGCGGCTTCCTGGCCGGGTGGCTGTCCATCGGCGCGGCCTACCTGGTCTGCGGCGGCATCGGCCTGGCGTACCGGCGGCTGGGCTCGAAACGGGCCGGATCCGCCGTCGTCGGAACCGAGCGGAAATAAACGACGCCGGATCGGGCTTGTGCTTTAAGTGCCCTATGGCACGGTTACCCCACAGCTTGGAGATTCATGAGTACCGCACGCGCTTACGCAGCCACTTCCGCCACCGATCCGCTGGTCCCCACCACGATCGAACGCCGCGAGGTCGGCCCGCATGACGTCCTCATCGACATCGCTTATGCCGGTGTCTGCCACTCGGACATCCACACCGTCCGCGGCGAATGGGGACCCATCGCGTACCCGCAGGTCGTCGGGCACGAAATTGTGGGCACCGTGGCCGAGGTCGGAGCCGACGTCACCGCGCACAAGGTCGGAGACCGCGTGGGCGTTGGCTGCATGGTTAACTCCTGCGGCGAATGCGAAAACTGCCAGGCCGGCATGGAGAACTACTGCCTGAACGGCAACGTCGGCACCTACGCCAGCAAGGACCGCGACGGCACCATCACCCAGGGCGGCTACGCCACCTCCGTCGTCGTGAATGACGGCTTCGTGCTCCGCGTCCCGGAGAGCATCCCGTACGAAGCCGCGGCCCCGCTGCTCTGCGCCGGCATCACCACCTACTCGCCCCTCGCACACTGGAACGCAGGTCCGGGCAAGCGGGTCGCCGTCGTCGGCATGGGTGGACTCGGCCACATGGCCGTCAAGATCGCCGTTGCCATGGGCGCCGAGGTCACCGTGCTGTCCCAGACGCTGAGCAAGCAGGAAGACGGCCTGCGTTTCGGCGCCGAGCACTACTACGCCACCAGCGATGAGACCACGTTCGAGAAGCTGGCAAACACATTCGACCTGATCATCAACACGGTCAGCGCACCGATCGACCTGCAGCAGTACCTGTCGCTGCTGCGCCTGGACGGCACCATGGTCAGCGTGGGTGCTCCGCCCGAGGCACTGCCCATCTCCGTCTTCACCCTGATGAGCAAGCGCCGCTCCTACGCCGCCTCGAACATCGGCGGCATCAGCGAAACCCAGGAAATGCTGGACTTCTGCGCCGAGCACAACATTGCCCCCGAGATCGAGCTGATCAAGGCCGAGGACATCAACACCGCCTACGAGCGTGTGCTGAAGTCCGACGTCCGCTACCGGTTCGTCATTGACGCGGCGACTATCTAATCCGTTAGTTGACAGCAGAGGCGCCCCTCCGTTTGGCGGGGCGTTTCTGCGTTGAGGTGTAGCCAGGTTTGGTGCGTGCGACGGGGGATGTAAGGGCAAGGTGGGTACCGGAGGAAACACCATCCGTGTAAAGCCGGCGTAAACCGCCGTAGTCACTGCCCGCCTATAATTGGGCACATGCCAATTCTGCGTCTCGAGGGCGCCATCTACGAACACCTGCCCGTCCCGCATCATGGAGTCGGACTGTGAGCGGGGGACTCGTCGCCTTGCTGGATGACGTTGCCGCGCTTGCACGCATAGCCGCGGCTTCCGTGGATGACATTGCTGCGGGAGCCGCGAAGGCGGGAGCCAAGGCCGCCGGCGTCGTCATTGACGATGCCGCCGTGACCCCCCAGTACGTCTCCGGTGCCGATCCGTCCCGTGAACTCCCGATGATCAAGAAGATCTTCTGGGGCTCACTGCGGAACAAGCTGCTGATCATCCTGCCGGCACTGCTGCTGATCAGTGCCTTCATCCCCGCTGTGATCCCCTTCATCCTGATGCTCGGCGGCACCTACCTCTGCTACGAGGGCGCGGAGAAGGTCTGGCACAAGTTCTTCGGCCACCATGAGGACAAGGAGGCGCCGGCGGTGGAGCGGGGGCCCGACGCCGAGTCCAAGGTGGTCAAGGGAGCCATCACCACCGACTTCATCCTGTCCTGCGAGATCATGGTCATCTCCATGAACGAGGTGGGCGATGCGTCCATCTGGGCCCGCGCCGCCATCCTCGTGGTTGTGGCCATTGCGATCACCATCCTCGTCTACGGGGCCGTGGGGCTGATCGTCAAGATGGATGACATTGGCCTGCATCTGGCGAAAAAGGAGTCAGCAGGCTCCCAGCGCCTCGGTGGACTCCTGGTGAAGGGAATGCCTGCGGTGCTGGCTGCCATCACCTTGGTGGGAACTGTCGCCATGCTCTGGGTGGGCGGCCACATCATGCTCGTCGGTGCCTCCGACCTTGGCTGGCACGCGCCGTACGACCTGGTCCACGCCCTAGAGCACCCCGTGGGCGGCCTTGCAGTTGTGGGCGGCATCCTTGGCTGGCTCGTCAATACGCTCTGCTCGGCAGTGGTGGGCCTGGCGTGGGGGCTGGTTGTTATGGCCGTTCTGCACCCGCTGAAGAAGGTCCTGCCGTTCGGCAAGAAGGACGGACATGAAGACGGTGAGGCCAGGGCGGCAGCAGCCGGGCACAGTTCGGGGAAACCCGACGTCGACCCCGCCGGCTAATCTGGACTCCTGTCTCAGGGGCGGCCTCCTTTGCTAAGGGGGCCGCCCCTTTTTGCGTGCGTGCGGGTTTTCGACAATCCGGGAGCAGACCGGGCAGCGTCAGGATCGCTCCCCGCGCCGGAACGTGACATGCGTGGTGCCGCTCGGTGCCGCTTCCGCCGTGACCTGGCAGTCCGCTTCCAGTCCGCGCAGATCGTCCCACAGCCGGACACCGCGGCCGAGGAGGAGAGGCGCGATGGCGACGTGGAGATCATCGACGAGGCCGAGTCGAAGAAAGTCGCGCACGGTCGACGCGCCACCGCCGACCCGTACATCTCCGCCGCCGGCGGCCGCGGTGGCAGTATCCAGCGCCTCCTCGGGTGTTGCCGTGAGGAACTCGAAGGTGGTGCCTCCTGCCATGTCGAGCGGCTGCCGCGGATTGTGCGTCAGCACGTAGACGGGAACGTGGAAGGGCGGGTCCTCGCCCCACCATCCGCGCCAGTCCGGGTCATCAGGGTTAGCATGCAGCCCGAACATGCCTGCACCCATGATTTCCGCGCCGATGTCTTCGAAGTAGCGCGCGGCATAGCGGTCATCGACGCCGGTAGTTCCCTCTCCGCTTTCATCGTGCAGCACCCGCTGGCGGAAGGTCCGCGTGGCAGCATACGCAGCAGTGAGGCGCCCCCAATCGTCGCCGAAGGGGTTCTCCGGAGTCTGGTCCGTTGTTGTGGCGAACCCGTCGAGCGAGATATTCAGGTCAACGCGGACACGGCTCATGCGTATCTCCTAGTGGTGGGCGAGAGAACCAGCGTGTGTGGGCCGGAGAATGCGCGGCTTCTCAACGGCGCAGGGGCAGCACCGTCCGGCGCTGAAGTTTGGCATGGGCACACGCCCAAGATCCAGAGAGGGCAGGGCGACTGTCAATACCGGTGCCCCAAATATCACGGCCCGGCCGCACGTTCTCCGTGACAACCCGCCAGCCAGCGATGCCTTCCCAATGTGTCTTCACCGTTGGTTGTAAGGGGCTTATCCGGGTGTCTTTGCCGTTGGTTGTACAGATGACGGGCTTATCGGGGCGTCTTCACCGTTGGTTGTACAGATGACGGGCTTATCGGGGCGTCTTTGCCGTTGGTTGTACAGATAACGGGCTTATCGGCGGAGAATGGGCCCATTATCTGTACACCGAACGCTTCGCGCCTGACCTGCCGCCAGCGGATTCGGGCACCGCGTCGCCAAACGGTCAGTCCGGCGGTGCAGAAATCCCGCTTGGAAATCCCGCGCAGCAACCCGGCGCAGGGTGGCCATGCACGGGAGAAACATGCACGGGGAATGGGCTTCCACCGGGTGTACAGGCTCGTTCGACGTTGATAGTGCAGTAGAGACGTTGATAGTGCAGTAGATGCTGCCTGGCCGGCTGGCGGGCAGCACCTACTGCACTATGAACCTGCAGAAATCCCGCGGACAGCGCAGCAACCTGGCGCAGGGGAGAGCTAAAGCCCGATTTCCGCGCTCTCCAGCAGAGCGACGGCGTCCGGCTGGCCCTCGTACATCACCAGCGCATGCCCGGTCCGGCCGTGGGCGTGCAGCAGCAGTTCGCAGGGTTCGCCGACAATCGCCACCGAAACCGGAGCGCGCTTGGCCACATGCCGGGGACCGTCCGGACGGACCAGCACAATGCCCAGGTCGACGCCGCGGTACAGGATGGCTGCGCGCTTGATCAGTTCGGCCCAGAGTGCATCTGAATAGTCCGAGTCCAGCGCACGCGGCGCCCAGCGGTCCGAGGCACGCCGAATGTCTTCGGTGTGCACAAAATACTCGCTCAGGTTGGCGCTGTTATCCACAGCTTTAAGGTGCATGGGGGAGAGCCGCGGCGGGCCGGCGCGGAAGGCGCGGACCAGCTTGGCGTAGCTCTCAGTAGTGGACGCCTTCTGCGCAGTTTCCTCCAGCGCCTTGTTCGCGCGTGCGGCAAGGGGCTTGATGAACGTGCCCAGGGCAGCACTCATCCGGTGCTCGCGCAGATAGAGGTGAGCTGCGAGCTCCTTGGTCTGCCACCCCTCGCAAAGCGTGGGTGCATTGGGCCCGGCTGCAAGCAGGGTCTCGGCCAGGACTTCACGGGACGGATCAACAAAATGCATCACTGCTGAAACTAGCATGGAACCCCGTCTTTTGCCGGGCCTGCGGCACCAAAAGAACGTGCAAGGCAGGGTTTTTCCGCCGGGCAGTAGAATCGGTAGCGATGCTTCCCACACCTTCCCCCCAGAATCCGCCGGCTTCCCTCGATCCCGAGCTCGCCGCGTCATTGAAGCGCGACGACGCCGGGCTGGTGGCCGCCGTCATCCAGCAGTACGACACCAACCAGGTCCTGATGCTCGGCTGGATGGATGACGAAGCCCTGCACCGCACCCTGACCACGGGCCGGGTGACCTTCTGGTCCCGCTCCCGGCAGGAATACTGGCGCAAGGGGGACACCTCCGGACACGTCCAGTGGGTGAAGTCCGTGGCCCTCGACTGCGACGGCGACGCCCTGCTGGTCCGCGTGGACCAGGTGGGGGCGGCCTGCCACACCGGCACCCGCACCTGCTTCGACGGCCGTGAGTTGCCCGCCGTCGTCGGCGCCGCATAAGCCCCCGCATAAACCCCCGCATAAACCCGCTCCACCCACCTCGTAGGGAAGAAGTAGGAACCACACCATGCAGGATCTAGGAGCCATCCGCCCCACCCTGGAGGAATTCCGGGCCCTGGCACGCGACCGCCGGGTGATTCCCGTGCGCCTGACAGTCCTGGCGGACGCACACACCCCCATCGGCATCTACCGCAAGCTCACCGACGGCGAGGCCGGCACCTTCCTGATGGAATCGGCCGCGTCCGGCGGCGTCTGGTCCCGCTATTCCTTCATCGGCGCCCGGTCCCGCGCCACCCTGACCACCCTGGACGGGCAGGTCCGCTGGCTGGGCGAGCCGCCCGCCGGTGTTCCGCTGGACGGCAGCCCGGTCGAGGCCCTGGCCCGCACCGTGGACCTGCTGGCCACCGACCGTTTCGACGAGCTGCCTCCGTTTACCTCTGGCATGGTCGGCTTCGTGGGCTGGGAAACCGTGCGGCACTGGGAGAAGCTGCCCAACCCGCCGGCCGATGACCTGGACCTGCCGGAGATGGCGATGAACCTGGTCTCGGACATGGCCATCCACGACAACAGCGACGGCACGGTCACGCTGGTGGCCAATGCGATCAACTTCGACGGCTCCGATGAGCGCGTGGATGAGGCGTGGCACGACGCCGTGGCCCGCGTCCGCTCGATGCTCGGCCGGCTCGCGGGATCCGCACCGCAGGCCGTTTCCGTGCTGGCCCCGGGAACCGCCGTCGACGTCGCCGCCAACGTGAAGGAAAGCTGGCCCAAGCCCGACTACACCCGGGCGGTGGAGCGCGGCAAGCAGGCCATTGTCGACGGCGAGGTCTTCCAGGTGGTCATCTCGCGCCGCTTCGAGGCCGAATGCCGCGCCGAGGCGCTGGACGTCTATCGGGTGCTGCGCAACACCAACCCCAGCCCGTACATGTACCTGTTCAACTTCGAGGACGCGCACGGCCACCCGTTCAACGTGGTGGGCTCCTCCCCGGAAGCGCTCGTCACCGTGACCGGCCGCGACGTCATCACCCACCCGATCGCCGGCTCCCGGCCCCGCGGCAAGACGCAGGAACAGGACCGGGCCCTGGCCGAGGAACTGCTCGAAGACGAAAAGGAGCGGGCCGAACACCTGATGCTGGTGGACCTGGCCCGCAACGACCTCTCCAAGGTCTGCCGGCCCGGCAGCATCGACGTCACCCAGTTCATGGAGGTGGAGCGGTTCAGCCACATCATGCACCTGGTCTCCACCGTCGTCGGCCGGCTCGCTGACGCCTCCACCGCCTATGACGTCCTCGCCGCGACCTTCCCGGCCGGAACGCTGTCCGGCGCCCCGAAGCCCCGCGCCCTGCGCCTCCTGGACGAAGTGGAACCGCACCGCCGCGGCATTTACGGCGGCGTGGTGGGCTACCTCGACTTCGCCGGAGACATGGACATGGCCATCGCCATCCGCTCCGCGCTGCTGCGCGACGGCAAGGCGTACGTCCAGGCCGGCGGCGGCATTGTCAACGACTCTGACCTCGAAGCCGAAGCGCAGGAAACCGTCAACAAGGCGGCCGCTCCGCTGCGGGCCGCCCTCCTCGCCGGATCGCTGGAGACCGTCGCGGCAACTCCCGCCGGAACTCCCGCCGGCACCATCGCACAGGAAGCAGACAAGTGAGCACCACCACCCCCCGCTGGCAGCGCAAGGGCATCGTCATCATGGTGACCGTCCTGCTGGCGGCACTGGCCTTCGGCACCACCACCCGCACCTGGCTGAACGTCACCCTGCCCGCCGCGAACGTCGTCACGCCCGACGTCGCCGTGTCGGGCAGCGACGCCGCCACCGCCGTCACCGCGTTTGCCGTGGTGGGAGTGGCCGCCGCCCTGGCCGCCGGAATCGCCGGACGGATTGCGCGCTGGATCATCAGCGTCATCATCGTGGTTTCCGGCGTCGGAGTGGCCGTGGCCAGCTCCCGGATCATCAGCGATCCCCTGCAGGGCGCTGCCGGCGCCATCGGCAAGGCCATCGGCGTCAGCTCCGCCGAGGGTACTCAGGTGGAACTGACGCCCATGCCCTACGCCGCACTGGCCATCGGCATCCTGATTGCCCTCGCGGGTATCTGGTTCGCCCTCGCGGGCCGGCACTGGACGACGTCGCGCCGTTACGCCCCCACGGCCGAGCCCGGCGACGCGGCTCCGGACACCGGTGCTGCTGCTGAAGGCACCGGTGCCACCCCCGGCACGAGCCCGGATGCACGCAACCCCAAGGACGCCGCGGCAGGCCCGCCCGTCGATGAAATCGACAGCTGGGACCGGCTCACGCGCGGCGAAGACCCAACGGACCCCAAGTAGGTTCCCCCCACCGCCACCAGATTGGGCCGAACACCGGCGCAATGTGTGAAAGGGTTTCCGCCCAGTAATGGCAGAATGGAAACCAGATTCGTTAACGAGGAGATTCAGCATGAGCACAAACACCGAACAGCACCTGGAAGCCGGTCAGGAAAACGAGGGCGAAAGCCACGCCAGCATCCACGATGAAACCATCGGGCACGGCAACACCCCCGCAGCCTGGACCTGCGTGCTGATCATGATCGTCGGCGCCGCTGTGTCTTCCGTTGCCTACATCATGGCCAGCTACATCGGCTTCTTCGCCGGCATCGCCGTGATGCTGGTCGGCCTGCTGGTCGGCTTCATCATGCGCAAGGCAGGCTACGGCGTCAACGGATCGAAGCTGAAGAACAGCAGCCACTGAGTGAGCGTTCTCGACGACATCATTGCCGGCGTTCGGGAAGACCTTTCCGAACGCCGGCAGAGTGTCTCGCTCGAGCAGGTCCGCGGGCAGGCGCTGCAGGCACCGGCGCCGCTGGATGCCTACGCAGCACTGGGCGGAAACGCGGAACCCCGCACCGAACTGCGGGTCATCGCCGAGGTCAAGCGCAGCAGCCCCTCCAAGGGCGAACTCGCGGACATCGCCGACCCCGCTTCCCTCGCCGCAGCGTATGAGCTCGGGGGAGCAGCCGTCATCAGCGTCCTCACCGAACAGCGCCGGTTCCGCGGATCCCTGGCGGACCTGGACACGGTGCGGGCCGCCGTCGGCATCCCCGTGCTGCGCAAGGACTTCACCGTCGACGAGTACCAGATCTGGGAAGCCCGTGCCCACGGCGCCGACCTGATCCTGCTCATTGTCGCGGCACTGGAGGACGAGCAGCTGCGCAGCTTCCTGGACCTCACGCACGAGCTGGGCATGAACGCCCTCGTCGAGACCCACACCGCCGAAGAAGTGGACCGGGCCCTGGCCCTGGGTGCACGGATTATCGGCATCAACGTGCGCAACCTGAAAACCCTCGACGTCGACCGTTCGGTCTTCGCCTCCCTGGCCGGGGGCATTCCCGCCGGTCCCGTGGTGATTGCCGAATCCGGCGTCCGTGACGCTGCCGACGTCGAGCACTACGCTTCCAACGGAGCCAACGCCGTGCTGGTGGGCGAAGCCCTCGTGAAGCACGCGTCCCCGGCCGAAACCATCGGCGAGTTCACCGCCGCCGGCGCCAAGGCCCTTGCCGGCCGCGCCCGGCACCACGGTGAAAGCTGACCCGTAGCACCAACTCCCTGTCCGGGCAGGAACGGCCCGGGCTCAAGCAGGACAGGACACAAAGCCCATGATCGGGAAGTCGGAACAGGCACAGGCAGCCGGTGCTGCCGCGGAAACCGGAACCGGAAGCGTTACGGAGGCCTTCCTGAACGGGGAAGTTCCCTCCCTGCGGCACGCGTCCGGTCCGTACTTCGGCGAGTACGGCGGCCGATGGATGCCCGAATCCCTGATCGCGGCGCTGGATGAACTGGAAGATACCTTCGAGAAGGCCAAGGCCGATCCGGAGTTCACCGCCCAGGTTGCCGACCTGAACAAAAACTACTCCGGCCGCCCGTCCCTGCTCACCGAGGCCAAGCGCTTCTCCGAGCACGCCGGCGGGGTGCGGATCTTCCTCAAGCGTGAAGACCTCAACCACACCGGATCCCACAAGATCAACAACGTCCTGGGCCAGGCCCTGCTTGCCAAGCGGATGGGCAAGACCCGCGTGATTGCGGAAACCGGTGCCGGCCAGCACGGCGTGGCCAGCGCCACCGCAGCAGCACTGCTCGGCCTGGAGTGCGTGGTCTACATGGGCGCCGAAGACTGCCGCCGCCAGGCACTGAACGTGGCCCGGATGGAACTGCTCGGCGCGAAGGTCATCCCGGTGACCAACGGTTCCCAGACCCTGAAGGATGCCATCAACGAGGCGCTGCGGGACTGGGTCGCCAACGTGGATAACACCCACTACCTGCTCGGCACCGCCGCTGGCGCGCATCCCTTCCCTGCCATGGTCCGCTACTTCCACGAAGTGATCGGCGAAGAGGCCCGCGCCCAGATGCTGGAGCAGGCCGGCCGGCTGCCGGACGCGGTGTGCGCCTGCATCGGCGGCGGTTCCAACGCCATCGGCATTTTCCACGGCTTCCTGGATGATCCCGAAGTAAAGATCTACGGCTTCGAGGCCGGCGGCGACGGCGTCGAAACCGGCCGCCACGCCGCCACCATCACCCTGGGCCGGCCCGGCGTGCTGCACGGCGCCCGCTCCTACCTCATGCAGGACGACGACGGCCAGACGATCGAATCGCACTCCATCTCCGCCGGCCTTGACTACCCGGGCGTCGGACCCGAACACGCCCACCTGGCCGACATCGGGCGGGTCAGCTACGAGCCGATCACCGATGCCGAAGCCATGGACGCCTTCCAGCTGCTCTGCCGCACCGAGGGCATCATCCCCGCGATCGAATCCGCGCACGCCCTGGCCGGCGCCCTCAAGGTGGGCCGGCGGCTCGCCGAGGAGGCCGGCTCCGACGGAAATGTTTCCGAAAAGATTGTCCTGGTGAACCTTTCCGGACGCGGGGACAAGGACGTGGCCACCGCCGCCGAATGGTTCAACCTGCTGGACGAGCGCTCAGCCGAAGCCGAGATCGGCAAAGAAGGGGAACAGCTTTGAGCACCGAGGTAATGCAGAGCAAGTCGGCGGCCGCGATTGACCGGGCCGCCGCCGAGGGGCGTGCAGCGCTCATCGGCTACCTGCCCGCCGGATTCCCCACCGTGGAAGCCACCATTGCCGCAGGCATTGCCCTGGCGGAAAACGGTGCCGACCTGATCGAAATCGGCATCCCGTATTCCGACCCGGTGATGGACGGGCACGTCATCCAGGCTGCCACCACCCAGGCGCTGGCGGACGGCTTCCGCGTGGCGCAGGTGTTCGACGTCGTCGCCGGCATCACCGCGGCCACCGACGCCGCCGTGCTCGTGATGACTTACTGGAACCCGGTGGTCCGGATGGGCGTGGACGAGTTTTCCCGCCGCCTGGCCGAAGCCGGGGGAGCAGGGCTGATCACCCCGGACCTGGTCCCGGATGAAGCCTCCGAATGGCTGGAAGCCTCCGACAAGTACGGCCTGGACCGCGTGTTCCTGGTCGCCCCGTCCTCCACCCCGGCCCGGATGAAGACCACTGTGGCCGCCAGCCGCGGCTTCGTCTACGCCGTGTCGATCATGGGCGTCACCGGTGCCCGTGACAGCGTCAGCGACGCCGCCCAGAGCGTTGTCAGCGCCGCCCGCGAGGCCGGCGCGGAACGCGTCTGCGTCGGGCTGGGTGTCTCCCGCGCCGAACATGTGAAAGAAATCGGTGCCTATGCCGACGGCGTCATCGTGGGCACCGCCCTGGTGGCCGCCCTGCGCGACGGCGGCACCGACGCCGTCGCAACCCTTACCCGTGACCTCAGTACCGGAACTCCGAAGGCCAGCAAATGAACCCGATGTCCGTGTACGCCAGCATCCCCAGCCCGCCTGCCGATTTCAGCAGCTTCTCGCTGGGGCCGCTGACCATCCACGCGTACGCGCTGTGCATCCTGGCCGGCATCATGCTCGCCCTGTGGATGACCTCCCGGCGCTGGAACGCCCGCGGACTGCCCGCAGACGCGGTCTGGGACATCTCCATCTGGGCCATCCCGTTCGGCATCATCGGCGGCCGGCTCTACCACGTGTTCTCCTCCCCGGACGCCTACTTCGGCCCTGACGGGGACCTGTCCCTTATTCCGCAGATCTGGCTCGGCGGGCTGGGCATCTGGGGTGCGGTGGCCCTGGGCGCCGTCGGTGCCTGGATCGGCTGCCGCCGTGCCGGTATCAAGCTGTCCACGTTCGCCGACGTCGGCGCCCCCGGCCTGCTGCTGGCCCAGGCCGTGGGCCGCTGGGGCAACTGGTTCAACCAGGAACTGTTCGGTTCCGAAACGGATGCGCCCTGGGGCCTGGAAATCGACGCGGACAACGCCAACTTCCCCGACGGCGCCGCACCCGGCACTACATTCCACCCCACGTTCCTCTACGAGTCCCTCTGGAACCTGGCCGGCGTTGCCCTGCTCCTGCTGCTTGACCGCCGCTTCCGGCTCCGCGGCGGCCGCCTGTTCTGGATCTACGCCGCGTTCTACACCGCCGGACGGCTCTGGATTGAGCTCCTGCGCATTGACGATGCCGAAATGATTACGCTGCTCGGCGTCACACAACGCCTCAATGTCTGGACCAGTCTGCTGATCCTGATCGCCTCCATCGCGATGTTCATTTACCTGACTTTCAAGGCCCGCAAGGGCGGGGAAGGCTCGCTTTACCTGCCGGGCCACGAACCCGCACCTCAGGACGGTATTACGGCTTCGGATAACAAGAACGAAACAGAAGCCGGGAATGCGGAATCGGCATCAGCCGAACGCCCCGTGCGTGCTAATCTCGCAGAGACAAAAACCGAGGAGTCCCTTCCTCACCGGTCCAAGGACAACGGACCTTCTGCCTGAACCTCCGGGTTACCCTCCCGGCGCTGCAGGCGGAGCCACATTGACGTGGCGCCAGGCGGCTGCAGCACCGGGACACCCCTCCGGAAAAGCGGCGGTTAACGGCACCAAAGATTCCCAGTAAAACCGGATCAGTTTCCGGGTTTACCGGGGTGAAGTGAGCCGTAAAATCAATCAACGCCGCGGAGCGTCCCTCGTGGATTCCCGCAGGGGCCAGCGCTGTCCCCTCCCAACGTTCTACAAGGGGGAAGGACTCACTTCTTATGACTGATTCCCTGTCTGCTTTTCCGGACACCGTGGTGTCACCGTTCACCCGCTTCGCCGCGCTCCCGGAGGATTCCGGCCTGTACCGCGCCGAGAATGAAAAGGATGCCTGCGGCCTGGCCGTTATTGCCTCCCTGCGGGGCGAGCCCACCCACGGGATTGTCGACGCCGCCCTGGCAGCCCTGCGCAACCTCGAACACCGCGGTGCGGTGGGCGCCGATGAAGGCACCGGCGACGGCGCCGGTCTCCTGACCCAGGTTCCGGACGAATTCTTCCGCGCAGTAGTGGACTTTGAACTTCCCGCGGCCGGAGGCTACGCCGTCGGCACCGCCTTCCTGCCCACCGAGGACCGGGAGCAGCTGACCGCACGCGCCGGCGTCGAGCTCATTGCCGCCAGCGAGGGGCTGCGGGTGCTGGGCTGGCGCGAGGTGCCCATCGTGGCCGAACTCGTGGGAGCCATGTCCCGCGCCTGCATGCCGCACTTTGTCCAGGTGTTCCTGGCCCCCGAAGAGGGGGTCGGAACCGAGGACCTGGACGCCCGGGCCTTCCGCGTCCGGAAGCGTTCGCAGAACAAGTTCGGGGTGTATTTCCCCTCGCTGTCCTCTCGGACCATGGTCTACAAGGGCATGGTGACCACCGCGCAGCTGGAACCGTTCTTCCCGGACCTGTCCGACCCGCGGTTCAAGACCCGGCTGGGCATTGTCCACTCCCGCTTCTCCACCAACACGTTCCCGTCCTGGCCCCTGGCGCAGCCGTTCCGCGCCATCGCGCACAACGGTGAGATCAACACGGTCAAGGGCAACCGGAACTGGATGCGTGCCCGGCAGTCGCAGATGAAGAACCCGCTGCTGGGACAGACCCCGGAAGAGCTCTTCCCCATCTGCACCCCCGGCGCTTCGGACTCCGCGTCCTTCGACGAGGTGGCCGAACTGCTGATGCTCTCCGGCCGGCCCATCACCCACGCGATCATGATGATGATCCCGGAGGCCTGGGAAAACCACGCAACCATGGACCCGGCCCGCCGGGCGTTCTACCAGTACCACTCCATGCTTATGGAACCGTGGGACGGTCCCGCCGCCGTGTCCTTCACCGACGGCGTGCAGGTAGGCGCGGTGCTGGACCGCAACGGGCTGCGTCCCGCCCGCTACTGGGTGACCGACGACGGCCTGGTGGTCCTGGCCTCCGAAGTGGGCGTGGTGGACATTGACCCCGCCAAGGTGGTCCGCAAGGGCCGCGTTTCCCCGGGCAAGATGTTCCTGGTGGACACCGCCGAGGGCCGGCTGATCGAAGACGAAGAGATCAAGGCCGAGGTTTCCGCCGCCAACCCGTGGGCGGAATGGGTGAAGGAAAACCAGGTCCGCCTGGAGGAACTGCCCGAACGCGAACACGTGCTGCACACCAAGGCGTCGATCAACCGCCGGCAGCGGACCTTCGGCTACACGGTGGAGGAACTGCGGATCCTGCTGGGCCCGATGGCCCGCACCGGCGCCGAACCGCTGGGCGCCATGGGCTCCGACACCCCCATCGCAGTGCTCTCCAAGCGGCCGCGGCTGCTCTTCGACTACTTTGTGCAGTCCTTCGCCCAGGTCACCAACCCGCCGCTGGATTCCATCCGCGAGGAACTGGTCACCTCCCTGCAGGCCTCGATTGGCCCCAACGGAAACCTGCTGTCCCTGAAGCAGGTGAAAACCAGCCAGGTTGCGTTGAAGTTCCCGGTGATCAACAACGACGAGCTCGCCAAGATCGCCAACCTCACCGACGACGAGGGCGACCGGATAGCGCTGAAGGTCCGCGGCCTCTACCGCCCTGAAGGCGGCGAAGCCGAACTGCGGGCAAGGATCAGCGAGATCTGCGAAAAGGTTTCCGGTGCCGTGAACCGCGGCGTGCAGTACATCGTGCTGTCGGACCGGGATTCGAATGCCCAGTGGGCACCCATCCCGTCCCTGCTGCTGCTCTCCGCAGTGCACAACCACCTGCTCAAGAGCGCCAACCGCACCAAGATCTCCCTGCTGGTGGAGGCCGGCGACGTCCGCGAGGTCCACCACGTGGCCCTGCTGATCGGCTACGGCGCCTCCGCCGTGAACCCGTACCTGGCCATGGAAAGCTGCGAGGAACTGGTCCGCAACGGCGACATCACCGGTGTCACCGGCGAAGAGGCCGTCGCCAACCTGATCAAGGGCCTGGGCAAGGGCGTCCTGAAGATCATGTCCAAGATGGGCATTTCCACCGTCGCGTCCTACTGCGGCGCGCAGACCTTCGAGGCGCTTGGCCTGGGCCAGGAACTGGTGGACGAGTTCTTCCACGGCACGCAGACCCAGCTCGGCGGCGTCGGCCTGGACGTGGTCGCCGCCGAAGCCGCTGCCCGGCATGCCGATGCGTACCCGAGCGACGGCGTGGAGGAACCGCACCGCGCCCTGGACAACGGCGGCGAATACCAGTGGCGCCGCGAAGGACCGCCGCACCTGTTCAACCCGGAGACGGTCTTCCGGCTGCAGCACGCCACCCGCGAACGCCGGTATGACGTGTTCAAGGCCTACACCAACGGCGTGAATGACCAGTCCAGGAACCTCATGACGCTGCGCGGGCTGCTGGACTTCCGCACGGGGGACCGCACCCCCGTGCCGCTGGACGAGGTGGAGCCCGTCTCCAGCATCGTCAAGCGCTTCTCCACCGGAGCCATGAGCTACGGCTCCATCTCCCAGGAAGCACACGAAACGCTGGCCATCGCGATGAACCGCCTGGGCGCCAAGTCCAACACCGGTGAAGGCGGCGAAGACCCGGAACGGCTGCTGGACCCCGAGCGGAACTCGGCGATCAAGCAGGTGGCCTCCGGCCGGTTCGGCGTCACCAGCCTGTACCTGACCAACGCGCAGGACATCCAGATCAAGATGGCTCAGGGCGCCAAGCCCGGCGAGGGCGGCCAGCTGATGGCCCAGAAGGTCTACCCGTGGGTGGCCCGCACCCGCCACTCGACGCCCGGCGTCGGGCTGATCTCCCCGCCGCCGCACCACGACATCTACTCCATCGAGGACCTCGCCCAGCTGATTTATGACCTGAAGCGCTCCAACCCGAGCGCCCGGGTCCACGTGAAGCTGGTGTCCGAAGCCGGAATCGGCACCGTGGCGGCCGGCGTGACCAAGGCGAAGGCCGACGTCGTGCTGGTCTCCGGGCACGACGGCGGCACGGGCGCCTCGCCGCTGAACTCGCTCAAGCACGCCGGGGCTCCCTGGGAACTCGGCCTGGCCGAAACGCAGCAGACCCTGATGCTCAACGGCCTGCGGGACCGGGTGGTGGTCCAGGTGGACGGCCAGCTCAAGACCGGCCGCGACGTCGTGATGGCGGCGCTGCTGGGCGGCGAGGAATTCGGTTTCGCCACCGCCCCGCTGGTGGTTTCCGGCTGCGTGATGATGCGCGTCTGCCACCTGGACACCTGCCCGGTGGGCGTCGCCACGCAGAACCCCGAACTGCGGGCGCGTTTCACCGGCAAGCCGGAGTTCGTGGTGAACTTCTTCGAGTTCATCGCCGAAGAGATCCGCGAAATCCTGGCCGAGCTCGGGTTCCGGACCCTCGAAGAAGCCATCGGCCGCACCGAGCTGCTGGATACGCAGGCAGCCATCAACCACTGGAAGGCCGACGGCCTGGACCTGGAACCGATCCTGCGGGGACCCGAGGTGGATCCCGGCGCGCCGCTGCGGAACATGGTTCAGCAGAACCACGAGCTGGATCTGCACTTCGACAACAAGCTCATCGAGATGAGCGCCGACGCGCTGCAGAACCGGGCGCCGGTGCGGATTGCGCTGGACGTGGTCAACACCGACCGGTCCGTGGGCACCATGCTCGGGCACACCGTCACCAAGACCTTCGGCGTGGACACGCTGGCTCCGGACACCATCGACGTCACCCTCACCGGGCAGGCCGGGCAGTCGCTCGGCGCGTTCCTGCCCGCCGGGATCACCCTGCGGCTGTTCGGCGACTCGAACGACTACGTAGGCAAGGGCCTGTCCGGCGGCCGGATCATCGTCCGCCCGGACCGCGGCAACGTCTTCGCTGCCGAACGGAACGTCATTGCCGGCAACGTGATCGGCTACGGCGCCACCAGCGGCGAGATGTTCCTCAGCGGCCAGGTGGGCGAACGCTTCCTGGTCCGCAACTCCGGGGCCACCGCCGTCGTCGAAGGCATCGGCGACCACGGCTGCGAGTACATGACCGGCGGGCAGGCCCTGATCCTGGGACCCACGGGCCGGAACTTCGGCGCGGGTATGTCCGGCGGCACCGCGTTTGTGGTGGACCTGGAATCCGCCCGCGTCAACAAGGAGTCCCTGGAGCGCGGCGAACTGCTGCTCGTTGCCCCGGACGCCGAGGACGTCGACATCATCCTCGGGCTGCTGGTGCGGCACCTGGAGGAGACCGGCTCGGACCTGGCCCAGAAAATGCTGGAGAACTTCGAGGACACGGTTACCCGCATTACCAAGGTGCTGCCGCGGGACTACGCGGCAGTGCTCGGCGCCCGCGCCTCCGCCGCCGAAGCGGGACTCGATCCCGACGGCGCCGAGGCATGGAACAAGATTTTGGAGGTTACCGGTGGCTGATCCGCGCGGATTCTTGAAGGTACGGGAGCGGGAAACCCAGCCGCGGCGTCCGGTGCCGGTGCGCATCATGGACTACAAGGAAGTCTACGAAGCGCAGGAAAAGGGTGTGCTGCAGGCGCAGGCCGGACGCTGCATGGACTGCGGCATCCCGTTCTGCCACCAGGGCTGTCCGCTGGGCAACCTGATTCCGGAGTGGAATGACCTGATGTGGCGGGACAAGGGCGCCGAGGCCATTGAACGGCTGCACGCCACGAACAACTTCCCGGAGTTCACCGGCCGGCTCTGCCCGGCGCCCTGCGAGGCCTCCTGCGTGCTGGGCATCAACCAGCCGCCGGTCACCATCAAACAGGTGGAGGTCTCCATCATCGACGAGGCCTGGGGCGAGGGCTGGGTTACCCCGCATCCGCCGGAGCGGCTGACCGACCGGACCATCGCCGTCGTCGGCTCCGGCCCCGCCGGGCTGGCCGCCGCGCAGCAACTCACCCGTGCCGGGCACACGGTGGCCGTGTACGAGCGGGATGACCGGATCGGTGGTTTGCTGCGGTACGGCATCCCGGATTTCAAGATGGAAAAAATCCAGGTGGACCGCCGGCTGGAGCAGATGCGCGCCGAAGGCACCCGCTTCCGCACCGGCGTCGAAGTGGGCAAGGACATCAGCTGGGAGCAGCTGCGCCGCCGCTACGACGCCGTGGTGATCGCCACCGGCGCCACCGTTCCGCGGGACCTGCCCATCCCGGGCCGGGAACTGTCCGGCGTGCATTTCGCCATGGACTATCTGGTGCAGTCCAACCGTGCCGTGGCCGGGGACAGCGTGAAGAACCAGATCAGCGCCGACGGCAAGCACGTAGTCATTCTCGGCGGCGGCGACACCGGGGCGGACTGCCTCGGCACGGCGCACCGCCAGCAGGCTGCCTCGGTGACCACGCTGGCGATCGGTCAGCAGCCGCCCGCCGAGCGGGCCGCGCACCAGCCGTGGCCGATGTACCCGACGCTGTTCGAGATGGCCAGCGCCCACGAGGAAGGCGGGGAACGCACGTTCCTGGCGTCCACCGTGGAGTTCGTGGGGGAGGACGGGAAGCTCACCGGTGTGAAGGTGGCAGAGACCGAATTCGTGGACGGACGACGGCTGCCGAAGGCCGGTACGGAGCGGATTATTCCGGCGGACCTGGTGTTCCTGTCCCTGGGCTTCACCGGCCCGGAGCCGGCCGGCCTGGCCGAGCAGGTCTCCGCGGAGTTCGACGACCGCGGCAACGTGGCCCGCGACGGCTACTACATGACCGGAACCCCGGGGGTCTTCGCCGCCGGGGACGCCGGCCGTGGACAGTCGCTGATTGTCTGGGCCATCGCCGAAGGCCGGGCCGCTGCGGCTGCCGTAGACCAGTGGCTGATGGGATCGACCCGCCTGCCCGCACCGGTGGCGCCGACTGACCGGGCCATCACCGTGCTGTAGAAACCGAGTAAACAAAGCAGGCGTCGGAGACTTTCCGGCGCCTGCTTTGCTGTGCCGGCCTGCTCCCGAAATCGGGTAGTGTGTCGGTGCACACATACACAAGCACGCTTATGTTGGGGGACAGAAATATGTGGATTGCTTTCACGACAATGGTCGTGTGCGCAGCGTTCGGCTTCGGGGGCGCCGTGCTGGTGATGTATCTGGTGAAGGCCCGGCAACTCAAGCGGCACCCGCTGCGCCCGCAGATGGAGGTCCGGTTTAGTCCAAGGGGGCTCATCGGCCTGGCCTTGCTCGTTGGGGTCATGTTGCTGACCGTGTGCCTGGGTTTGTTCCTCGTGGTCTATCGGGGCCTGCCCACCTATGCCGTCTCCGTCGCAGCCATATTGGTGGCCACGGTGGTCCGTCCCCTGTACCTTTCCAAGGCCGGACTGCCTTTCGTGTTGGCCGAGATCGGTGCAGAGCTCAATCCCAAGCCCGTTCCCGTGCCGGCTCGCGGGGGAGTGGCCGCCCCGGCCCCGCCCCAGTATCCGGGATTCGCCAACGCGGCGCCGCAGTACAACGCCCCGGCGGGCTACAACGCTCCGGCGGGCTACACCGCCCCGGCGGGCTACACCGCCCCGCCGGGCTACACGGCTCCGCCGGCCCCGGCCCCCGGCAAGCAGTAGGCCTCACCGTCTGAAGCCCGGAGATCACCCACGTGATCTCCGGGCTTTTTCCTTGCCGAAAACCCTTTGCGGCGCCGGTACTTAGTGTTACTGTCTACTGGTATGTAGCACTACTAGGTAGATAGGCGCAGATCCATGGGTAAGCAGATGACGGAGATGCTTAAGGGGACCCTCGAAGGCATCATCCTCGGGATCCTCACCGTGTCGCCCGCCTACGGCTACGACATCACGGCGCGGCTGCGTGAGCAGGGCTTCACCGAGATTGCCGAGGGCACTGTGTATGCGCTGCTGGTCCGGATCGAGAAACGCGGACTCGTCGACGTCGAGAAGGTTCCCTCGGAAAAGGGACCGCCGCGGAAGGTTTACACCTTGAACGCCCAGGGCGCCGAGTACCTCGATGAGTTCTGGGGAACCTGGGGCTTCCTGGCTTCCCGGATTGAACAACTCCAACAGCTTGTTAAGCACCCGCACGAAGGAGACCCATCATGACCGCCAAATGGCTAGAGCTGGTCACGGGACCGTTGGAGGAAAAAAGGCGCTGGCGCAGGTTCAAACAGCGCAAGGAACAGCTGCCCGCCGGATACCGAAGGGCCATGGACGGCCTCGAACGCTACTTCATGTATGCGGCGCCGATTGCGAAGGGTGATGTTTACGTCCAGATGCTCGAAGACCTTGTTGATCTGGTTGAGCGTGCCGCTGTTGACGGCACTCCGGTCCGCAGCATTGTCGGAGAGGATCCGGTGGAGTTCGCGGAGGCCTTCATTGCGAATTACGCGGACGGCCAGTGGATCGACAAGGAGCGCAGGCGCCTTGTCGAGACCATCGACCGGTCCGCCGAAGAGGTATAAAACCCCGGATTGGAGACCGGATATGTATACCGACCAAACCCTCGAACCCGCCATCCGGGTGCAGGGCATCAAGAAATCCTTTCAGGATCTGCAGGTGCTGCGCGGCGTCGACTTTGAGGTGACTGCCGGCAGCATCTTCGCGCTGCTGGGCTCCAACGGAGCGGGCAAGACAACGCTGGTGCGGATCCTGTCAACGCTGTTGAAGGCCGACGACGGTACCGCCGCAGTGGACGGGTTCGACGTCGCTGCCCGTCCGGGGAACGTGCGACGGTCGATCAGCCTGACCGGTCAATTCGCCGCAGTCGACGAAGTGCTGACAGGCCGGGAGAACCTGGTCCTCATCGCGAAGCTCCGCCACCGGAAGGATCCGGGCTCGGTCGCGGATGGCATGCTGGCCCGTTTCGCGCTTACCGAGGCGGGGGGCCGGAAGGCAGGGGCGTACTCCGGCGGCATGCGCCGCCGGCTCGATATCGCCATGAGCCTGGTGGGGAACCCGAAAATCATCTTCCTCGACGAACCGACGGCGGGCCTGGATCCGCAGGCGCGCAACGAGGTGTGGAAAACCATCCGGGAGCTTGCCGACGGCGGCACGACGGTGCTGCTTACCACGCAGTACCTCGACGAGGCGGAGCAGCTTGCGGACCGGATCGGGATCCTGCACCGGGGTGTCATTATCCAGAACGGGACCCTGGTTGAACTGCAGCAGCTCCTGCCGCCGGCGAAGGCCGAGTACGTCACAAAACAGCCGTCCCTCGAGGACGTCTTCCTCGCCCTCACCGGCGATACCGGTGACGGCACAGCGCCCCGCGACGGACTTCCCCCGGCGAAGCAGAAAGAGGGAAACCGATGACCACCCAGACGTTTCATGACACCGCCGCCCTCACTGGGCGCTCCCTGCGCCACGTCCTCCGCAGTCCGGACACGATTATCACGACGGCGGTTACGCCGGTCGCGCTGATGCTGATGTTTGTGTACGTTTTCGGCGGCGCAATCAGCACCGGATCGGCGGAGTCCTACATCAATTACACGCTGCCAGGCATCCTGCTGATCACCGTTGCCTCCGGCGTGGCCTACACCGCCTACCGTTTGTTCCTCGATCGGCAGGGAGGAATGTTCGAACGTTTCCAATCGATGCCCATTGCACGCTCCGGTGTGCTCTGGGCACACGTCCTCACCTCCGTGAGCGCGAACCTGGCCTCGCTCGCGCTTGTCATCGGGGTGGCTCTGATCGCGGGCTTCCGCTCCGGTGCGTCGCCGGCGGCGTGGCTCGCCGTCGTCGGCATCCTGGTCCTGTTCACCCTTGCCCTGACGTGGCTGGCCGTGATTGCCGGGCTGGGCGCGAAGACAGTGGAGGGCGCGAGTGCGTTCAGTTACCCGCTGATTTTCCTGCCGTTCATCAGCTCGGCGTTTGTGCCCACCAGCACCATGCCCGGGCCGGTGGCGTGGTTTGCCGAGAACCAGCCCGTGACTTCCATTGTGGACACCCTCCGGGCATTGCTTGCCCAGGAGCCCGTCGGCAGCGATTTCTGGGTCGCACTTCTGTGGCTGGTCGGCATCCTGGGCCTTGCCTACGCCGGCGCCACGGCCATTTACCGGCGTCGGGTGAACTGAACGGGGTTGGGGACGTGCACAGATTCCCACCCCGGCTGGCCGGCATTCAGCCTACGTACCCCCGGATTCCTCGGCCTTTCCCGCTTTCTGGGAATCTGTGCACGCCATCCCACTACCCGTGGGGGCCAACAGGTGCTTGGCAGCGCTCCCGGCTCTGGTTCCGGCCGCGCAGACGGTCCGTTCCCATGCGCAAACTGCCGAGGGAGACTAGGCTAGAAGTATGAGACGCGCAAAGATTGTTGCCACATTTGGACCAGCGATCGCCAGCTATGAAAATACCGTAGCGGTTCTTCGCGCGGGCGTGAATGTCGCCCGTATGAATATGAGCCACGGCGACCACTCCGTACACAACGCCACGTACGAGAACGTGCGCAAGGCCTCCGCCGAGCTGGGGATGCCCGTGGGCATCTTCGCCGACCTCCAGGGCCCCAAGATCCGGCTCGGCCGGTTCACCGAGGAACCCCACTTCCTGAATGTGGGCGATACCTTCACCATCACCACCGATGACATTCCCGGCACCAAGGAAATCTGCTCCACCACGTACAAGGGCCTGCCCGGCGACGTGAAGGCGGGCGACTTCCTGCTGATCGACGACGGTAAGGTCAAGCTGCGTGCCGTTGAGGTAACGGCCAACACCGTTGTCACCGAGGTAGTAGTGCCGGGCAAGGTGTCGAACAACAAGGGCATCAACCTCCCCGGCGTAGCCGTCAACGTTCCGGCACTGAGTGAAAAGGATGAGGACGACCTCCGCTGGGCCATGCGCCGCGGCGTCGACATGGTTGCCCTGTCCTTCGTCCGCAACGCCGGCGACATTTCCCGCGTGCACGAGATCATGGACGAGGAAGGCCGCCGTGTGCCGGTCATCGCCAAGATCGAAAAGCCGCAGGCCGTGGAGAACCTCGAAGAAATCATCGACGCGTTCGACTCCATCATGGTTGCCCGCGGTGACCTCGGCGTCGAACTGCCGCTCGAAGAGGTTCCGATCGTGCAGAAGAACGCCATTGAGCTGGCACGCCGCTGGGCCAAGCCCGTGATCGTGGCCACCCAGGTGCTCGAGTCCATGATCGACAACCCCCGCCCGACCCGCGCCGAGGCCTCCGACTGCGCCAACGCCGTGCTCGACGGCGCGGACGCAGTCATGCTCTCCGGCGAAACCTCGGTGGGCACGTACGCCATCGAAACCGTCGAAACCATGGCCCGGATCATCGAGTCCACCGAAAAGCACGGCCTGAACCGTGTTCCCCCGCTGGGCTCCAAGCCGCGGACCCGCGGCGGCGCCATCACCCGCGCAGCAGTGGAGATCTCCGACCAGCTGGATGCCAAGTACATCTGTACCTTCACCCAGTCCGGCGACTCCGCCCGCCGCCTGTCCCGCCTGCGCCCGTCCAAGCCGGTGTTCGCCTTCACCCCCGTGGAGGAGACCTACCGGTACATGACCCTGTTCTGGGGCGTGGCACCCATGCTGGTGGAGTTCGCCGAGCACACCGACCAGATGACCGCCCAGGTGGACCGCACCCTGCTTGAAGAGGGCCTGGTGGAAGACGACGACCTGGTGGTCATCGCTGCCGGTTCGCCTCCCGGACAGGCCGGCTCCACCAACAGCATCAAGGTGCACCGCGTCGGCGACATTGCCGATGCAGGCCAGCGTGCTGACGGCCAGGAGCGGGTCAAGGAAAAGGTCGGCCCGTGGCCGATCAAGGAAAGCAAGAAGGGCCAGGCCAAGGCCATCTAGGTTTCCGGCTTCCCTGCACTAACTCAGAAAAGGTCCCGTCCGATTGGACGGGACCTTTTCTGTTGGTTCCTGCGGGGGAGTAGGTGTTAGTTGACCTGGTTGATGATGGTCTCGGCAACTTCGCGCATGCTCAGCCGGCGGTCCATGGAGGTCTTCTGGATCCAGCGGAAGGCCTCGGGCTCGGTGAGGCCCATCTTGGTGGTCAGCAGCGACTTGGCGCGCTCGACCAGCTTGCGGGTGGCGAACTGTTCCTTCAGGTCGGTGACCTCGGCTTCGAGGGCCTTGATCTCCTCGTGGCGGGACAGGGCGATCTCGATGGCGGGAATCAGGTCCGCGGGAG
Organism: Arthrobacter sp. zg-Y179; assembly: GCF_020907345.1. NCBI lineage: Bacteria > Bacillati > Actinomycetota > Actinomycetes > Micrococcales > Micrococcaceae > Arthrobacter > Arthrobacter sp. zg-Y179. The sequence continues at coordinate 240,249 of NZ_JAJJOB010000008.1, read as the reverse complement.
TGAAGGGCTTGACCACATAGGCCATGGCACCGGCCTCGCGTGCACGCTCCACCAGTTCCTTCTGGCTGAACGCGGTCAGCAGCACCACGGGGGCAATGCGTGCCTTGACGATCTGCTCGGCGGCCGTAATGCCGTCCATCAGCGGCATCTTGACGTCCATCAGAACAAGGTCCGGCTTCAACTCGTTGGCCAGCTGGACGGCCTTCTCACCGTTGTCCGCCTCGCCCACGACGTCGTAACCCTCGCCGGTGAGGATCTCGACAATGTCCAGGCGGATCAGGGTCTCGTCTTCGGCGACGAGTACACGGCGGGCCGGGCTGTTGGACGGCGCGGTGTTGGCAGACGCAGCGTTGGTCGACGCGGCGGGCGCAGACTCGGTGGACTCAGACACAGATGGCTCCTCAGATACGGTCTCTCCCGCCGGCAGACCGGCGGTTCACACAATCAGCGTATCCGCATGTAGAGTAGTTTTGCGCTCAACACGGTAAGTACTAGTGCTTCGTGACGCAGGGCACGCCCGAATGGCGGAATTGGCAGACGCGCTGCACTCAAAATGCAGTATCGAAAGGTGTGTGGGTTCGAGTCCCACTTCGGGCACCGGATTGAAATACCCCCGGTCTTCGGACCGGGGGTATTTTGTTTTGCGGCGCTGCCTACGCGTAGCGCTCGAAGGCGTCCAGCAGCCGCTTCACGGACCCGCCCAGGTTCCAGTCCTCGGCCAGGCGCTCCAGCTCGGCGCGCTCCCCGCCGGTGATGGCATGCAGCTCGGCCCCCGCCTTCTTGGGCGTGGGAAGATCCAGGTCCCGCACCACCTTCACTACCTTCGGTGCAACGGCCAGATAGTCCGCCGCCTTGGCGAGCTTGGCCCGCACCGGGCCCCCAAGGCCGCTTTCCGGGTCCTGCGCCGCGGCCAGCAGGGAATCCAGGGTGCCGTACTCGGCCAGCAGTGACGCCGCGGTTTTCTCACCGATCCCGGACACGCCGGGCAGTCCGTCGGAGGCATCGCCGCGCAGGGTGGCGTAGTCCGCGTACTGCTCCGGCAGCACCTGGTACTTTGCCACCATCGACGCATCGGTCATCACGTCCAGGTTCTTCATGCCGCGGGCGGTGTAGATCACGCGCACGTCCCTGCGGTCGTCGATCACCTGGAACAGGTCCCGGTCGCCCGTCACCACATCCACCGGCATGGACGCAGTGGACGCGTAGGTGCCGATCACGTCGTCGGCCTCGTGTTCCGCGGCGCCGACGACGGCGATGCCCGCCAGTTCGAGCGTGCGGCGGATCATCGGGATCTGGGCCTCGAGGGGATCGGGGACCGTTTCGACGTCGGGGTTCCCGCTCACCTCTTCGGCCACGCGGTGCGCCTTGTAAGTGGGGAGCAGGTCCACCCGCCACTGCGGACGCCAGTCGTCGTCCCAGCAGGCGATCAGGTGCGTGGCCTCGTAGTCGGTGGTGAGCCGGGCGATCATGTCCAGCAGGCCGCGTACGGCGTTCACCGGCGTGCCGTCGGACCGGCGGATGCTGTCGGGGACGCCGTAGAAGGCGCGGAAGTACAGTGACGCGGTGTCGAGGAGCATCAGGCGCTGGGTCATAGGCCGATCCTCGCACGGATCATGCGGTGAGGGGCAGCCGCGCTGTTTTTCCTGCGGGCCCAGATGGGCGCCTTCGTGGCGACCTGACGTTGGCCGGGATACCCGTGCACACCTGTAGGCTGAGGCACCAGCTTTCCGACCGAGGGGACCTCCGCGTTGTTGAACCGATTCCAGGTTGTGCCGGCCAGCTATCTCATCTTCCAGCGCGGAGACCGGGTGCTGCTGCAGCTTAGGCAGGGCACCGGGTACATGGACGGTTACTGGGCCACGGCCGCAGCCGGACATGTGGAGGCGGGGGAATCCGCAGTGCAGGCCGCCGTGCGGGAGGCGCGGGAGGAACTCGGGATAGCGGTGGCGCCCGACGACGTCGTCCCGCTGACGTCCATGCACCGCACGCAGCAGGACACTGGTACAGCAGTGGACGAGCGGGTGGACTTCTTCTTCCTCTGCATCGGTTGGTCGGGGGAGCCGCGCATCATGGAGCCCGGCAAGGCGGCCCGGCTGGAATGGTTTTCCCTCGACGACCTGCCCGGCGCCGTCGTCCCGCATGAAAGGTTTGTCTTCGAGCGGTTGCGCAGCGGACTGCCGCCCATTGTCACATTCGGTTTTGCGGACGCCGGAGCTGCGAGGGGAGACCAACATGATTTCCAGTGCAGGGATCCTGCTGTACCGACGCGGTACTGCGGGCCTGGAGGTGTGGATCGGCCATATGGGCGGTCCGTTCTGGGCCCGGAAGGACGAGCATGCCTGGTCTCTTCCCAAGGGGGAGTATCAGCCGGATGAGGAACCGCTGGCGGCTGCGCTGCGGGAGTTCGCCGAGGAGATGGGCTCGCAGGCCCCGGACACCGAGTATCTGCTGCTGGGCAGTTTCCGGCAGTCGGCGCGAAAGACCGTGACGGTTTTCGCCGCGGAAGCGGACTTTGCTCCGGATCGGATCGAGAGCAACACGTTCGAGTTGGAATGGCCGCCGGGGTCGGGCACCGTCCGCGAATATCCGGAGATCGACCGGGCCGGCTGGTTTCCGGAGGCCGTTGCGCGCAGGAAGCTGGTCAAGGGGCAGGCCCAGGTGCTGGACGCACTGCTTCGGGTGCTCGCGAGCTAGCGGGACTGGTAGCGGGGAGGGTCCGGGTACCCGGTGTACAGGTAATGGGCTTATCCGGGGCTCGTAGCCCCGTTATCTGTACAGTGGTGGGTCCCCTGGCGCACTCGTTTGCGGTCTGAAGCACACATAGTCCCACGCGCCGTGACTGATGAGCAGGGAGTGACCCCATCCGGCACAGCAGCGCCAAAGGGGGGGGTGTGCGGCGGCCGGCGCCGCACAGCTGATGATGTCCGGAGAGCGGGTAGGGGACATCAGCTGTCCGGACTAGCCCTGCAGCCCCCGGGCGTAGGCGATCAGCGCGTCGCGGATGGTCGCTAACTAGTGGGTAACCGTCGTCTGCTGATACAGGGCCAGCCGGATCCGCCCGTCGACGAGGCAGTAAACGCTGGACATCAGCGCCTCGAACGGCTCCTGCCCGGAGCGGTGCGCAGTCGCACGGTAGACCAGCGCTGCAGCGCCGGTGCTTGCCACCAGGCGTTCATCGGTGATGCGGTAGGAAGTCCACGGTGGCGCCGCATTGAGGGAAGCGGCGATAGTGGAACGGTCCAGCACCACGCCGTTGACCAGGACCATCACGGCATCCGGAGTCATAAGCCCACCGTAGAAGTCTCCGCCCTGTCCGCGGCACAGCGACTGCCAGCCGAGGTGTTCGCGCTCGAGCAGGTTGGCGAGGGTGAGGTCATTCATCTGCCGAGGCTAACTTCAGGGGCGGTCTCCGGCAACGGGCACGGTGGTCAGGCGCGACACGTGGCGGTTAGGCAGGCAACGGACACAGGTATCGGCCATCCTGACGCAGCCGAACGCACTGCTATATCCGCGGCCCTGCACGGCGGCTACCCTCAAACGGTAGGACGAATCCCGACTCAGGCTCAGCTGGGAGGTGTGTCCATGTCGGCACATGCGATGGAATCCGATTCCCGACGCCAGGGGCGCGGACACGGCAGGCACTCGTATTGGTCCCCCCGGTTCTGGCTCCTGCCGCTGCTGGTGCTTCTGCTGCTGGGCGGCGCCGGCACTGCCCTGTACATCGGCGGCCTCGGCAGCCCGGGGGACCACCTCAAGCACTTTCCGCTGGCCGTGGTCAACCAGGACAGGGGTGCGACGCCGGCCGACGGCGGCAGCCCGGAGAACCTCGGGCAGAACATCACGGACCAGATGCAGCAGGGCTTCGCGAAAAACGATGAAATCGATCTGCGTATCCTGTCCTGGGACGACGCCCAGGACCAGCTGCGTAAGGGGCAGATCCACGGCGCCGTCGTTATCCCCGAGTCCTTTTCGGCTGACGCCCTGGGACTGGTGAGCGGTGCATTGACGGACTCGGAAGTTAAGCGGCCGTCCATCACCGTCTACACAAATCCGCTGGCCGGGCCACTGGCGAGCACCCTGGGGACTGCCGCCGTCGACCCGGCGCTCGAACAGGCCAACACCGGCCTGGGGGAGCAGCTGACCTCCGCCGCCGAGGAAGCGCAGACGGAAGCCCGGGCGGAACAACAGCGCGAGCTCGGGGAGCTGGGTCTGCCGGCAGAGGTGCAGCAGCAGGTCGCACCGACCGTGGACGGCACATCAACGGACCTGCTCCGGGCGCCGATCTCTGTCACCACCACCGCCTATGAAACCCCGCCGGAGGGTTCCGCCCTTGGCATGGGTGCGTTCTTCTACTCCGTGCTGCTGATGGTGGTGGGCGTCAGTGGTTCCGTGGCCATCCACTTCCTGGTCGATTCGCGGCTCGGAGTGGCTCCGGTCGAAATGGGGCCGCGGTTCTCGCTGGGGCCGAGGGTGCAGCCTGCCCGCTGGAAAACCTATCTGATCAAGTGGGGCATCGTCGTTCTCGGTGCCCTCCCGACGGCAGGCTTCATGATGTGGGTGGCCTCAGCCGTCGGGATGCCGATCCCGCACGGCGGGTGGTTCTTCCTCACGACCTGGCTGTCCATTGTCACGGTATCGGCGGTCACCACGGCGCTGATCACCCTGTTCGGCAGCATCGGCATGGTGCTCTCGCTGATCTACGTGGTGTTTATGGGCCTGCCTGCCGCGACCGGAGTGGTGCCGCTGGAGGCTCTGCCGGGGTTCTTCACGTTCATTGCCCGCGGCGAGCCGCTTTACCACATGACCATGGCCAACCGGGCGGTGCTGTATTTCGACGCCGAAGGTGACGCGGGCCTGCAGAGCGGGATCATCGGCATGCTCATCCTCATACTCATAGCCGTTGCGGTCGCCATGATCTTCGCGGTGCTTTATGACCGGATGTTCGGCCGCCGCCGGGCAGAGCTGGTTCCGGCACCGGTCGACGCTTGATTTTCCAACACCCCAAGGAGCGGACATGGCACCCGGCGAGTACGACGTCGTGGTGGTCGGCGGTGCGGCGGCAGGCCTGAGCGGAGCGTTGATCCTGGCGCGTGCCCGTCGGTCCGTTGCGGTGGTTGACGCAGCAGATCCCCGCAATGCCCCGGCAGCCCACGCGCACAACCACCTGGGTCGCGAGGGTGCCCCGCCGTCGGAGCTCACCGCCGTCGGACGCGCCGAGATTACGGGCTACGGCGCCGTCGTGCTGGACGGATCGGTCACCACGGTAACCCGCGACGACGACGGCCGGTTCCTCGTATCCCTGGCCGACGGGGGATCCTTGCTGGCCCGCCGGGTGCTGGCCGCTTCAGGGGCACGGGATATCCTGCCGGACATTCCGGGACTGGCGCCGCACTGGGGGAAGGACGTGCTGCACTGTCCTTACTGCCATGGTTGGGAAGCCCGGGACCGGCAGATCGGGATTCTGGCCAGGGACCTTGAGACCGCCGTGCATCAGGCGCTGATGTGGCGGCAGTGGAGCAAGGACATTGCGTTGTTCCTGCATACCGCCGAAGAGCCCGACAGTGCGCAGGCACAACAGCTGGCCGCCCGCGGCATCCGGGTGGTTGCCGGTGAAGTCATCGCAGTGGAGGGAGGCTCGCGGCTTACCGGACTGCGGCTGGCCTCGGGCGAAGTGGTGCAGCGGCAGGCAGTGGTGATCGTTGCCCCGGTGCACGCCCGCGCCGGTTACCTGGCGGAGCTGGGCATCGAACCAGTGGAACAGTTCGTGGGGGAGCGGCTCGCCGGGACGGCCGTGCCGGCGGCGGACCCGACCGGGGCCACAACTGTTCCCGGGGTTTATGCCGCCGGAAACGTAGTGGTCCCGTCGATGCAGGTGACCGGAGCGGCAGCGGCAGGGCTGGCAGCGGGGGCGGCTATCAATGCGGACCTGATTGCTGAAGAGACGGAACGTGCTGTCGCGGAATCCAGGTCGCGCCGTCCCGGCGGGCAGCCCTAGAACCGGCAGACCTAGAGCAGGTAGACCGGGGACGGCTGCGGAAGGAAGTCGCCGGGGTGCGTCACCGGAGCGGACAGCATCCCGGCGCACGAATCGATGAGGAAGTAGCCCACCCCGGTCCAGTTCGGGGTCTCGGCCCCGTCTTGGATACGCGCCTCGTACTCCGCGCAGACCCCGATGGTCATGTTGCCCAGGATCCATGAACGGCCGCGCAGGACAGTGGGCGCGATGTCCCCGACGGCGGCCTGGGTCCGGCGGATTAAGTCCTCGGTGACGGGGCTGGCCACGGCCGACCGCTGAAGCACGGACTCCATGGAGGGCACCGCACGCATCTGGTGCAGGAAACGGGCCCGCCAGCTCGGCACGGGCAGTGACGCCAAGTGGTCCACCCATGGCAGGACCAGGCAGGCCAAGAGGTCGGGGAGCCCGGCGCCGTCGTCCAGCTGTTCCGTGAGCATCGCGCGGCGGCGGTGGGTGTCCTCGAGGTGACGGGTGATCAAGGCTTCCAGCAGTTCATCCCGGCCACCGAAGTGATAGGCGACGGCGGAATGGTTGGCAGTTCCGGCATGCTCGGCGATGCGGCGGTTGGACACAGCATCGATGCCGTAGCGGGCAAACAGCTCTTCGGCGGCATCAAGCAGGGTTTCGCGTGCTTTCGCGCCGTGCTGTCCCATGTGTGTTCCCTTGTGTCGGCGTTGATGCGGCTTCGATTACCCAATTTACGCCACATGGCGTAATTTTGACGAGTTGGTCCCACAGACCCCGCCTTGACGATCGCGTCGACGCGCACTTCGCACCATCACCCTTGAATTCAGCTACAGGAGCACGTCCTTGACCAGTACTTCCCCGACATCCCCAGGCTCTCCGCCGGATACGGATCCAGCAGGAGAAACCCCGGTGCCGTCGTCGGACGCCGAGGGCCTTGCTGCGGCCAAACGCGCAAAGGCCGAGAAGATCGGCCGTTATGTCGCCATGTTCCTGATGCCGTTGCTGATGGTTTCGATGCTGGTGGGCGGCTACCTCGCCGCCATGCACGCACCTGTTCCGAACAACATGCCCATTGCCGTCACGGGTTCCGGCCAGCAGGCGGACCGCTTCGCCGACTCGCTCGAAGCCGCCGATCCCGACGCCGTCGACGTCCGCGTGGTGGAATCCGACGCCGAAGCGCGCCAGCTGATCCTGGACCGCGAAGTCTCGGGTGCAGTGTCGCTGAATGAGGGCACCGCCTCGGTCTACACCGCCAGTGCCGCCGGCGCCTCGCAGTCCAGCACCGTCACGGCGCTGCTGGCCCCGCAGGTGCTGGAACAGGGCCTGGTCCTGCAGTCCGAGGACCTCGCCCCGCTGCCGGACCATGACATGGCCGGACTGGGCGCCATGTTCCTGACCACTGCCCTGATGCTGGCCGGCTACATGCCGCTGAGCCTGGTCCTGTCCAACTCGCCCGAACTGCTTCGCTTCCGCCGCTTCGTTCCCCTGCTTGCCGGCTGGTCAGCACTGATTGCCGGCCTCGTCTGGGCCGTCACGGGGCCGGTGCTCGGCGTCATAGAGGGACACTCCGCCGCTGTGCTGGGCATCTCCTGGCTGACGGTCTTCGCCGTCGGCAGCGTCCAGTTGTTCCTCACCCGGATCCTCGGCCCGATGGCCGTCCTTGCCGGCATGCTGTTCCTGATGGTGCTGGGTGTTCCGGCCTCAAACATGAGCATGTCCGTCCACACCATGCCGGGTCTCTACCCGTACCTCCACAGCTTCCTGCCTGCGGCCGCCACCGGTGAATCGCTGCGTTCGTTCCTGTACTTCGACGGCAACGGCGCCGGGCCCCACCTGCTCGTGCTCGTGATCGGTGCGGTGGCGGCCCTGCTGCTCACCCTCATCCTTGATGCAGTCAAGCGCCGCCGCAAGCCCAATGCGGCTCCGCCGGCAATCAACGTCGCTTCGCTGCACGGCGGGCCGCGCCCGAAGACCCGCCGCTGGCGCTACGGCACACTGGCCTTCTTCCCGCTGGCCATGGTCACGATGATGCTCTCGTTTATGCTGGGCGCAATGTACGAGCCGACGCCGCGGGACATGCCCGTCGCCGTCGTCGGCTCCACCGCGCAACAGGCGGAGCAGGCGGTAGCCGGCCTGGACGAAAACATGTCCGGACTCTTTGACCTGCGTGCGATGGATAACGCAGACGACGCCCGCGACCAGGTGCGGGACCGGACGGTTGTTGGCGCCTACGTCCTGCCTTCGGCCGAGAACCCCACGGCCACGCTCATCACCAACGAGGCCGGCGGCATGAGCCAGCAGCAGGTCCTCACCTCGGTGTTCGGCCAGGTCTCCGCGGGACAGCAGATGGAGATGGCACATGACAACGTTGCCCCGCTGAAGGATTCGGACTCCATGGGCATGGCCACCATGTACCTGGCCATGGGCTGGATCATGGCCGGGTTCATGATCATTGTGGTCGGCTCGACGGCGGCTCCGGCCAGCCGTCCGCTGCGCATGCTGCTCCCCATCGTCGCGGCCTGGGCCGTCGGCATGTCGGCCTTCCTCTGGGTCATCGCCGACGTCTTCGTCGGGGCGATCGACGGGCACTTCCTGCCACTCTGGGGAGGCGGCGCAGTCGCCATTTTCTGCGTCGCCATGTTCACCGCGGTCTTCGAACGGTTCATGGGGATGCTCGCGATCCTTCCGGCGATCGGCATCCTGATGTTCCTCGGGGTACCCGCCTCCGGTGCGGCGATGTCCATCTACATGGAACCGGAAATCTTCCGTTTCCTGCACGACGTGCTGCCGATGCCGGCCGCCGTCGAGTCGATCCGCTCGATCCTGTACTTCGGTTCGGACACCGTCTGGTCCCACCTGCTGACCCTCGGCATCTGGGGTGGGGCCTCGCTGGCAACGGTGGCCGTTATCGACCACTTCAAGCCGCCGCGGACCGAGGGGTATCCGGTTGACGCCGAAGCCCCGGCTGAGCAGGAACGGGTTTCCGTAGGCGTTTAGCCTGCATCGAAGTGAAACCCGACGTGGACCGCTGCACTTGCAGCGGTCCACGGCTGTTTAAGCGAACCTCACGCAGCCGTGGGCTGCGGGGCATCCAGCGGTTCGAAGACATTGCTCGTCCGGGAAAAGCGAATGTACGCAATGCAGGCGATTTCAAGTGCTCCGCCGATGATGAGCACCGCCTTCGCGGCACTGAGCTGGTCCATTCCGTCCAGCGTTGCCAGTGCATCGACCAGCACGCCGCCCAGCAGGACTGCCACCGGGAAGAGGCCCTGGCCGAGGAGCCGCCGGCAGCCGAAGACGATGCCCTGGATCTGAACCGGTGTCCGTTCCTGCCACAGCGCCGACAGCGGGGCATTGGTGGCCTGCACCATCGCATTGCGGAGAAACATCCCCGGGATAACCAGCCAAAGGGACGGCGCCGCCACCACCAGCGCGCGGCCGAACAGCGACCCCAGGAACGTTGAGCCGCACACGAGGTTGGCCCGGGAGACGGAGCTGCCGAATCTGGCGACCAGGGCAGCGCCGGACATCAGCCCCAAGGCACTCGCGATATTGCTTGCGGATAGATTCCATTCCGGTGTCCCGGTGCCCGGAAAAGAGAGGATAAAGACAATTACCACCGGTACGCAGAGGCCGCCTGCAAAGTTGTAGACCGCAAAGGCGATTTGGAGCCGCAGTAAATCACGGCGTTCATTGATGAACCGGAAACCGGCTTTCACATTGCCGCCGAAATACTGCACTTTCCGTGCCCGGGGTTCCTCCACCGGCCAGACGAGCAGCAGTACCAGCGCGGCCCCCGCAACGCTCAATACGGCGTCGGCCAGGAAGACCGCCACGGGTATCCCGAGCGAATACAGGACGGCGCCCAACAGAGGACCGAGCAGCACGGGAGCCGAATCAATGAGTCCCAGCATGCCGTTGACCTTGGTCAGATCCTTCTCGGTTCGCAGCACCCGGACCGATGCCTGCAGGGTCAGGGCCAAGGCGGTGGAACAGATGGCTGTGACAAAAACGAAAACGAGCATCAGGGCCGTGCTGTGGATGACGGTCGCCCAGGCCATGGCAGCCATGGCGGCTGCGTTGGCGGTGTTGACCGTGCAGATGGCCGCACGGCGGGAAAAGAGGTCGGTCAGCCCGCCGATCAACGGGGCCAGGTAGATGGCGGCCGCCGCTCCGAGGAACGTGGAAACGGCAAGGACCGCGGCGCTGGCGGAATTTTCAAAAAGGACCAGGGAAACGGCGAGCGAAGAGGCGGAACCGACTATTGCGAGAAGAGCTTGGATTGTCCAAAGCGCGGACATTGTGGAGCCGTTTTTCTGGGCGTCGCTGATGATGGTCCCTTCGGCGCTGCAGTACGGAAAAGGAAGCGGCCGCCTCAATTTACCGTTAGCTTTTAGCGGAAACAAGGTTTATCTATGCAGAGGTTTTAGGCATTTATCTCTGCGTGACCGGGGGCGAAGCGTCGAACCTACGCGTCGATCCTCCCGGACCGGCCGCCGCTATGGGAAAGTGGGAGGGGAGGAAAACCAATGCCGCGCCAGCACATCACCACGCACATCGCTATCCTCGGTTGCGTGTGCCTCGGGCTGCTGGCCTACCTCTTTTCCGTGGACCAGCCGGTGTCCGCCTTCACCGCACCGCCCGGGCAGGATTTCGATTCCCCCGGCAGTGTCTCCGTGGTCGTGACCAAGGAGCGGCCACTCGCTGACCCCGGCTATGCACCACAGGACGTGGTTGACGCCGGTGGCGTTCCGCTGCGCCGCGAAGCATCGGACGCGTTCGTCCAGCTGAAGAACGACGCCGCAGCCGCCGGCGTCCTCGTTGACGCCGTGAGCGGTTTCCGGACCGCCGAAGCCCAGTCCCGGCTGCACGATGCCTACACCGGACGCTACGGCTCCGCGCTGGCGGAATCGATTTCGGCACGGCCGGGCCACAGCGAACACCAGACCGGGCTGGCCGTGGACATCGGTGCCGCCGACGGCGCGTGCTCGCTGCAGGCCTGCTTCGAGGGGACCGGTGCAGGGGCGTGGGCCGCCGCGAACGCCCACCGGTACGGCTTCATCATCCGTTATCCCGCCGGCGCCGAAGCGATTACCGGCTACGCCTACGAGCCGTGGCACCTGCGTTACCTGGGCCCCGACGCGGCCGGGAAGATCCACGAGGCCGGCATCACGCTGGAGGAGTACGCCGGGCTGTACCATCCGCCGGCCCCGTCGAAGCCGCCGTCGAAGCCGGCACACGACCCCTTGCCGTAAGCCGCGTCCCGGGCGTTGACCTCCGACCGTTGACTCCCGGGTTGCCGGACAATACTCTTTCCAACATGGAAAACAACTTGGGTGCGGCTGAGGATGCTGCCGCCCGGCTCAGGAACCTTGCCGCGGACCGCAACGCCCTGGCAGCAGGTGCCGCTCCTCCGCGTACGCTGCTGGCCGGACTCGGCGGCGTGGCTGCCTGCTGGGTGGCGGCGGCACTGGACGCCCGGCCCGGAGCCGACTATCAATCGCCGTCCTGGACTTGGCTGCTCGTGGGACTGCTGTTCGTCATCCTGCATATGATCCAACGCGACACCGGGCTGAAGTTCCGCCGGCTGGGTGCACGGGCGAACGGAGCAATCGCCCTGGCTGCGCTGGCCTGCCTGTTTCTTTTTTCCGTGAGTCTGGGCTTGGTGTCGCTGGGACTCGGCTGGGCCGTGATGATCACCAGCCTTGCGGCGTTCGCGGCGGTTTACGGGCTCGCCGTTGTTGCGTACCGTGCCGCTGTGGACCACTTACGTACCGTCAGCATGCCGCATGCCTGAATCCCGGTTCGACGATGTTGTGCATCCACCGACGCGGCTGCGGATTTGCGGGCTGCTACGCCCGCTGGAGGAGATGGACTTCGCCGTCCTCCGGGACACCCTGGGGATTTCCGATGCCACGCTCTCGAAGCAACTGAAGATCCTCGCGGAGGCCGGCTACGTGCGCCTGGCCAAGACGACGTCGCCGGCCCGCCGGGACGCTCGCCGAATCACCTGGGTCGCGCTTACCCCCGACGGCAGGAAGAGCTTCGACGCGCATGTGCTGGCCCTGCAGGAGATTGCGGGAACGCTGTCCGTCCGGCCGGAGTGAACTCTTCGCCGCCGGTCACAAAACCTCCCCGGGCGGTGTCTCATGTTCAGCCGGCGCGGAAGCCGGACGAGACGCGGAAGCAGGGAGTGCGCTCATGGGCACCACAGCAGTCATTTTGGGCGGGGGATACGCAGGGGTAATGGCAGCGAACCGGCTGGCGGCCAGCGGAAGAACGGGACTCGACGTCGTCCTGGTCAGCCCGGAGCCAAGATTCGTGGAGCGGATCCGGTTGCATGAATACACTGCCGGAGCCCGTGCCGATGCCACCGTCGATTTTGAATCTCTCCTGCATCCGGGCGTGCGTCGGATCTCCGACCGGGCGGTGCAGATTCGGGCAAACGAGCGGACCGTGCAGCTGGCCGGCGGAGCAGAAGCCGGCTACGACTATCTGGTCTACGCCGTTGGCTCGGCAGCGGGGACGGCACCGGACGGCGCCGTGCGGATCGAACACGTGGAAGGGGCCGCCGCGGCACGGAGCGAGCTGGCCGCACTGTCCTCCGGTGCCCGCGTAGCCGTGGTGGGCGGCGGGCTGACCGCGGTCGAGACGGCCGCGGAAACGGCCAGGTCCTTCGGCTCCCTGCGGGTGAGCCTGCACAGCGCCGGCCCCGTAGTGCCGGGGCTCGGCACGCAGACCCGCCGGTCCGTGGAGAAGAGCCTGCGCCGGGCAGGAGTGGAACTGCGCAGCGGGACGCCTGTGCCTGCCGACGGCGACGTTCGCGCCGGCCTGGGAGCCGACGTCGTGCTCTGGTGTGCCGGCTTCGGCGTGCCCGAACTGGCCGCGGCGAGCGGACTTCCGGTGAACGACGGCGGCCGCCTGAGCGTGGATCCGACCCTGCGGGTACGCGGCCAGGACCGCATTTACGGAGCCGGCGATGCGGCCGTGATTGATGACCCGTTCTACGACTACCTGCGGATGTGCTGCGCGGCGGCCCTGCCGATGGGGGCCGACGCGGCGGAAAACATCCTCCGGGTCATGGACGGGAAGGCGGAAGTCCGGCACGACAGCGGATTCCGCGGTCTGTGCATTAGTCTGGGCCGCAGTGACGGAGCGGTTCAGTTCCTGTCTGCCGACGATTCTCCGACCCGCTTCCACCTGCACGGCAGGACGGCGGCCGTCCAGAAGGAAATAATCTGCCGGATGACACTGCGGTGGATCCGCGGTGAAGCGAAACGAAGCGGAGCGTACACATGGCCAACAGGTCCGCAGGCCGGCAAGGCGACGACGGCGGCTCCCGCACCGGCGGCTCCCGCGCCGACGGCTCCCGCACCGACGCCACGGAGTTGACCGGAGTCCGGACAACCCGTGATTCCGAGTTCCTGAAGCACCGCGGGATGGTCTTCACCATCGCCTACGACGTCCTCGGCACCGTATCCGACGCCGAGGACGTTGTGCAGGAGACCTATCTGCGGTGGCGTTCGGTAGCGGAGCAGGTGGAGAACCCGCGGGCGTACCTGGCACGGATTGCCTCGCACCAGGCACTGAATTCCCTCCGCACAGCGTCCCGGCGGCGGGAGGACTATCCGGGTGAGTGGCTGCCCGAACCGCTGCCTACGGGCGCTGCACGGCTGCCGGCGGATCCGGAGGCGGCGGCCCTGACAGCCAGCGAGGTTTCAACGGCCATGCTGGTACTGCTGCAGACCCTGAGCGGGCCGGAGCGGGCCGCGTTCATCCTGCACGAGGTCTTTGGTTTCGGGTATCCCGAAATTGCGGCGACCCTCGAGATGGGCGAGCCCGCGGTGCGGCAGACCGTTCACCGGGCACGGACCCGCCTGAGATCCGGCACGCCGCGGACCGTGCCGGACACCGGTGAGCACCGAGCCGCCGTCGAACGCTTCCTCGCCGCGACCATGACCGGGCAGATCCAGTCCCTTCTGGACGTGCTGGCTCCGGACGTGGTCCTGGTATCCGACGGCGGCGGCAAGGTCAGCGCTGCGCTTCGCCCGGTCTACGGTCCGGAGAAGGTGGCACGGTTGATGATCGGGCTGGCGGACAAGTACGGCGCCGGAGCCGTGCCCGAATTCGTCGAGCTCAACGGGCTGCCGGCGGTTGCTTTCCGGGAGGAGGGAGCGGTGACTACCGTGTTCCAGCTGGAACTCGTGGATGGCCGGGTGCAGGCGGTGTTCGCGATGCGCAATCCGGACAAGCTGGTCCGGCTGCAGGGTTAGGGGTTAACGGGAACCCGATCGCGGCCTCCGAATGTGCAGCCGCGGGCACGCCTACCGTGTCCGCGGCACGCGCGGCTAAGGTGGGGACGGTGTTGCCGCCACGGCCGCGCTCTGAAGAAAGCAGGCTTTCGTGTCTCCCAAAACCATCGTGATCACCGGCGCCAGTGACGGAATCGGTGCCGCTGCGGCAAGGCAGCTCACCGAAAACGGCCATCACGTAGTGCTGGTGGGCCGGTCCCCGGAGAAGACCGCCGCCGTCGCAAAGGACACAGGCGGCGAGTATTTCCTGGCCGACTTCGCGGACCTGGGCAGCGTGCGTACCCTGGCTTCGGAACTGCTCCAGCGTTACCCGCGCATCGACGTCCTGGCCAACAACGCGGGAGCGGTTTTCGGCAATGAGCGGCAGGTCACCTCGGACGGACACGAGATGACGTTCCAGGTGAACTATCTGGCGCCGTTCCTGCTCACCCAGCTGCTGACCGACCGGCTTCTTGAGTCCAAGGGCACGGTCATCAACACTTCCAGCATGGCCAACCGGTTGTTTGGCAACGTGGACCTGGACGATCTCGAGAATGAAAACGGGTACAACCCCAGCAAGGCCTACGGAAACGCCAAACTGGAGCAGATCCTGTTCACGGAGGAGTTTGACCGCCGGTACCGTTCGCATGGTGCAACCTCCACAGCCTTCCACCCGGGCGTGATCGGGTCGAGCTTCTCCAGCGCCGAGGGCTCGGCAATGCGCGCGGTTTACCAGTCGCCGCTGCTGCGCAGGCTCCTTCCGACGCCGGAAAAGGGTGCCCGGACGCTGGTGTTCCTGGCTGAGGGGACGCCGGGAACGGACTATCCCACCGGCAAGTACTTTGTCCGGAGCAAGGTGGCCAAGCCCAACAAGCAGGCCGGGGACGCCGCTCTGGCTTTGGGCCTCTGGAACCGCTCGGTGGCGATGCTTGCAAAGTGACGCGGGGTTGGCCGGGATGACGGCCGGCGGTCATTAGCGCCGCGTCCCGGGGGGCCACCCCGGCACGGTTTCCAACTTGGTATGACAGGCGTGACCCCCGTTGTCCCAGCAGCAACAGCGGCACCGCCTGGCGGGACGCTCTGCTGTCAATGAGGGTCTCCGGCTGATTCACAGTGCAGTAGATGTCCCTTGGCCAGTCAGCAGGCAGCTTTTACTGCACTATGAACGTCCGGAGGGGCATCTAGTGAGCAGATAACGGGGTTATGCGGCTGGGATAGGCCCGTTATCTGTACAACGGGTGGTCCGGGGCTGGCCGGAGAGCGGATTCACCGCGGCGCTAGTACAGATAACGGCCCTATGAGCAGCGGATAAGCCCGTTTTATGTACAACGGGTGCGGGGGCCAGCCGGATAAGCCCGTTATCTGTACGACCGGTGCGGGGGCCGGCCGGATAAGCCCGTTTTCTGTACATCCGGTGCGGGGGCCGGCCGGATAAGCCCGGACAACCGACGCGGCCTGTTAGGCTTCCCCCGGATCATCGGGGGAGAGGCTGGAACATGAAGAAAACGGCGGCTGCAGGCCTGCTGGTACTGGGCGCCGTGCTATCCGGCTGCGGCGGCAACGGGCACAGCAGCGCGAACGACGCAAACGAAGAGCGCCCTTGCATGGGCGGCTTCGAGGGTTGGTGGAATTCCGCGCCGGTGTCCGGTAATACGACCGGGCTGCCGGAAGAAATCGTGACCGTTGACACCAACACCGGCAAGACAATCGACGCCTTCAACCGCAGCCGGAACGACGCCGGCAAACCCACCGCCGTGTCCGATGTCAGCTACCAGCCCGTCCCCGACGAAACCTGGCCCAAAGATTCAGCCGTAGTCATCGACACCTCCACCGGCAAGGTCATTGAAACCATCCCGGTCGATCCGGGCACGCAGCTCTGCCAATAGGTACTCAGCCAACACAGCACAGCATCCCACCAAGTGGTGCCGCTGTTGCTGCTGGGGTCGCTGCAGGTTACCTCTGTCCAAAAGGCCGGGACGCTCTGCGGCAGAGAAACATACCGAACAGCTAGTCCCGCTGCAGGGCGAAAAAGAACGGCGCCCCGGGACCACGGAGGTCCATCGCACCCAGCACCGTTCCGGCGTCGACCCGCCGGAAGACGTCCAGGACCGGCAGGGCGTCGTAGATCATGGTCACACTGGTCACGCCTCGGTACTCGGTCATCCGCAGCCGGGCGCCGACGCGCCGGGTCCGGGCCAACCGCAGAACCGGACGAACAGCCGCCAGCAGTTCGGGCTTCCGCAGCAAGGGGCCGAAACGCAGCACGGTCGAAAGCGGGACCAACCCCGGATTCACGTTGAATACGCCGCCGCCGGCTCCGGAAAACACCAGCGGGAACACGTCCTCCGCGCCGTCGAACCGTTTCCCGTGCCAGCCCAGCGGTTCGAGGAGCCCGTCGAGCCGGTGACCCGTAGGTATTTCGGTGCCCCGCCAGGAGCCGTACAGCTCCGGCACCTGCACCGGCGGCAGGGAATCAAAGTACGCCAGGGCAGTCCCGGCGTCGGTCCCGGCCTGCAGTTCCTGCAGCCGGAGGGTGGGTTCGTTGTCCATGCCGATGCCTCCTGGTTGGGTTTTACAAGGCTCCTGCAGGATACAAGGGCTAGGAAGAGGCCAGCCGCCGGGCGGAGTTTTCGTCCAGAATCAGGTCCGTAACCAGGCCGGCACGCAGGGCGCCGAGCAGGCTGGTGGTCTTGGTTTCTCCTGCCACAACGCAGATCCGGCGGGGGACCTGCAGCAGGGTCGACAGGTCGGGTCCGGTGCTGCGGTAGTTTAGTTTGATCCCGTCCCAGGTGCCGTCCGCCCGGTAGAACATGGTGGCGACGTCGCCCACCACCCCCTCGGTCATGAGCTCATGCAGGTCTTCCTCGTCGAGGTAGGCGCCGTTATAGACATGGCTGGGCACCCCCGCCTCCATGGAACCGACGCCGAAAATCGCCGTGTTCATCCGCGCCTGCAGATCCAGTACCCGGCGGACCGGACGTTCCCGCCACATCGCTTCCTTGGTTTCGGCGTGGTCGAAGAACGCCGGAACCGGGAACTGGACCACCCGCGCGCCGTAGGCGTGGCCGAAACGCTGCAGGATTTCGCTGGCGTAGGTGATGCCCGATGTGCGGAAATTCCCGGCCCCGTTCATCTGCACGATTGTGCTGTCGTGGGTGTTCTTGATCGGCAGGTGCTGGCTCACGGCCGTCAGGGTTGAGCCCCACGCGACGCCGATGATCGCATCCGAATCGATGAGCGGACCAATCAGGTGCGCCGCCTGCACGGCGACCCGCTGCAGGGCCTGGGCGGGCGAGACGGTTTCGGCGACCGGAACCACGTGGGCCTGGATGCGGAAGCGGGTGGCAATCTCCTGTTCCAGTGCCGGAGCCCGGTCCGACGGGTTGCGGATCTCGATCCGGACCAGCCCGGTGCTGCGCGCGTAGGAGAGCAGCCGGGAAACGGTGGAACGGGAGATCCGAAGTTCCCGGGCGATCGCCTCCATGGTCAGGCTCTGCAGGTAATACATCTGCGCAGCCCGGAGGGCATCGCGGTCGCGGCTTTCCTTCTCGTTCGCCGCAGGTCCG
Organism: Arthrobacter sp. zg-Y179; assembly: GCF_020907345.1. Classification (NCBI taxonomy): domain Bacteria; kingdom Bacillati; phylum Actinomycetota; class Actinomycetes; order Micrococcales; family Micrococcaceae; genus Arthrobacter; species Arthrobacter sp. zg-Y179. Next base: position 222,409 of record NZ_JAJJOB010000008.1, on the reverse strand, counting down.
GCGCCGGAGGCGTCCGGGAACCGGCCACTGACACCAATGTTCATTTGCTGTCCATCGACACGGTTGTGTACTCCATGAATCCATTATCGCAGGGTGCACGTATGTGCATTGGTTGGCCCCGGGAGCCGCAGGCTTCGACCATTGAGTAGATATGGCAATGCAGCCACAGAAGCGTTTGGAGATATACGTGGACAATTCCGTGAACCCCAGCAAGGCAAAGACCGCCGCCCGGACCCGTCCGGTAGTGCAGCAGCTGAAGGACCGGCCCAAGGCCTCGGTGCTGATCATCGGAGGCGGCATCAACGGCGTCGGCACCTTCCGTGACCTGTCGCTGCAGGGCGTGGACGTAGCCCTCGTAGAGCGCGGTGATTACTGCCAGGGCGCTTCGGGCGCGTCTTCCCACATGATCCACGGCGGCATCCGCTACCTGGAGAACGGCGAGTTCCGCCTCGTGCACGAGTCCGTCGTCGAGCGCAATGCCCTGCTCCGCCTGGCCCCGCACTACGTCAAGCCGCTGCAGACCACCATCCCCATCACCACCACCTTCTCGGGCATCACTGCTGCACCGCTGCGTTTCCTGACGCACAAGCAGGGCAAGCACACCGAGCGCGGCGCCGTGCTGATCAAGGCCGGCCTGCTGATGTATGACTTCTTCTCCCGCGGCGGCCGCGTGGCCCCCAAGCACAACTTCGTCGGCAAGAAGAAGTCCCTGCAGGAACTGCCGAAGCTGCGCCCGGACGTAAAGTACACCGCCACGTACTTTGACGCCTCGGTGCACAACCCCGAGCGCCTCACCCTCGACGTGCTGCGTGACGGCCTCGAGGCCAACCCGCAGTCCCGCGCCAGTAACTACGTCAGCGCCGTCGGCACCACCGACGCCGGCACCGTGCTGCGCGACGAAGTCACCGGCGAAGAGTTCGTCTTCGACGCCGACGTCGTCATCAACGCCACCGGCGCGTGGGTTGACGAGACCAACGATTCCTTCGGCAAGCGCACCAGCTTCATGGGCGGCACCAAGGGCTCGCACATCGTCCTGGACCACCCGGAACTGCTGGAAGCCTGCGCCGGCCGTGAAATGTTCTTCGAGCACACCGACGGCCGCATCGTCCTGATCTACCCGATGGGCGACCGGGTCCTGGTCGGCACCACGGACATCGACGCCGACATCAACGAAGCATCGGTCTGCACGGACGAGGAAATCGAGTACTTCTTCGAACTGATCGCCCACGTCTTCCCCACGGTTGACGTGCGCCGCGACCACATCGTCTACACCTTCTCCGGTGTCCGCCCGCTGCCGAAGCACGACGACACGCAGCCCGGCTTCGTGTCCCGCGACTACCGCGTGGAAAAGCGCATGGACAAGCGCGCCGGCAAGAACGTCACGAGCCTGTCCCTGGTCGGCGGCAAGTGGACCACCTTCCGCGCCCTGTCCGAGACGCTGGCAACCGAGGCAATGACTGCCCTCGGCATGCCGCGGAAGACGACGACGGCGGAACTGCAGATCGGCGGCGGCAAGGACTTCCCGCGCACCGAGGCCGAGGAACGCCTGTGGGTCAACCGCATGGCCTCCGACGTAGCCGACCGTGACCGCGTCCGCGTCCTGCTGACCCGTTACGGCACGCGCGCCGTCGACGTCCTGGAGTTCCTGTCCCAGGGCGGCGACCAGCTGCTGGCCTCCACCAACGAGCTCAGCACCCGCGAGCTGACCTACATGGTGGAAAACGAGCAGATCACGCAGCTCGCCGACATCCTGATCCGACGCACCTCGCTGGCCTTCCGCGGCCTGGTGTCCGAGGCCATGCTGACCGAGCTGGCGGACCTGCTGGCTCCGCAGCTGGGCTGGGACGACGCCGAAAAGCGCCGTCAGGCTGAGTTCGCCCGCGACCTGCTGGTCAACATGCACGGCATGAAGATCCCGGCGCTGGCTTCCTAGTCCCGGAGTAAAGCAAAGAGGCAAAGCGACAACAGCAGAGGGTGGACACCGATTCGGTGTCCGCCCTCTGCTGTTTTTCGTATCCGTTTACCCTGCCGACCGCCGGGTGAACGGCAGCTGGCACCACCTGTTCTGCGACGAGGCTTAACCAGCGACCGCCGCCACTGGTAGCCAGGGCGGCGGTCTTCTGTCTGCGGCCTAGAGTTCGGTGGTCGCCGTCGCGTAGTCCAGTCGGGGCAGTCGCGGGTGGCGTGGCTCGCCGGCAGGCACACCGATGTTGACGACGAGGAAGGACTGCAGGTTCAGGCCTGCGTGCAGGTCAGCGTCCAGCCCGGCGGCGTCGAAACCGCCCATCGGCCCCGCGGCCAGGCCCAGTGCACGGACTGCCAGGAGGAAGTATCCGGCCTGCAGATGCGCATTGTCATTGCCCATCACGGCACTCAGTTCCGGGTTGGCGGCAAAGACTGCGCCCTGCTGCGGAGCCGGCGGAAAAACGGTGGGGAAGTGCTCGGGCCAAGTGCGGTCAAAGCTCAGCACGGCAACCATGGGAGCCGCGGCTGTCTTGGCCTTGTTGCCTTCTGCCATGTGCTGCACCAGCCGCTGCCGAGCCGCAGCAGAACGCACCCAGGTGATCCGCAGCGGCTGGATGTTCATCGCCGTCGGACCCATCTTGGTCAAGTCGTAGATGGATTGAAGCTGCTCGTCTGTGACAGCGGCCGCAGTGAATTCCGAGACCGTGCGCGCGTCACGGAAGAGGAGGCCGAGGGCTGCGGCATCGATGACGGGGATGGACTCCAGAGTGCCGTCGTTCATACGCAGCACACCTCCTTGGGGTAACGGTTCGTGTCTCCAGACACTTGACGCTTCAAGTACACCCGAAAGGAGTGCGGAATGAGGGCGGCGCATATGGTGATGTCCATCACTCTCACAGTGCGCGGAGGCAGCAGAAACGGCACGTCCCGCAGGACATGCCGTTCGGTAACGGACCAATACGCCTAGGCGACGGCGGTGGACGGACGCCACACAGCGTCCAGTTTCTCCCCGGCCTCCCCTTCAGAGAGCCCGAGCGACAGGGAAATCTCCGTCAGCAGCGGCCGCCGGGCATGCCGGAGCATTTCCCGTTCGGCCTGCGAGAGACCACGGTCCGCCTCGCGCAGCATGAGGTTGCGGACCACTGCGGCAATAACCATCGGATCACCGGTGGCAATCTTCTCCGTGTTGTCCTTGTACCGGCGCGACCATTGGGGGTCTTCGTTATCGGCGGGAGCGCGAAGGACGCCAAACAGTGCGTCGAGTCCAACCCGGTCCAGGACCGGACGGAGGCCGACGTGGTCCACTTGGTCAACGGGCACCCAGACCATCAGGTGGGAGGACTGGACCTCCAGGACAATGCAGTCCTTCTGCATGCGTGGATGCGTTTGGAAGGAACTGACGACGGCGGGGCCGTGATGGGGATGGACCAGGATCTGGCCTTTGGAAAATGGCAACTGCTACCTCCAAGGAAGAGGAAGGGCAGGGGCGAGTGATGAGACTCTTACCATTTTACCGCTTCCTGCAGGAGGCAGAATGGAAGAGTGACTTCTCCGGCCTCCCCGCACCCAACCGACCCGCCCTTCGACCTGGCGGCCATCGGCAGGGGATTGGTTTTTGCCGAGTCGGTCCCGCAGCTCGCGGCGGTACTCGGCGGCGGTGCCGGTGAAACGCACGGAGCCGGCACCGCCGTCGTCCAGGCGCCCCCGGGAACAGGCAAGACAACCCTGGTGCCGCCGCTCGTCGCGAACGTTCTGGCCCGCGGCGGAACCCAGCCCCGGGTGGTGGTCACCCAGCCCCGCCGCGTTGCCGTCCGTTCCGCTGCCCGCCGGCTGGCAGCGCTGGACGGTACTGCCCTCGGCGGGAGGGTCGGCTACACGGTCCGGGGCGAGAGCCGCACGGGCCCGTCCACGCTGGTGGAGTTCGTGACGCCGGGCATCCTGCTGCGCCGCCTGCTGGCGGACCCTGGTTTGGAAGGAACAGCCGCGGTCATCCTGGACGAGGTCCACGAACGCGGGCTGGAAACGGACCTGCTGCTCGGCATGCTCACCGAGGTCCGGCAGCTGCGCGAGGACCTGACCCTGGTGGCCATGTCCGCAACCCTGGACGCGCCGCGTTTCGCCGCGCTGATCGGTTCGCCCGACGGCGGCGGGCCGGCTCCCGTGGTCGGCTGCCCTGCGGCGCTGCACCCGCTCCGGACGGTCTGGGCTCCCGCGCCGGTTCCCCGCTTCGATGAACGCGGCGTGACCCGCGGGTTCCTGGACCATGTGGCGGACACTGCGCTGCAGGCCCACGCCCGCGCCGTGGCCCAGGACCCGGACGTTGATGCCCTGGTGTTTGTGCCCGGGGCGCGCGAGGTGTCCACTGTGGCGGGACGGCTGCGTTCACGGGTCCCGGCGGGAACGGAGGTGTTGGAACTGCATGGGCAGATCGGTCCGGGGGAGCAGGACCGGGCCGTTTCCGGCCGCGGCCCGGGCGAGCCGGCCCGGATTATTGTGTCCACGTCGCTGGCCGAATCCTCGCTGACCGTTCCCGGCGTCCGGCTGGTGGTCGACTCGGGGCTCGCCCGCGAACCGCGCCGGGACGCGATGCGAGGGATGTCCGGCCTCGTCACTGTCTCCTGTTCCCGTGCCTCCGCCGAGCAGCGGGCCGGCCGCGCCGCCCGGCTGGGGCCGGGTACGGTGGTGCGCTGCTATGACGACAGGGCCTACGGGGCCGCACCCGCACACCAGACCCCGGAAATCGCCGTCGCGGACCTCACGGCCGCAGCACTGGTGCTGGCGTGCTGGGGTGCTCCCGGAGGCGAGGGCCTGTCCCTTCCCGACGCACCGCCGCCGGCCGCCATGCGCGACGCCCTCCAGGTGCTGCGCGGGATCGGTGCAGTGGACGCCGAGGGGCTGGCGACGGCCCGGGGCAAAACACTCGCGCGCGTGCCCGCCGATCCCCGGCTCGCACGGGCACTGCTGGACGGCGCCGGTGCCGTGGGTGCCCGGACCGCGGCCGAGGTTGTTGCCCTGCTTTCGGGGGACAACCGGGCACCCGGAGCAGACCTTCCCCGCTTGCTGGCCGGCATGCGTTCCGGACGCGAGCCCGGTGAACGCCGATGGTCCGAAGACGTACGGCGGCTGGAGCAGCTGGCCCGCCGGGAGAAGTCTGCCGGCCCTGCCGAAAGGGGAGGCACGGCAGCACGGGAAGTCCCGGGGGTCGAAGCGCCGGGCTACGTGATTGCCCTGGCCTTCCCTGACCGGATTGCACGGCGCGTTCCCGGCGCCGGCCCGGAGCGTTACCTGCTCGCCTCCGGAACCCGTGCCGGGCTGCCGGCCGGCAGCTCCCTCACGGGACAGGACTGGCTCGCCGTCGCCGATGTCGCCCGGGCGGAGGGACGCGACGCCGCCGGCACCGGTGCAGTGATCCGGTCCGCAGCGCCGCTGACCCTGGACTCCGCGGAAGCCGCGCACCTCGTCACGGACACCGTGGAAGCGGAGTTCGCCGGCGGCCGGGTCGCCGCGCGCCGGGAACGCCGGCTCGGCGCAATCCTGCTTGGCTCCACCCCGGTACGCCCGTCCGCCGAAGAGGGACGCGCCGCCGTCGCCCGCGCCCTGACGGCACAGGGGCTGGACCTGATCGGTTTCTCCGCGGCAGCCGACGCGCTGCGCCGGCGCCTGGCCCTGCTCCACCGTGAGCTGGGGGAGCCGTGGCCGGATGTCAGCGAGCCGGCCCTCCTGGCCCGGCTCCAGGACTGGCTCGGTCCCGAACTGGACGCACTGGCCCGCGGGGTATCCACGAACAGCATCGACCTCACCGATCCGCTCCGGCGGCTGCTGCCCTGGCCGGACGCCTCGCGGCTGGGCGACCTCGTACCGGAACGGCTCGAAGTGCCCAGCGGTTCACGGGTTCGGATCGACTACCCGGATCCGGGGCACGACGACGGCCGGCCCGTGGTGGCGGTCAAGCTGCAGGAGTGCTTCGGATGGGCCGAAACCCCGAAGCTCGTGGAGGGACGCGTCCCGGTGCTTTTCCATCTGTTGTCCCCGGCGGGCAGGCCGCTGGCCGTCACCGACGACCTGGCATCCTTCTGGTCCGGCCCCTATGCACAGGTCCGGTCCGAGATGCGCGGCCGGTACCCCAGGCACCCGTGGCCCGAGGATCCCTGGTCTGCCAAGGCCACTGCAAGGACAAAGGCCCGGATGTAACAGCGGATGCGAGGACCGTCACACGGGAACGTGCCGGGCGCCGTCGTCCGTGGGTTTTAGGCTTGAACTGCGGCTCATGTGCCTCCGGCCGCAGCGAAAGGTTCCTTGTTTCCCGTGCAGTTCCCCGTACAGCAGCATCTCAGCAGCTTCCTCACCGTGCCTCCGGGGCGCGGGCACCGGGTGCCTGCCGTCCGCGTGGCGCTCGGGGTATTCCTGCCGCTGCTGGTCCTGATCCTGCTGGGGCGGACCGACCTCACGATGTGCGCCATCTTCGGTTCGCTGACGGGTATTTTCGGCCGTGCCGAACTGCACTGGCGGCGCCTGCAGCACCAGTCGCTGTCGGGTCTGCTGATGGTCCTGACCGTGGTGGCCGGTGTGTTCCTGTCCCTTTCCGGCGCGGATTCCTGGACTGTCGTGGGCGCGGGAACCGTGATTGCCGGACTTATTGCGGTGGCTGCCAGTTATCTGAGGGTCCGGCCCGCCGGTCCGTTCACCTACATCTTCGCGTTTACCGCCACGTCCGCGGCACCGTTCTCGGGCCGGTTATGGGAAGCGGCGCTGACCGTGGCGGGTAGCGTGCTGCTCGCTGTAGCGCTTGGTTTTGCCGGACGGCTGCACGCGCGTCGGCATACTCCGCGCCCGCTGCCGCCGTACCGGCCGCCGTCGTGGGGGCGGATCCTGCGTCACTCGGGCCGCTACGCCGCTGCCGTCGCCGCCGCCGGATCGGTCTCGGCGGGGCTTGGACTGGGGCACGGGTACTGGGCGATGCTCGCCGCCTGTGCTCCGATCGCCGCAGTGGATGCAGCCGGGGGAGCGATCCGTGCCGTGCACTTCATCGTGGGCACCTACGCCGGTGTGCTGGTCTCTGCGGTGCTGCTCCAGGTTCAGTGGTCGCCGGTCCAGCTGGCGGTCCTGTTGGCCATGCTGCAGTTATGCGGGGAGATCTACGTGGTCCGGCACTACGGTCTGGCCATGGTGTTCCTGACGCCGGTAGCCCTGCTGATGACTGGGTTTGTCGCTAGCCAGCCGGTGCTGGCGGTGACCTTGGACCGGGCCGTCCAAACGACGATCGGGGCGCTCGTGGCCGTGGCGGTCATTGCCGCCACCACCCGCAGGGGCTCGACGACTGCTACTCCCTCGACGCGCTGAAGAGCTGTGCCGAGCCCTCGACGTCGGCCGTCGTCGGGTCACCGAGATAGAGCATGCTGGCACCCTGTTCCAGGTAGGTGCTTACGTCGCCCACCGAAACCATCGCTTCTCCCAGTGCAGCGAGCACAACGGTGAACCGTTCCAGCGGGATGGATGCGGTGCCGCCGTGGATCACGGTCCGGCGCAGGTCGAGATCCTCGCTCCAGAGCGGAATATGTTCCTGGCACTCATCGATACGCTCCACCTCAAGAGGTGCGGGGCCCGGCTGGCCGTTGTCCAGGACCTGCTGCAGCTCGGCAACGTCCACGTAGTCCGTAGTCAATCCGGCTTTCAGGGCATTGTCGGACAGGCCCATAACCACCAGCGCCTGCCCCGAAAGATAAGAGTGGAGGCAGCCCGCAGGGGTGACCATTGCCTGTCCGGGGTCCAGCTTGAGGAGGTTCATGCAGATCGCTATGAGAATCCCGCGGTCGCCCGGGAACAGCGGCTCAAGTCGACGGAAAACGGAAGCAGCGTCCGCGGCGGCACCTTCCGTTTCCGTCACTCCGGCCATGCCGGCCTTGGTTTCCCGGAGTGCCCGGACAATCTCGGAAGGCTCCATGCGGAGGAGGGCGTGCACCGGCATCTCATGCCGGAACGTCAATAAGGCCCGGAGCCACGGCAGGTCCACCCCGTCGGCAATGGCACGCAGTTCTTCCCTGCTGCGCTCTCCCGACAGCACGCGAAGGGGAGTGAGCGCTACCGCTACTTCAAACTTGGCGTACCTGTCCTTATAGTTCCGGTTTCCGGCGTTCAAAGGGACTCCGCGGGTCTGTTCACGGACATAACCGGCCAACGCCTGGTCCGGCCGCGGGTGCAGCTGGATCGGCTTGGGCACATCCGCGTCCATGAGATGCATCCGGAAGGGGATAGGGCGTGCCGGTACTTCCTCCGGATTGGAGAAGTGGCGGGGGTGGGCGGCAAGAAGCCGATTAAGGGCACCCGGGAGGTCATCGGGATCCCAGGTAATGACGGCACCTGTGGCGGAAGAAGAACTTGCCCGGCTGTCCTGGCCGGGCCGCCCGGCGGCCTTATCCCTCACTGCATTCATTGCAGCTGCGGGGTTGCGGGTTTCCCTTACCAGACCGTAGACGGCAGTCACGGGTGCAACGCCTCCTTACGGATGGCTGGCGGGGTCAATACAAGGCGGGAGAGGGCTACCTTCAACTCAATTCACCGGGACCTTGCCCAATGTCGCTGATGGACACCAGGACGGCTTCCTTGGACACACGAAAGATTTCCGTTCAAGTTTACCGGGTTTCCGGCGCGGTGCGGAGGTTCCCTGACCCCCGGTTTCCCGTGATCTCAGTTACCGGCCGGTATGACTTTGCCCGCCCGCCCGGAGTGTCCGGCGGAGTGCCCGGCGGCGTGCCGCGCCCACAGTGAAAGTTCCCCGTTGTAGATGCACTCAATGCAATAATTAACGAAATACTTACAAATCCGAAAGAAGCAGGTGCGGGGATGGAATACGCGGCGCGGTCGGTCCGAGGCACCTTCCGAGTGGACGGCTGAGCCGGTGGATTTCCTGATACTCCTGATCGGGCTGCTGTTCGGAACCGTCCTGGCCGCGGGGATCGGTGAACGCATCCGGCTGCCGTACCCCGTACTGATGCTGATCTCTTCGGCCCTGATCGCGTTCCTGCCGATCATCCCCGAAGTGCATATCAACCCTGAACTGATCCTTCCGCTGTTCCTTCCGCCGCTGCTCTTTGCCGCCGCGCAGCGCAGCTCCTGGTCCGTTTTCCGGCTGCGCTGGCGCTCCCTGGTGCTGCTGGCTGTGGCATTGGTGGCGGTCACTGTGGCCGTGGTGGCCGGTGTGTCCTGGGTTATGGTGCCGGCACTCGGGATGCCGGCCGCGATCGCCCTCGGCGCCATTGTTGCTCCGCCCGATCCGGTGGCCGTGGAAGCGATCGCCGGCAAGGTCCGGATGCCGCGGCGGCTCATCACGGTGCTGCAGACCGAGGGCCTCTTCAACGACGCCATCGCCATTGTCATCTTCCAGGCAGCCGTCGCCGCGAGCACCAGCGGCGGGCACGTGGGCTGGGAGGTTGTGCCGGAATTCCTTATTGCCGCAGCCGGCGCCGTTGTGCTGGGCCTGGCCATGGCCTGGATCGTCGGCAGCCTGAACCGGTTCGTGCCGAACCTGGTGGCGCGTTCGGCATCCACCCTCGTTGCGCCCTTCGCCGTCTACCTGCTCGCCGAAGAAGTGCACTTCTCCGGCGTGGTCGCCGTCGTCGTCACCGCATTGGAACTGGGCCGGCGCGCCCGCCCCCAGGACTCGGAGGAGCGGCTGACCCGCACCGCTTTCTGGGATGTGGTGGAGCTGCTGACCACCGGTGCCGCGTTCGGCCTGGTGGGAATCGAGATGCGGTACATCATCGAGGACGAGGGAGCCCAGCTGCTGAGTTTCATCCCCGGGATCCTGGCAGTGTGTGCGGCCGTGCTCCTGGTCCGGTTCCTGTGGATGATGGCGATCTACCGGATGGGCGGGACCGAAAAGAACCATGTGCCGGGTTCACTGAAAGAGGTCCTGGTCCTTTCCTGGTGCGGGATGCGCGGTCTGGCGACCCTGGCTCTTGCCCTCGCACTGCCGGGCACCACGCTCGCCGGTGACCCGCTGCCCGGACGCAACTTCGTCGTGGCCTGCGCGTGTGCCGTCCTGGTGGTGACCCTGGTGCTGCCGGGATTGACCCTGCCGTGGCTGATGCGGGCCCTGAAACTGCCTAACGACCATAAGGAGGCGGACCGGATGGAACGCGAGCTCGCGCTCCGGGCCGAACGGGTCGCCGTCGAGACTATGAAGCGCTCTGCGGCCATCCAGCAGCTGCCGCCGGACCGCCGCGCCGCACTGGCCAAGCGGATGGCCTCGCTGCACTCCATGCTGGAGAGCGACGAAGAGGATGAATCGCAGAAGATGCTGGATCGAAAGGCGACCCTGGAGATTATGGACGAGGTCCAGCGCGAAGCCATGGACGCCGCCCGCCGGGAAGTACTCGAGGCCCGCCGGCAGCGCGGCATGGATCCGGAGGCCGTGGACCGTGTACTGCGCCGCCTGGATCTGCGCACCGTCACCATGGACCGCCCGGAACGCCACTAGACTTCCCGTACATGAGCAAGAACGTGGAATCGTGGCCGCATCTCGGCGTCGCATGGCTGGTGCAGTCGGCTGCGGCCGCGGTGCTGGCTGTCACCGTCGTCGTGCTGCAGCTCTGGGTCTTTCCCGAAACCGTTCAGGCGATCGTGCTGCTGGCCCTGATCCTGGCCTCGGCGGTAATGCTGCTGCTCTCCGCTCCGTTGGTCTTCGAATGGATCCGCAACCGGTTCGAGCGCAGCTGGGTGGTGCTGGTACTCACGGCAGCAGCGGCGATAGTGGGCGGGTGCTGGCTGGTGGTGCTGTTTGTGCTCGGATTCGGGCTGCTGGTCACCGGGTTCTAGCCGGTTCCAGCCTCCGTCCCGGGCGACCGGTTCAGCGCTGGGCGAATATCCGGCGGAACACGCCGTGCGGACAGGTACCGGCGTCCGGGCAGGCAGCTGCCTCCGCATAGGATGGCAGGCCGGGCCCGCTGAAGTGCCGTCCGTTTCCGTGCGCCGGACGCATGCGGCGCGCATCCGCATCATGAATAGGACCCTCCCTCTTTGAGTATCGATCCCTCCGCAAAACCCTTGCCTGCTGCCGGAACCTCCGGGCACGCCGCAACGACGCGGGCTCCGTCCACCCTGGATCCCCGCACCAAGACCGTGATCGGCCTGCTGCTGGTCTCCTCGTTCGTGGTCATCCTGAACGAAACAATCATGAGCGTGGCCCTGCCCCGGCTCATGGCTGACCTGGACATCACTGCGGGAACCGCCCAGTGGCTGACCACCGGCTTTATGCTGACGATGGCCGTGGTCATCCCGGCCACCGGCTTCCTGCTGCAGCGTTTTTCGATGCGCGGGCTGTTCCTGACCGCCATGTCCCTCTTCAGTGCCGGGACGCTGCTGGCTGCCCTGGCCCCCGGGTTCGGCACCCTGCTGGGCGGCCGGATCATCCAGGCCGGCGGCACCGCCATCATGCTCCCGCTGCTGATGACCACCGTCCTGAATGCTGTTCCGGCACATAAGCGGGGACAAATGATGGGCACCATTTCCATCGTCATCGCGGTTGCACCGGCCATCGGCCCGACGGTCTCCGGCATCATCCTCAACGCGCTGGACTGGCGCTGGATGTTCTGGCTGGTCCTGCCCATTGCCCTGCTGTCGCTGGGCCTGGGCGCGTTGAAGATCCAGAACCTTACTGAAACCAAGCGCCTGCCGTTCGACGTGCTGTCGATCGTGTTGTCCACCTTCGCCTTCGGCGGACTCATCTTCGGCCTCAGCAGCATCGGCGAGGCCGCACAGGGCAAGGAACTGATGCCGCTGTGGATCCCGCTTGCCGTCGGCGTCCTGGCCATGGCCGGCTTTGTACTGCGCCAGCTGGTGCTCCAGCGCACCGACCGCGCCCTGATGGACCTGCGCACCTTCACCAGCAAACCCTTCGTGGTAGCGATCATCATGGTCCTGGTGTCCATGATGGCGCTGTTCGGCTGCCTGATCGTGCTGCCCCTCTACCTGCAGAACGTCCTGGGCCTGGACACGCTCTCCACCGGCCTGCTGCTGCTCCCCGGCGGCGCCGTAATGGCCGTTCTCTCGCCGATTGTCGGCAACCTGTTTGACCGTTTCGGTCCCCGCCCGCTGGTGGCTCCGGGCGCCCTGGTGCTTAGCGGTGCCCTGTGGGGGATGACCCTGCTGACGGAAGAAACCCCCGTGGGCCTCGTGATCCTGCTGCACTGCTTCCTGAACGCCGGGCTGGGTTTCATCTTCACTCCGCTGTTCACCTCGGCCCTGGGTTCGCTGGACAAGTCGCTTTACTCCCACGGCAGCGCCATCATCAACACGCTGCAGCAGCTTGCCGGTGCCGCCGGCACGGCCGTCTTCATCACGCTGATGACCACCGGTACGACGGCGGCCCTGGCTGACGGCGCGTCACCGGTCTCCGCTGCCGCCTCGGGTGTGCACACGGCGTTCTTCTGGGGAGCCGTTGTTTCGCTGGTGGCCGTCGCGGCGTCGTTCCTGGTCCGCCGGCCCACCAACGAACTGCCCGAAGGTGTGGCTATCCACTAGCAGCCGCTCCGGTTTCCCTGGAAGCAGCCGCTCCGGGCTACTAGCCTTGGTTAGGCACGCGTGATCCGCCGGGGGCTGCACCCAGGGAAGTGACACCATGCCTGAAGGATTCCTCGGGCACCACCGGGTCCGGACCCTGCTGGCACTTGCGGTGCCGGCGGTCCTTGTTGGTGCGGTTTCGGCCCTGGTCCTGTTTTCCCTCGATGAACTCAGCCGGTTGCTGCAGCACCTGATCTGGGACACCCTGCCAGCCGCCGTCGGCGCCGACTCCGACGGCGGCTGGTGGATTTTCGGCACCCTGACGCTCACCGGGTTCGCCGTCGGACTCATCGTCCGGTATGCCCCGGGCCATGCCGGTCCGGATTCGGCGGCGTCGGAACTCGGCGGGACGGCCCTGCCGCTCGGCGTGGTTCCCGGCCTGGCCGCCGTCGCGGTCCTGGGACTCGCCGGCGGCGTCAGCCTGGGCCCGGAGAACCCGATCATCGCCATCAATACCGCACTGCTCACCGTGCTCATCGGCCGCCTGTTTGCCCGCGTGCCGGACCAGCTGATCGTCGGGCTGACGGTGGCGGGAACAGTGGGTGCGCTGTTCGGCACGCCGGTGGCAGCGGCGCTGCTCTTCACCGGCATCGCCGGGACCATGAAGACCGGGGGTGCCCTGTTTGACCGGCTCTTCCTTCCACTGGTTTCCGCCGGCGCCGGGGCGGTGACCATGACCCTGCTCGGCGGCACGCTGCTGCAGATCGAGCTGCCGCCGATGGGTGCTCCCAGCGGCTGGGACGTGCTGGCCGGGTTCATCGTTGCCCCGCTGGCAGCCGCCTTCGGGCTGCTGGGCGTTGCCGTGTTCGCGCCGGTCCACCGGGGGTTCCACCGGCTCGGCAATCCGATCCTCTTCACCACGCTCGGCGGGGCACTGCTTGGCCTGCTGGGCGTACTCGGAGGGACGCTCACGCTATTCAAGGGCGCCGAGGAATCGGCCGAACTGATGCTGCACCGGGGCGACGAACCCGCCTGGACCCTGGTTTACCTCGCCGTGATCAAACTCGCCGCCTTGGTGGTATCCGCGGCTGCAGGCTTCCGGGGCGGCCGCATCTTCCCGGCTGTGTTCATCGGCGTGGCCGTGGGACTGGTGGTGGCCGCCTTCGTGCCAGCGGTGCCGGTGAGTCTCGCCGTTTCCGCTGCGGTGCTCGGACTGGTGCTCGCCGTCGCCCGGGACGGTTGGATGGCGCTCTTTATTGCCGTGGTGATCACCGGCGACGCGGGCGTCACCTCCGTCCTGTGCCTGGCGCTCCTTCCCGCCTGGCTCGTGGTTACCAGCGCCCCGCACATGCTCGCGTCCGACGGCGCCCACCCTTGACCCCTCCCGTGACGCAGGTCATACTAACTGAACGATTAGTTAGTGAACCCAGGAGCCCCCCATGACCGTCACGCAGACCGCGCGCCCAGCCTTCGACCCCACCGCAGTGGGCGACGTCGACGCCGACCTTTACCTTCTCGACGAACTGCTGGACGACGAGGCCCGCGACGTGCGGGACCGGGTCCGGGCGTTCGTTGACAACGATCTGCTGCCGGTCATCAACGACTACTGGGAGCGGGCGGAGGTCCCGTACGAGCTGGTGCCCAAGCTGGCCGCGCTGAACATCGCCGGCGGCACCATCAAGGGGCACGGCTGCCCGGGGATGAGCCGCATGGCAGCCTCCACCGCTGCGGCCGAGCTTGCCCGGGGCGACGGCTCCATCAACACGTTCTTCGGTGTGCACTCCGGCCTGGCCATGGGCAGCATCGACATGCTCGGCAGCGAGGAGCAGAAGCAGCGCTGGCTGCCGCCCATGGCCAGGTTCGAGAAGATCGGCGCGTTTGCCCTGACCGAGCCCACCCACGGGTCCGATTCGGTGTCGCTGGAAACCACTGCCCGCCGGGACGGCGATTCCTACATTCTGAACGGCAACAAGCGGTGGATCGGCAACGCCAGCTTTGCCGACATCGTGATTATTTATGCCCGCGACGAAGCCGACGGTGCAGTCAAGGCGTTCGTGATGGAAAAGGATGCCGACGGCAACCACCCCGCCGGCTACCAGGCGACCGTAATCACCGGCAAGATCGGCAAGCGGGCCGTGCTGCAGCCGGACATCGTCATTGAGGACCTCCGCATTCCCGCGGAAAACCGGTTGGAGAACTGCAACTCGTTCAAGGATGTCAACAAGGTGCTGGCGGCCACCCGCGGGGGAGTCGCGTGGGAAGCGCTGGGGCACGCCGTGGCCGCCTACGAGATTGCCGTGGCGTATGCCAAGGACCGGGTGCAGTTCGGTCAGCCCCTTGCCGGATTCCAGCTGGTGCAGAACAAGCTTGCGAACATGCTCGCCCAGGTCACCGCGATCAAGCTGACCTGTTTCCGCCTCAACGAGCTTGGCGACCAGGGAAAGATGACCGGCCCCATGGCATCCATGGCCAAGATGTTCGCCGCCCGGCAGGGCCGCTGGGTCTGCTCGGAGGCCCGCGACATCATGGGCGGCAACGGCCTGCTCCTGGAGAACCACGTGGCCCGGCACCTGACCGACATGGAGGTGGTGTTCACCTATGAGGGCACCGATTCCATGCAGTCACTGATCCTGGGCCGGCACATTACCGGGCTGTCCGCGTTCGCCTAAGGCGGCCCGGCGGCTGCTTCCCGGGTCAGCGGCGTCAGCGGACCCGCAGGCCCAGGACCTGGCCGGTGCCGGGGGTGGCCGGATCCATCACCTCCGGCCACTGGGCGGTCAGCATAAACAGCAGGCCGCCGTCGTTCCCGCCGACGGCGCAGGAGAAGCAGCCCTGGTCCAGCTGCACCGTTTCCACCACGCTCCCGCCCTCCCGGACCCGGACACAGCGTTCGCCGGGCACTTCGGCAAACCAGATGCCCCCGGTGCCGTCCCAGCAGATGCCGTCGGGCGCGCTGCCCGAGACCGCTGCCCATTCCCCGGCAGGCGTGAGGGCGCCGTCGTCGGCAATAGCGAAGGACGTCAGGCGGCCGGCGTGGGACTCGGCGACCACGAGGCTGGCGCCGTCGTCGGAGACCAGCATGCCGTTGGGGAATGCCAGGCCGTCAGCCACCTGCACCGCTGAGCCGTCCGGCCGGATGAGCGCGACGATCCCGCTGCTCTGCGGATCGGCCGAATAGTCGTAGCCCAAGCCGTTCACATAGATGTTGCCGGAAGGGTGCACGGCAATCTCGTTCCAGGGGTGGTCCGACAGGCCGCTCAAATCCGCGTGCGGGACCAGCCCTGCATTGGGAATTTCCAGGAAGACGGTTCGGTCCGTCCCGGAGACCACGGCCATCCGCCCGTCCGGCAGCCAGTCAAAGCTGATGGGGAAGGACGGCACCGCCGTCACCCGCCGCACGTCCCCGTCCGGGCTCAGTGCGGAGATGGTCCCCGCCGTCCAGTCCGCGAACCAAAGTTCGTCGGCGTGCCATCGGGCGGATTCACCCATGCCGATCCCGGAGACCAGCGTTGTCGGTTCAGCCATGCTGCACCTCGCTTGTTGAGGTTCGGGCTTCCAGTATGCCGGGCACCCCGAGGCGGATAACAGGGCTAGGGCTCCGCGGGTACGGCGGCGCCCAGCATCCGCAGCGCCAACCGGCTGTGGTGTTCCCCAATGCCGGCCGCGGTCTGCCGTCCGTCGTTGCGGTACCAGCGCGCCACGTCCACGCAGAGGGAGAGCAGGGCCAGGACGGCAAGGCCGGTGTCCTCGATGTCGAAGAGGCCTTCCTCCCGTCCGCGGTCGACGACGGTCCGGAACTCAGCGTCCACGGACCGGCGGATCTTCAGCACCTCGGCCCGGTGGTCCTCCGTGAGGGCGGCAAGCTCGAAGTTCACCACGCTGGATTTGGTGCGGTTGGCTGCCTGCCACTGGACGAAGTCGCGCACCATGGTCGAGATCTGCTGCACCGGATCGCTGCTTGAGGCGGCACCGGAACGGACCAGTTCCAGGGTGCGCTCGTGCCCGAGGCGGGAAATGCTGTAGAGCAGCTCTTCCTTGGAACGGTGGTGGACATAGACGGCGCCGGGAGTGACCCCGGCGGCCGTGGCGATGTCGCGGGTGGTGGTGCCGTGGAATCCCTTCGCCGCGAAGGCCTCCGTGGCGGAATCCAGCAGGCGCTGGCCCGTACCTGTTGCGGGCACCTGTACCTCCGGATGATCAGCGGAATGAGCGTTCAGCAACCAGAGTAGCAGTGGGGCCGGCTGCCGCTAGGCGAGTCGGGAACGGACGATCTCGCTCACCGTCTTGCCGTCAAACCGTCCGGCCACCTTGGCGGTCACGGGCTTCATGACCTGTCCCATCTGCCGCATCGACGGCTCTTCCCCGCCGGCACGCAGATCCGCGATTGCTTCATCCACAATGGCTTCCACGTCGGCCCGGGTCAGGGGAGCGGGCAGGTAGGCTTCGATGATTTCTGCCTCGGCCGCCTCGGCGGCAGCGCGTTCGGTCTCGCCGGCCTCCGTGTAGATTCCGGCGGTATCGCGGCGCTTGGCTGCTTCCTTCTGCAGCAGGGACACGATCTGGACGTCGTCGAGCTCCACCGGCGTCTTCCCCGACTTCTCCCTGGTAGTGATTTCCCCCAGTACATTGCGCACGGTGGTCAGTGCCACACGGTTGCCCGATTTCATGTGCGTCTTCATATCCGCCTGCAGCTGCTCTTTCAAAGTGCCCATGGTCCTCGTCCTTACGGTGATGTAGTACTTTCCTTTCCATCGTCCCCTATGCGGGCGGGTCCAGCTCCACGGGGCGCCCGGACACGGTGAGCAGCAGGTCCAGGGCATCGGCTTCGACCTCGGTGCCGGTGCCCCAGGCCGTCCCGGTGCGCCGGTCGACCAGCCGCAGGCCCGCGGCCCGCTCGCGTCCTCCGCCGAACGCAACCGGGGTCCGGAGCTGGTAGGCAAGGGCCCGGACAACTGCGGGCTCCGGATAGCTTCCTACGAGGCCGAGGGGGCGGCGGATGTCCTCACCGTGCACGATCGCTTCAACCAGGCGGGTTGCCGGGTTGACCGGCGGCGTCCGGGTCAGCTCTGACACCTCCCGCAGTGCGCGGAGAGTGCCTTCCGGGTACAGCCGCTTTTCCCGCAGGACGCCGCGTTGGTTCAGGCGGTCGAAATCAAGGCGTGCCCCGAGCATGCCGCGGACGAACCCGGCCCTGCCGGTGCGTGCCGTATCCACGAGATGGGCCAGGACATCATGGATGCTCCACCCGGGACAGAGCGAGGGCGCCTCCCACTGTTCCGCCTCCAGGTGGGAGAGGTCGGCTGCGAGCCGCCGCCGCTCGGCGTGTACGACCTCCCAGACTGCTGCTGTGGACTTCCGCAAGCCGGCTCCTTTGGTTGATAGGCACTCGGTACCCAAGGAAACTAAAGCAATTCGCCAGCGTCAATGCCCTCTTGCGGCGGCGGTCACAGCGTCCGGAATCACAGCGCAAAAGGCCCATAGTTGTCTTTAGGCAATCAAAACAACTGTTAGTGTTTTAGGTATGCAGAACGCGGCGGAAACAGCAGAAACCCTGGCCGGAACCATCCGGTCAGCGGGGCTGAAAGCCACGTCACAGCGCGCTGCAGTGCTGGGAGCGCTGCAGCGGGAACCGCATTCCAGCGCGGACAAGGTCCTGGCTTCCGTCCGATCGGAACTGCCGGGCATTTCCGCGCAGGCCGTCTACGGCATCCTGTCCGCCTTTACCGAGGCCGGACTGGCCCGGCGGGTGGAGCCCGCCGGTTCGCCGGCACTGTACGAGTCGCGGGTGGGGGATAACCACCACCACCTGGTCTGCATCCGCTGCGGAGCCATCAAGGACGTCGACTGCGTGATCGGCCAGGCACCCTGCCTGACCCCGTCGGACGACTCCGGCTTTACCGTACTGGCTGCCGAAGTAACCTTCAGCGGCATCTGCAGCACCTGCGCCAAACAGGCGGATTCCTCCGCCCGCTAACGCGCACCACCGCCCATACCTAGGCGGGCACCAATCAACGGCGACACATCCCGGGCTGAACGCTGCCCAAAAACCTGCCGCCGCGGCCCGAGTCTCACCCCAAGCGTCAACTGAGGAGACACCCATGACTACCTTGCTCAACCGAAACACCGCCGCGGCCACCACCGAAACCGCCGCCCCCCGCACAGCCCCCGCCGAAAGCACCCCGGCCCCCACGGCTTCTGCCGAACATGCCGCTCCGGCAACCCAGTCCCGTCGGCCGGGCACCTACACCAGCCGCTACGACTGCCCGCTGGGAACCCCGCGTGCCGAGGGAAGCTACGTCTCCACCGGCCGCCGGGCACTCACCCGCCCCCGCAACCTGGGTAGCTACGTGGACACCTCCACGCACCTCAACCGCCGCCCCCAGGGCAGCTACACCCTGCGCGGCTAGTCCCGCCGCTGCGACCGGCAGCAGCGGATAGGATGAATGGTCGTTGTCCCGCGGGGCGAGGAAACCAACCCCTTTGAGAGGACACCATGAGCCTGATCCGGCTGCAGGACGTCAATACTTCCTTCGAGAACAAGCAGGTGCTGCGTGAAGCGTTCCTGCGGCTCGAGCCCAAGGACCGGATCGGCCTGATCGGCCGGAACGGCTCCGGCAAATCCACCATCCTGAAACTGGTCCTGGACCAGGTGCAGCCCGACTCCGGCACCGTGACCGTGGAAGCGGGCGTGAAGATCGGCTACTTCTCCCAGTTCTCCGAACTGGACGGCCAGGCGAGCATTGCCGAGGTCCTGGACTCCGTCTTCACGGAGATCAAGGACGTCGAGGCCGAGCTGGCGGGCATCGACGAAGCTATTGCAGCAGATCCCTCAGGCAAGGAAATGGACCGGCTCATCCGCCGCCAGTCGGAACTGTTCGAAACCATGGACCGGCTCGACGGCTGGGACTATCCGCGCCGCATTGACAGCGTGCTCACCACCCTCGGCTTCACCGCCGCACACCGCGTGTGTCCCATCGACGCCCTGTCCGGCGGCTGGCGGAACCGCGCCGCACTGGCGAAGATCCTGCTGGAGCAGCCCGATGTCCTGCTGCTCGACGAACCCACCAACTACCTGGACGTGGCCGGCGTCGAATGGCTCGAGGGCTGGTTCCGCGACTTCCGGGGAGCGGCCATCATCGTCTCCCACGACCGGAAGTTCCTCGACGCCGTCGTTACCCGCATCGTGGAGGTGGAGAACTTCCACCTGCACGAATACCCGGGAAACTTCGCCGAGTACGTGGTGCAGAAGCAGTTCCGGTTGAAGAACCTCCAGGCCCAGTTCGTCCATGAGGCGGAACTGCTGGCCTTTGAAGCCGAAGGCATTGCGGACCGCCGCGAGGCGGCCAAAGCCGGCGGGCGGCTCAGCACCCAGCTGGCCCGCATCAAGAAATCCCGCGCGCCCCGGCCCGTGGATGAAATCATCACCGGCATCTACGACGGCCTGCACGTCAAGGACGTACTCGGCCGCGTCCGCGGTGTGTCCAAGTCCTACGGCGAAAAAGTGCTCTTCGAGGACCTGAGCTTCGAGGTGAACAAGGGGGACCGCATCGCCGTCACCGGAACCAACGGCAGCGGCAAGACCACGCTGCTGCGCGTGCTCACGGGCGAAGAACAGCCCGACGCCGGCGACGTCACCTGGCCGAAGGGACCGGCCATGGTTTCCTACAACAAGATGCTGGCAGAGCTCGACGACGCCGACACCGTCACCCACGCGGTGAACGCGCTGCCGGGATCCCTGGCCTTCAGTGCCACGAAAAAATCCGTCAACCGGTTCCTGACCATGTTCCAGTTCTCCGAAGCGGACCTGGTGCAGAAGATCGGCAACCTTTCCGGCGGGCAGCGCGCCCGCGTCGCCATGGCCCAGTGCCTGCTTTCGGGTGCTCCCGTCCTGCTGCTGGACGAACCCACCAACCACCTGGACATGTCCAGCACGCAGGTCATGGAACGCGCCCTGCTGCATTTCCCCGGCGCCGTCATAGTGGTCAGCCACGACCGGTTCTTCACCGAAAAAATCGCCACCCGCTGGCTCGTCTTCGGTGCCGAGGGAGCGGAGCCCGGGCAGGTCACCATCCGCGAAGCCTAGGGGAGCCGACGCCGGTTCGGCGCGGCACCTGTCGGGGCGCCCGATGCCGAAGGTAATGTCGGGGGGTGTTTGACGGACCCAGCCTTGTCTTCCTTGCAGCCGGCCTAGCAGTTTTCCTTGCAGCCGTGCTGCCCAAGGTGCTGCGCAACGTTCCGGTTTCCATGCCCATGGTGTTCCTTGGTGCGGGAATCCTGACGTTCAGCCTCCTGACGGACCTCCCGGACCCGGATCCGGTGCGCTACGGAGAATTCACCACCCACCTGACCGAGGTGTGCGTGATCATTTCCCTGATGGGCGCGGGACTGGCACTGGACCGGCCGGTCGGCTGGCGGCGTTGGTCCACCACCTGGCGGATGCTGGGCATTGCCATGCCGCTGAGCCTGCTGGGCCTGACCCTGCTGAACCTCTGGATCCTCGGAGTGGGCCTGGCAGCGGCCGTCCTGTTGGCCGCAGCCCTGGCCCCGACCGACCCGGTCCTGGCCTCCGAAGTGCAGGTGGGCGAACCGGCCGACGACGAGGAAGAGGACTCGGAGCACGAAGCCGAGGACGAGGTCCGGTTCGGCCTGACCTCCGAAGCCGGGCTGAATGACGGCCTGGCCTTCCCGTTTGTCTACCTCGCCATCGGCATGAGCCTGGTGGGGACGGCGCCGTCGGACTGGTTCCCGCACTGGGTCGCCGTGGACGTTTTCTGGCGGATAGGCATGGGCGTCCTCCTCGGCCTCGTCACCGGCAAGGTCCTGAGCCGCCTCTTCTTCTCCGCACGGCTGGAAAGCATCCGCCTCTCCAACCACTCCGAAGGCTTCGTGGCCCTGGCGGCCACGTTCCTGGCCTACGGCATCACCGAGATGCTGGACGGCTACGGTTTTGTTGCCGTCTTCGTCTGTGCCGTCACCATCCGGGCCGCTGAACGCACCCACGGCTACCACCGGGTGCTGCACAGCTACGTGGAGCAGCTGGAGCGGCTGCTGACCGTCGTCCTGCTGCTGCTGCTCGGCGGCGCCATTGCCCGCGGACTGCTTTCCGGCGTCGGCTGGCGCGAGGTGGCGGTGGCCGCCGCATTCCTGCTCGTGGTTCGGCCCCTCGCCGGATGGGTGGGTCTGCTGGGCGGCCGGCCCGGCCCCCGCGAGCGGATGGCCATCGCCTTCTTCGGAGTCCGCGGTATCGGCTCCCTGTATTACCTCGGTTACGCGTTGGGCAAGGGGAACTTCGACGACGCGGAGCAGCTGTGGGGCCTGCTCGGTCTGGTGGTGGCCTCATCCATCGTGCTGCACGGGATCACGGCGGCGCCGGTGATCAACCGGCTG
Source organism: Arthrobacter sp. zg-Y179 (assembly GCF_020907345.1). Taxonomy (NCBI): domain Bacteria; kingdom Bacillati; phylum Actinomycetota; class Actinomycetes; order Micrococcales; family Micrococcaceae; genus Arthrobacter; species Arthrobacter sp. zg-Y179. Next base: position 200,560 of record NZ_JAJJOB010000008.1, on the reverse strand, counting down.
GACCGCATCCGCCGCAAGACAGCCGTGGAACGCTTCGGCGAAGAACGGCCGGATACGGCGGTCTAGCCCCGCGCCTGCCCTTTCGCCTGCCCTTTCGGCCCGGCTGGCGCGCTGTTACCTTGGCGCCATGGGTACCCCCGTCCACGGCATGGAGGATCCCTGGCCCGCGGGACCAAGGGTGACGCCGCCGATACTGATGGCCCAGACCTGGGCCGGCACGGTTTTCCTTCACTGGCGCATTCCCGCGTCTGCTGCCGCACCGTACATGCCTCCCGGCGTCGAACCGGATGTCTTCCACGGTTCCACCTGGGTGGGGCTCATCGGTTTCCGGGCGCCGCAGACCGAGCTTGGCAGGGTCCCCGTGCCGTTTTTCGGATCCTTCACCGAGGTCAATGTCCGCCTGTATTCGCGCGGCAGGGACGGCAGCCGGGGAGTGCTGTTCCTGAGCCTGGATGCGTCGAGGCTCGTCCCGGTGCTGGCCGCCCGTTCGCTGCGCATCCCGTACATCTGGTCCCGCTGCCGCCCCACCCGTTCCGGCCGGGGGCTGGGGTACGACGTCGAGCGGTTCGGGAGGCAGGCCCGCTCGACTTTCACGGTGCTGCCGGACTATGCCCGGCAGGCTGATGATGAGTTGTCCGTCCTGCTCACGGCGCGCTTCGGACTGCACGCGGCTTTCGGCGGCCGGACAGCGTTCATTCCCATCTCGCACCGGCCGTGGCCGCTGCATCCGGCCCGGCTGACGCACTTTCACGATGAACTGGTGCCTGCGGCCGGACTTCCCGTCGAGGGCCCGCCGGACAAGGTGCATTACTCGCCCGGGGTGCGGACCTTGTTCGGCAGTCCGCGACGGGTGGTCTGAGCCAGTTCCCGGCGCAGTCCACGTTCGCCCTGCCGCATCAGCAGCGAGTGGGCTGCGGTGAAGGCCGGCCGTGCCGCGGGGGTGAGCAGGCGCATCCAGCGCCGGGTGGGCCGTACCCGCCAGTCGATGTCCATCCGGGTCTGCGCCGCGTCACCGGGGGCGTTCCCGGGGGAGGCTGCCGGCATGGGGAACAGACGGATTCTGCCAGTGCCCGCCAGGTCTCCGCCGGCGTCGAACTCTATGATCCGTGGCTGGACCGCTGTGGTGGGGTGGATGGTGATGGACAGGTGATAGCCCAGAGCGGCACGGAAGCGCAGACGGGCGGTAGTGGCCAGCAGCTGCGACGTTGGGTCTGCGGTATCGGCGCTCGGATCGGTGGCGAGGTCCTGGAGCGTGCAGCCGGGCCACCAGCGCGGCCAGCTCATTTCCGGGCTGGCCACGGTCTCCCACACCGCCTCGGGGGTCGCGTCGAGCAGCCAGCTGGAGGGGAGGATGTAGAGACCGGGCATGACTTCAGCATGCCATCCGGGATCTGTCGTGCCGAAACGGGAGCCGTGCCGGGACCGATGCTTCGGTCCCGGCACGGTGTCCGGTGTTTAGCCGTCCTTTGCTGCCGGAGTCGTTGAAGGAACTCAGGGGAGGTAGGCCCGGGGCAGGTCGAAGCCCCGTTCCTCCATTACCGCGCGCAGACGGGTGGGGTAGTCGGTGATGAGTCCGTCCACGCCCAGGTCGATGAGCCGGTGCATGTCTGCCACCTCATTGACGGTCCAGGGAATGACCTGCAGGCCGAGTTCGTGTGCCTCGGCGATCATCTCGGCTGTGACAGTGGTGTAGATGGGGGACAGCACGTCGTAACCCTGGGCATGGGCGGCACGGACTACGGAGCCGCCGAAGTCATCTATATCGAGTCCGCCCAGCTGCGGGGCTGCGCCCGGCTGGCCTACGCCGAGGTCTTCCGGTGTGCTGGCCAAAGCCACCCGGGTCAATTCCGGGGCGATCCGCTCGAGCAGGTTCAGGGTGGACCAGTCAAAGGACTGGATGGTGGTGCGGCGCTCCCGGTTCGCATCGCGGACCACGTCCACCACCGCCTCGGTCAGGGCGACACTGCGGGGCCCGCCGGCCTGGCCGTCCTCGACCTTGGTTTCGACGTTGAACTGGATTTTGCGTGCACCGTACTCGCGGGCGAGGCGGTAGACATCGCTCAGCTCAGCAATCCGGTTGCCCTCCGCGACATCCTGCTCCGGGTAACCCGGCAGCTGCTGGTAGCCGCAGTTCAGGGTCTGGAGCTGCAAAAGGCTCAATTCCGCTACGGGGTCGCCCACGTAGGGGAATTCCGGATCCCCGGAAGTGGCAGGGGCCGTATCAGCGCATTTTGTGGTCAGGATGATGTCGTCGTGCCAGACGATCACCCGGCCGTCCTCGGTCAGGTGCGTGTCCAGTTCCAGGGTGGTGACGCCCAGTTCCAATGCGTGTGCGAAGGCCGCGAGGGATTCTTCGGTAACTTCGCCGCGTCCGCCGCGGTGCGCCTGGAGGTCAAAGTCCCGTTCCGTGCCGGAGCGCATCACCGAAACCATGACCTCGAAGATGTTGGTGTTCTCGTAGACGCCCGTCAGCATTTCTGCACCGGGTCCCATCGCGGTCAGGGGGACGTCGTCGCCCGTATGCCCGCCGGTGGTCCAGTCGATCTGGAACTGCTGGTCCGAGTTGGCGACGTCGAACGGACCTTCCTGCACCGGGCTGTCCGGGTTGGAAGCATCCCCCAGCGGTTCGATGGTCATACCGCCGGTCTGGTGGTCGCCCACCGTGATCAGCAGGGTATTGCCGTCCTGCTCGGCGAACTCCTTGGCCAGGGCGACGGAGTTGTCGAACTGGATGCCGGACTCAATGGTCAACGCCCCGTTGTTGACATGGCTCATGGCGTCGATCCCTTCTTCCTCCACCATGAGGAAGAAGCCGTTGTCATCCTGGTTGTTGTTCAGGACGTCGATGGCTTTCCGGGTCATTTCGGTCAGCGGAACCGTGGGCTCGTAAGCCTCTTCGACGTCGTCTCCGTACTGGAACATCTCCTCGTTGGCGAAGAGCCCCAGGAGCATGTCGCTATCTGCCGCCTGCAGGCCGGGCAGATCCCAGACGTATTCATATCCAAGGTCCTGGGCCTCTTCCACCAGGTTGCCCTCGGTGCCGGCACTTTCCTCGGATTCGTCCTCTGCAGGGTTGTCGGGGTACCTGCCCGGGTTGCCCGCCGGGTACCAGTAGTCTTCGCCGCCGCCCAGGATCACTTCCGGGTGGGAACTGCGCAGGAACTGGGCAGCGATGGCGCTCTGCTCGTCCCGGTCGAGTACATGGGAGCCGAAAGCGGCGGGGGTTGCATCCGTAACCTGGGCCGTGGTGACCAGCCCGGAGGACTTTCCCAGCCGTTCGGCGATTTCCAGCGCCGAGGTCACGGGCTGCTGCTCCAGATCCACACCGATGGCACCGTTGTAAGTCTTCACCCCGGTGGCCATTGACGTGGCAGCAGCGGCCGAGTCGGTGATGAAGGTGCCGGGATCCGCGGAATTGGTGTGGACCCGGCCCACCTCGGGCAGCGAATCCATGGCCAGTTCCCCGCTCAGGCCTACCGAGGCCAGCCGGATGGCGTCGCGTTGAGCCGTCCCCATCCCGTCGCCGACCATCAGGATTACGTTGACGGCGTCGTCGTTCCCATGCCCGCCGCCGCCGTCTGTCGGTGTCGGTGACGGTGTCGAGGTCTTCGTCGGTGTCGGTGTTCCGGTGGGGGTCGGGGTGGAAGTTGTGGTGGGAGCGGGCGTGGAAGTCTTGGTGGGTCCGGGGGAGCCGGTGGGATGGCCGTTCCCGCCGCCTATGCCCGGAAGCCCGGTACCTACGCCGCATCCCGCCAGGACGCAGATACCCAATATCGCCGTCGATAGTGTTTTAGCCGTCTTCTTCATGTGGTTTCCCCTGCGAGTGCCTAGCGATGGTTCCCCCTGACGCGTGCCAGACTTCGTGCACGCCAAGGGAGAGTCAACCGCAGGAACCAATAAAGGTTCCGGGCCGCGGGGGTTACTCGAAGGGCGTCGGGTCTCCGGTTCCGCGCCGCACGATTTCCGGCGAGTCACCGGAGAAATCGATGACTGTTGTGGGCTCCGGGCCGCAGAACCCGGAATCGATGACGGCATCCACCTGGTGGTCCAGACGCTCCTTGATTTCCCAGCCCTGGGTCATCGGATCCTCGTCGCCGGGCAGCAGCAGTGTGCTGGAGAGCAATGGTTCGCCGAGGCCGTCGAGGATCGACTGCACCACCGTGTTGTCCGGGATGCGTACGCCGACTGTCCGCTTCTTGGGCTGGAGCAGCCACTTGGGCACTTCTTTCACCGCCGGCAGGATGAAGGTGTAGCTTCCGGGGGTGGCGGCCTTGATGCTGCGGAACACCGAGTTGTCCAGCTGCACGAACTGGCCCAGCTGCGCGAAGTTGCGGCAGACCAGGGTGAAGTGGTGCCTCTCGTCCAGCTGGCGGATCTGCCGGATGCGTTCCAGTCCCTCCCGGTTGCCCAGCTGCACTCCCAGCGCATAGCAAGAGTCGGTGGGGTAGGCGATCAATCCGCCGGATTCGAGCAGGTTCACAATCTGGCCGATGGCCCTGGGCTGCGGGTTTTCGGGGTGTACGTCAAAGTATCTGGCCATCTCCACAGCCTACCGGTGGCGCTCGCTGACGGGGACTGACCGGGACTGGCTGGGATTCCGAGTGCGCCTGCGAGCGCTCGCTGTCTGACGACGCTGCCGGCTATGCAGCCCGGATCAGATCCGCCACTATCCTTTCGACGGCAGAGAGGCCCGCCTCAACAGGAGCACCTGCCAACGGTGGCGCAGTGGAGCGATATCTGTGTCCGGTTGGTGTGGAGGTCTCCACTGTATGGGCGGGTAGTGCGGGTGCGCCGGGAGGTTTGATTACCTTTGCAGACCAGCCCGGCGCTTCCTTGGCGTGGTTGCACGCTTCGCAGAGTCCCTGTCCGTTCCCGATGCTGGTGGGACCTCCGTCGCTGTGCCGCCGGACATGGTCGAACTCTCGGATCGGAGCACCGCACCACGGCATCCGGCAGGTGGAGTCCCGTGCGGCGATGAACCGGGCCAGGGAGGTCGGGAACAAGCGTGCCCGGGCGTCCATAGCGACCAGCTCGCCGGTTTCCGGAGCCGTGTACAGCCTGCGGACGAAGGTCTGGGCTTCCTTGGCGGGTCTTTCGCTCCGTCCCCGGCGTCGGCCCCCGTTCGTGCCGCCGGGCGGGGCGTCGCCTCCAGCACTGCCACCCACACTGTTACGTCCACCCTTCTCAATGCTGTCGTCCCGGTCGATGCCCGGGGCGGCAGCGGTGCCATCGGCGTCGCGACCGGCGTTCCCTTTGAACCGGCTCTCGCCCTTGCCCTTGCGGTTACCCTCTTCGCGAACGCCCTTGGCCCGATCCCGGTTGCGGACCAGATCCCTGGCCCATTGCGCCGGAACCGGTCCATAGCCGGGGACGAAAGCCGGTTCCGATTCTCCGGCCAGCAGCGTCCGGTCCGTCATCACCAGCTGGACCTCCACCTTCATGGCGTCCGCCTGTGTCTGACCGGTGATTCGGCCTACAAGTGTGTCCGCCATGATCTGGCCGCGGGTACGCCCGTCCCCGGCGGCAGTCAGCCGGTCTGCCTCACGGGACAGGGCAGCGTAAACGCCTACGCCCTGGGCCACCGGCAGAAGTCCCGTCAGGTACGTCATGGTGTCCGGTGCGGGACGGCAGGAAACGAAACGTTCGGATGCAGCCTTGGCCGCCCGGTTCACGGCAGCCTGCGGGTCCAGCCGGTAAGAGGCACCCCTGGCGCGGGAAATGAGCTGCCGATCTCCCAGGGTTTCCAGCAGCTCCGGATCCCCGGCCACTTCCACATCCACCCGCTGCCGATCTTCTCTGCTCAGGCACGCGGTTTCACGCACCAGCAGTGTGGCCCGCCATTCGCTGATCTTTCCGTGGCTCAGGGCGTAGAGAGTGCAGGGCATGTCCTGCGTAAGGGCCTTGGCGAACCCCAGCAGACGCCCGCCGCGGTTCGCCGATTCCCTCCGGGCCAAAGCTATCTGCGAAGCCACGCCCCATCCCTGCCTGTCCCTCGGCACTCCCTCCAACGCCTGCTTCCGGCGCTGCGAGGCGTCAAACGCCGCGGCGGTCCGGGCCTGCGCTGCCGATGCTGCTGCCTTCAGCTCTTCAAGGGCACGAATCCTGTCGATTAGCTCTGTGTCCGGATCTGGGGCAAGCTCAGCGTCGCTCTCTTCACTCAAAACGCCCACCCATGCGTTCACTGACGCGCTGCTGACACGGGAGGGGGTCGCTCTGAAGTGGTGTTCCGCCGGACGATATTCGAACATGTGTTCGAGTCTATCGGCGGTGAGCGACAAGGAGAAGGAAGGAAATACCCGAACTACTACCTGTCTTTCCGGTCCGCTAACCAGAGCCAAATGCCGGGCCGGTTGCTGGTGCCAGGGGGCGTTCCTCCGTGTGGCTCGGCCGCCTGATGCGGGGTGCTGGCTTCCAGGCGGGACCCTGCGGCTCAAGCCCGGGCGCACTCACAGGCGGGAACCTGCCCTGAGGCTAGGCCCCGGGCTTTGGCGCTCGCAGGTTGGTGCCAACGAACCCGAGTGTGCACTCGCAGGCCGGACTTGAGACTAGGCCCCCGAGCTTCGGCGCTCGCAGGCGAAAACCCGCGCGCCTCACCCCCAGAGAGCGCTGACCCAACCCGCGAAACCCCCGAAGCCCCCGAAGCCTCCGGATCCGGCGCACCGAGTGCGCAGCCGTCTTCAGCCGCGCGCCTGAGTAGGGAATGCCGCCGCGCAGCCGCCAATACATGGCCAGCCAGACACACAAGGCACGCTCAACCAGCCACAGTGGAGCCCACAGGGCCGACGACGGGCCGAACACCTGCCGGCCGCCGTCGCGCCGTCGCCCGTATTCCGCGGCTACGGTGACTGAGGCGGCCAATGCCGCCAGGCGCAGGGGTTTGCGGGCACTCCAGCACAGCAGCGGAAGCAGCGGCAACTCGGCAGCCAGCCGCAGCGGCTGGGCAAGATCGTCGTAGGCCTGGCGCACGCGCTGCCGGAAGAAGTGCGCTGTGGAGGACGGGAGCCGGGCGACAAACAGGTCATCGGCACGCATCTCCACACCACCGGCCGCCCGGACGGTACGCAATAGTTCCAGGTTCTCGAACAACACGTCCCCGCTGTAGCCGCCGGCCTGTCGAAGGACCTCGGTCCGCACCGCGAGCGTTCCCGGGTAGTCGGCACCGAACGCACGGTTCAGGAGGATGCGCCCGGTATCCCACCGGGCGTGCCACGGCAGGGGAGAGGGGGAGGAAAAGTAGTTCTGTGGACGCACGACGTCGGCCACCTCCAACAGTGCGCAGATCCGCTCCAGCTGCTGCGGCGTGTAGCGGACGTCGTCGTCGGCAATGATGAGCTGCTGCCCCTCGGCCAGGTCGACGCCGGTGAGCACGCCGTCGACTTTGCCGTTCCGGCACTCGGGGTGCTTGGGCCGGCAGTGGAACACACCGGGAGGGAAGGCCCGCCCGTGACGGGAGTACAACTCGTCGCCGGAACCGTCCACCACCAGGACCCGCACGTGCCTGCTGAGCGGCTCCAGATATTCCACCAGCTCGTTCAGGCCGGTGTCCTCCGCCCACTTCAGCGGCAGCAGGTACTCCAGCTGGGGGAGGCGGCGTTCCATGCCCGAAAGATAACCAACACCCCTGTTGCTAAGCAACCTTAGTAAAAGCCGCGTGTCCGCCTGCCCCGGCCTGCCGGCGCGACGTAGAGTGGTCGGATGTTCGTGCTCATTGGATTCAAGACCGTGCTCTCCTCACTCTTTTCGCGGCCGGCCACCTGCCAGTACTGCGGCGTCTACGCCGAGCAGTATGTGGAAGAGCGCGCCAACCGGCTGACGCTTTTCTTCATCCCCGTCCTCACCACCAGCCGCCGCTACGCCTTTACCTGCTCCAACTGCGGCCGCAGCACCGGGATCAACAAGTCGCAGAAGAACGCCCTCCAGCGGGGCTGAGCCGTTTCCGCGCCGAAAAGATCCGCCCCGGAACACGCCGCGGAACACCCTCCGGAACCGCCCGAGACTCTCCGGGAGAGCCGGGTGTCCCCGGCGCGCCGGAAAAGTCAATAGAATGAAAGAAGCACAACAGCTGTCGGCCCTGTTCTGGCCGTACCACAGACTTCCGGAATGCCGCCGTACGGCTGCCGTTCCACCTTGCAATCCGCTCCCCAACGAAAGAACCCTCATCCGTGAATAGAACACCTGCCGTCCTGAAAGCCCCCCGGGAACTCGCCAAGGGAACCATGCGTGTCATGAACCTCGGCGGCCTTGGCGAAATCGGCAGGAACATGACCGTTTTCGAATTCGACGGCAAGCTGCTGATCGTCGACTGCGGCGTGCTCTTCCCCGAAGAAGAACACCCGGGCGTAAACCTGATCCTGCCGGACTTCACCGCCATCCGCGACCGCCTGAACGACGTCGTCGCCGTGGTCCTGACGCACGGCCACGAAGACCACATCGGCGGCGTGCCGTACCTGCTTCGTGAGCGCTCCGACATCCCCATTGTCGGCTCCAAGCTGACCCTGGCGTTCATCGAGGCCAAGCTGAAGGAACACCGGATCAAGCCCAAGCTGATCCAGGTCAAGGAAGGCGACCGCCGCACCATCGGAGGCTTCGACCTTGAGTTCCTCGCCGTGAACCACTCCATCCCCGACGGTTTGGCCATCGCCATCCGCACAGCGGCCGGCATGGCGCTGCACACCGGCGACTTCAAGATGGACCAGTTCCCGCTGGACCGCCGCATCACCGACCTCACCGGCTTCGCCCGGCTCGGCGTGGAGGGCGTGGACCTGTTCCTGACCGACTCCACCAATGCCGAGGTCCCCGGCTTCATGGCTTCGGAGAAGGAACTGGCCCCGGCCATCGACACCGTGTTCCGCACCGCCCCGCGCCGGATCATCGTTTCCAGCTTCGCCAGCCACATCCACCGCATCCAGCAGGTCATCGACGCGGCATCGCGCTACAACCGCAAGGTCTCCTTCGTGGGCCGCTCGATGATCCGCAACATGACCATCGCCGAGGAACTGGGCTACCTGAACATCCCCAAGGGCATCCTGGTGGACTTCAAGTCGCTGCAGCGCACCGATGACCACAAGGTTGTGCTGATCTGCACCGGTTCGCAGGGCGAGCCCATGGCCGCACTGTCCCGCATGGCCAACAAGGATCACCAGATCCGCATCCACGAGGGTGACACGGTGTTGATGGCCAGTTCGCTGATCCCGGGTAACGAGAACGCCATCTACGGCATCATCAACAACCTGACCAAGATCGGCGCCAACGTGGTCCACAAGGGCAATGCCAAGGTGCACGTGTCCGGCCACGCCAGTGCCGGCGAACTCGCCTACTGCTACAACATCGTCAAGCCGCGCAACGTGATGCCGGTGCACGGCGAGTGGCGCCACCTCAAGGCCAACGGAGCCATCGCAGAGGCTACCGGTATGGATCCCCGCGACGTCGTCATCGCCGAAAACGGCATGACCGTTGACCTGCGCCGCGGCCGGGCCACGATCTCCGGGAAGCACCAGGTGGACCTGGTCTTCGTGGACGGCGACAGCGTCGGCCACACCACCGAGGAAACCCTGAAGGAGCGCATGCAGCTGGCCGAGGAGGGCGCCGTGACGGTGCTGGCCCTGGTCGACGCCGATACCGGCACCATCGCCGAGCCTGCCGAATTCTTCACCAAGGGCTTCACCGTGAAGTCCGAGGACCTGAAGAAGGCAGAGGAAGCCGTGGAGAAGGCCCTGGCCAACGCCGCTGCGGGCAGCCGCCGCGGACCGAAGAGCGAGGACCTTGAAGACGTCATCGAGCGCGCCGTCGCCAACTGGATGCGCCGCTTCTACAACCGCACACCGGCGATCACCGCGATTGTCGTCGACGCCTAAGGCGCCGCATCTGTGAGGCTTTAGCCAACACACCAAAGGAGGGGCCGCAAGTCGCACCAGCGACCTGCGGCCCCTCCTTTTGCACTGTCCGAAGCGCGGGTTTGCTGTGATTTTGTTCTCGCAGGGCCTCCGGGTCGGCCCCGCTGCCGGTTCCCCGCAGCGGAGTCCGGCAGCGGCCCGATCCCAGTGCTGGAGCGGGATTCGGGCCTGCTTCCGGACACCGGCGCCACCCGCCCCTTACCCGATGTGACTCATTCGGTCAAGACCCTTCCCAGACAAAGTCGATAACTTGTAGGGATGCGTCCCCCCACATCCTCATTCCTCGAGAGACTTTCCGTGCCCGGACGGTTAGTCGCGTTCCTCCTCGTAAGCCTGCTGGCCGGCGTACTGGCCGCCAGCACCCTGATTCCCATGGCGGCAGTAGCAGCCACGGGAACGGACATGGCCGTCGGAGTGCTGGACCAGCTGCCCGACGAGCTGGAAACCGGCCCCCTGGATGAGGGGTCAAAGATCTACAGTGCCGACGGCGTGCTGCTGGCCACCTTCTATGCCCAGAACCGGGTTCCGGTGGAGCTGGACGAGATGTCGCAGAGCATGCAGGACGCCATCGTCTCCATCGAGGACGCGCGCTTCTACGAGCACAACGGCATTGACTTCATGGGGATTGCCCGTGCCGTGGCCTCCAACGCCTCCGGTTCGAATACCCAGGGCGCCTCGACCCTGACCATGCAGTACGTAAACAACGTCCTTATCAGCCGTGACGTCGCGTCCGGCAAGGGCGGCAGCGACCTCACGCTCAGCGGTACCAAGGACATGGGGGACAAGCTGCGGGAAGCCAAGCTCGCCGTGGCCGTGGAAAAGGAGTACTCGAAGGAAGAGATCCTGGAGGGCTACCTCAATATCGTGCTCTTCGGGGGACAGACCTACGGTGTGGAGGCTGCGGCCCAGAGCTACTTCGGCATCTCCGCCTCGGAGCTCAATCCGGCACAGTCGGCCATGCTGGCCGGCATGGTGCAGTCGCCCAGCCATTACAACCCGTTCACGAATCCCGAAGGAACGCAGGCACGCCGGGACACCGTGCTGGCGGCCATGCTGAAGAACGGCAAGATCAGCCAGACCGAGTATGACGAGGCAGTGGCAGGCGGACTGGACCTGAACCCGCAGACGGTGACCTCCGGATGCACGGGAGCCGAGATGGCCCAGTACTTCTGCAGCTATGTGGAACAGACCATCCTGCAGTCGGACGCCTTCGGCGCCGACGTCGAAGAGCGCGCCAAGCTCCTGGCACGCGGCGGGCTGACCATCAGGACCACCCTGGACTCGAGGCTGCAGTCGCAGGCACAGAAGCAGATCGAAGCCCAGGTTCCCGTGGGGGATCCCTCCGGGGCCGGCTCGGCCATAGTCTCCGTGGAACCGGGCACGGGCAAGATCCTTGCCATGGCCCAGAACACCGAGTACACCCCGGAGCTTGGCAAGGGTAAGACCCAGCTCAACTTCAATGTGGATGCGGACATGGGCGGCACCCCCTACGGTTTCCAGCCCGGCTCCACCATGAAGCCCTTCACCACCGCCGCCTGGCTGGCGGCCGGCCACGGACTCAACGACACCATCGACGCCACGCGCACGTCCTACCCGGCAGGCTTCGACTGGAAGGCCAGCTGCCTCGGCCCGAATGCGGAGTTCGACGAATGGAAGTTCAAGAACGCCTCCGAGGGCTTTGAGAAGGAGATGACCGTCGCGGAAGGCCTGCGGCAGTCCGTCAACACCGCCACCGTGGCGCAGGCAGCCCAGCTCGACCTGTGCGACATCCGGGATACCGCCACCAGCATGGGTGTCCACCGCGCAGTGGACGGGGAGCCCCTGGAAGTCACCAGCCCCTCCTTCGTCCTCGGCGGACAGGAAGTCTCCCCGCTGACCATCGCTTCGGCCTACGCCACCTTCGCCAGCGGCGGCGAGTACTGCAAGCCCACCGCCCTCACCGAGGTGACCGACGGTTCCGGCAACGCCTACGACGTCGAGTCAGGCGAATGCACCCGCGCCATCAGTGCGGACGTGGCCGCTGCCGTGACGCAGCCGCTGCAGAAACTGGTTGAGGGGAAACCGGGCAGCATCCACCCGATCGGTGTCCCGGCCGCAGCCAAGACCGGCACCACCGACATGTCCGAGCAGACCTGGACCGTCGGCTACACCACCGGCATTGCCACGGCATCCTGGGTGGGGAACTGGAACTCCTACTCCTCCCTGAACAACCAGCAAATCAACGGGGTTACCCGGTCCTACGTGGACGGCTCCGCCATTGCCGGTGCCCAGTGGACCGACTACATGAGCGCCGTCGCCAAGCTCTACGAAGCGAAGGACTTCCCCTCCGTTCCGGAAAGCATGCTCTAGGGCTAGATGCAGGTGCCGGTGTAGGGATCGCACAGGGACTGGCCGGTGGGGACAGCGGCTACGCCGTCTCCGCCGGAGACCAGACGGAGCGCACCCATCTCTTCGAGGGTGGTCAGCACATTGAGGGTCTCAACCCCGCCCAGGTCAAACTCCTCCGCGATGTCCTGCGGCTGGACCCTGCCGTAGCGGCGGACATAGTCAATAACGCGCTGCTGGGTGGAAAGCTGGGGCTTGGAATCGGCTGTTGAGGCCATGGTGTCCTTCTCTTTTCGGGTTGGTTCTCCTGCTTTAAGCGCCGCCGGCCGGGAGGAAATTCCCGAAGGTAAGCGTGCTGATGGCAGACTGTAAGAGGCATTACTCTCCACCACGCGAAGGGAACTAAACGCATGACGACGCCGGACTGGGTGGAGCACGTGGTGTGGTGGCAGGTCTATCCGCTGGGCTTTGCCGGAGCGGAAAAGGCTGCGCTCCCGGAGCAGGCCCCGGTGCGGCACGGGCTTACGCAGCTGGTTCCGTGGCTTGATTACCTCGTGGAAATGGGGGCCTCCGGGCTTGCCCTCGGACCGGTGTTTGCCTCCGAAACCCACGGCTACGACACCACCGACTATTACCGGATCGATTCCCGGCTCGGCGACGATGCCGACTTCGACGAACTGGTGGCCCAGGCGCACGCACGCGGGATCAGGGTGCTCCTTGACGGCGTCTTCAACCACACCGGCCGTTCCTTCGCGCCCTTCCGCCAGGCACTCGAGCAGGGCCCGGGGGCGACGACGGCGGACTGGTTCAGCTTCACCTGGCCGGACGGCTGGACGCCGGGCACGGAGCCCGGGTATCAGGACTTCGAGGGCCATCACCACCTGGTGGCCCTGAACCATGCCGAACCCGCGGTGGCGGACTTCGTGGCCGACGTGATGAAGCACTGGCTGCGCCGAGGTACCGACGGCTGGCGGCTGGACGCCGCTTACGCCGTGCCGTCGTCGTTCTGGGCATCGGTGCTGGATGAGGTCCGCACGGAGTTCCCCGACGCCTACTTCGTGGGGGAGTACATCCACGGGGACTACCCGGCGGAGGTACGCGCCGGGCACCTGGATTCGGTGACCCAGTACGAACTGTGGAAGGCCGTCTGGAGCTCGCTGGCGGAAGCGAACTTCTACGAACTGTCCGCCGCGCTGGAGCGGCACAACACCTTCCTGGACACCTTCGTGCCGCTGACCTTTGTCGGCAACCATGACGTCACCCGCATCGCCAGCCGCCTGGCGCCGTCGGGCCGGCTCGCCCACGCACTGGTGCTGCTGTTCACCCTGCCGGGCACTCCGACCGTGTACTACGGCGACGAACAGGGCTACCGGGGCGAGAAGGAGGACCGTGCCGGAGGGGACGACGACATCCGTCCGTCCTTCCCGGCTTCCCCCGCGGAGCTCTCGGCCGTGGGGCAGCCGCTGTACCACCTGCACCAGGAACTGATCGGCCTGCGCCGCCGGCACCACTGGGTGCATGCCGCCCGCACGCGGGTGCATTCGCTGGCCAACGAGCAGCTGGTCTACGAGGTGTTCGACGCCGGCCACTCGCTGTTCGTGGCCATGAACCTCGAGGACACATCGGTCACCGTGCAGGTGCCCGACGCTGCCCGGGACGTCCTCGCCGGCGCGGGCGGGCTGGACGTTCCGGGCGGTCGGCTGGCCCTGCCGGCGAAAGGCTGGGCAATCCTGGCGCCGGCCGGCGGCTAGTACAGCTTGATGGTGCCGCCGTCGGCCATGAGGGTCTGGCCGGTCAGGTACTGCGAATCCTCGCTGGCGAGGAACACCACGATGGGGGCAATGTCCGTTTCGGGATCGCCCAGGCGGCCCAGGGGGACGCCGTCGACGACTTCCTGGTAAGCCTCCGGGAAAGCCTTGCTCCACTGGACGATGCCGGGGGTCAGCGCGACCGGGGAAACCACGTTGACGCGGATGCCGTCCGCGGCCCATTCATTGGCGGCGGTGCGGGAAATCGCGCGGATGGCTTCCTTTGCCGCGGCGTAGGCCACCTGGTTCGGCAGGCCCTTGATGCCGGCGCCGGAGCCGAAGTTGATGATGCTGCCCCGCGTCTTCTTCAGTTCCGGGTACGCGGCACGCATCAGGTGGAAGGTTGCCATGGTGCCCGTATTGAAGGACAGGTCCCAGATCTCCGGTGTGGTTTCCATGATCGGGGCCTGCTTGGAGGCGTGGGCGTTGTTGACCAGGATGTCCAGGCCGCCGAAGCGCTCCACCGTTTCCGCCACGATGGCCGCGGCGTTCTCGGCCTTGGCAATGTCCTTGGCGATGAAAATGACCTCGCCCTTGCCCTCAAGATCGGCCAGCAGCTTGTCGCCCTGGGCCTGGTCGATATCCACCACTGCGACTTTGGCGCCTTCGGCGAGGAACCGCCGGACAATGCCCTGGCCGATTCCGCCGGCCCCGCCGGTGATGATGGCGGTCTTATTGCTGAGTTTCATTTTCTTCCTTCCATGAAACCGGGCGGGTAGGGCCGCCCGGAGCTTTGTTGAGGTCCTGTTCGACGCCGGCAATAAAGCTTGCGACGAAGAAGTCCAGGGACCGGCGCGAGCCAGGATAGCTGATGCCCCGGGCCTGGAACCGAGCCGCCTGCGGGTGCTGCGCGACGGCGTCCGGCGCCCAGCGGAGGTGGCCGTCGGGCCCGGGATCGTCTGCCTTCCCCGGTGCACCGAAGTGGGCCGCGGCCGTGATGGACGCAGTGCCGATCACGGCTGCGGAAATGCCCAGCAGGCAGTCGAAGCCCTCGTCCTCGCTTAGGCCGGCCGAGACCAGCCGGGAGAGCACCACCTCCACCTCGGCCGGGGTGGCCATGTTCACGAGCCGGCGCGGAGTCAGCACAACGCGCAGCAGCCACGGGTGTGCGGAGAAGGCCCGCCACTGGGCATCGGCCAGATGCACCAGGGTTTCCTGCCACGAAAGGTTCCGGGCAGGCAGGAGCGCGTAGTCCCTGGTGGCGGCCTCGGCCATCAGGAGCAGCAGTGCGCTGCGGTCGGCCACATGGCGGTAAAGTGCCATCGCCGAAACCCCGAACTCTGCCGCAACCCTGCGCATGGAAACGGCATCCAGGCCGTCTGCGTCCGCTATCCGGACTGCGGCCGCAGCTATCGCGGCAGGGCTGAGGGGGAGGTTCCGGGACACGGGCATTTCCTTCGCTGGTCGTCAGTTTACAGTGTATACGGCACCGGCCCGGACTCGTCCCGCCCGGGCATCCCGGAGTCGCAAAGACGACGTTGCATGGGCATTCCGTAAGGGTTTGGAGTGCCGGCGTGAGGAAAACGTGAGGATGGCCCCTTACCCGCCGGCCAGGGCATCTAATCGAATGCGGCACAAGGTGTGCCCGTGCTGCCAAAGCGGCGGCACGCTGAACGGCTGGGGGCAATTCCCGTGCTTGATGTTTTATTTGTAGTGGGCTTCGTAGGGCTTTTCGCTGCGTTTGTCCTGATGGCCGGGGCGGTGGAAAAGCTGTGATCGTTTTCAACGTCCTTGCACTCTGCCTCGGGGTGGCCGCCGTCGGCTATCTCCTGGTGGCTCTTGTTCGACCGGAGCGGTTCTGATGGGCGGCTGGGTAACGGCCGCACAGGTACTCAGCCTGGTGGTCCTGCTCGCGGCGGTCTACCGGCCGCTCGGTGACTACATGGCCCGGCTCTACTCCTCCGAAAAACACCTCCGTGCGGAGCGCGGCTTCTACCGGCTGGTCGGAGTGGACGGTTCCTCCGGCCAGGCCTGGCAGAGCTACCTGCGGTCAGTCCTGGTTTTCTCCGGGGCCAGCATGCTCCTGCTTTACCTGCTGCAGCGCGTCCAGCACCTGCTGCCGGGCTCGCTCGGCCTTCCGGCGGTGCCCGAGGCCCTGTCCTTCAACACGGCGGCTTCCTTCGTTGCCAACACCAACTGGCAGTCCTACTCGCCCGAGGTCACCATGGGCTACGCGGTGCAGATGGCCGGCCTGGCGGTGCAGAACTTCCTGTCCGCAGCTGTGGGCCTGGCCGTGGCCGTGGCACTGATCCGCGGCCTGGCCAGCCGCAACGCGTCCACCATCGGCAATTTCTGGGTGGACATGACCCGCAGCGTGCTGCGGCTGCTGCTGCCCGCCGCTTTCCTGGGCGCCATTGTGCTGATCCTCGGCGGCGTGATCCAGAACTTCAACGGCTTCACCTCCGTCACCAACCTCCTCGGCGGAACCTCCACGGTCCCCGGCGGACCGGTGGCCTCACAGGAAGCCATTAAGCTGCTGGGCACCAACGGCGGCGGGTTCTTCAATGCCAACTCCGCGCACCCGTTTGAAAACCCCAGCGGGTGGACCAACATGGTGGAAATCTTCCTGATGCTCGTCATCCCGTTCAGCCTGCCCCGCACGTTCGGCACCATGGTGGGGGACCGCAGGCAGGGTTACGCCATCCTGGCGGCCATGGCCTCCATCTTCACGGTTTCCCTGGTCGCCATGACCGCTTTCGAATTCGGTGCCGCGGACGGCGCAGCCGGTTCCATGGAAGGCAAGGAACAGCGGTTCGGGATCGCCGCGTCGACGCTCTTTGGTTCCACCAGCACGCTGACGTCCACCGGTGCGGTGAACGCCATGCATGACAGCTTCAGTCCGCTGGGCGGCATGATGGCGATGCTGAACATGATGCTCGGGGAAGTGGCGCCGGGCGGCGTCGGGTCCGGGTTCTACGGCATGCTGATCCTGGCGATCATCACCGCTTTTGTTGCCGGGCTCCTGGTGGGACGCACACCTGAGTACCTCGGCAAGAAAATCGGCCCGAGGGAAATCAAGCTCGCCAGCCTCTACATCCTCACCATGCCCACCCTGGTCCTGGTGGGGACGGCGCTGAGCTTCGCGGTTCCCGGCATCCGGGCCGACATCGAGGGCACCTCCATCCTGAACACCGGACTCCACGGCTTCAGCGAGGTCCTGTACGCCTTCACTTCAGCAGCCAATAACAACGGCTCCGCGTTCGCCGGACTCACGGCCAACACCCCGTGGCTGAACACGGCACTCGGCGTGGCCATGCTTGTGGGCCGCTTCCTGCCGATGGTCTTCGTGGTCGCCCTGGCCGGCGCCTTCGCCGAACAGGGCAAGGTCCCCGCTTCGGCCGGCACCCTACCCACCCATCGTCCGCAGTCCGTGACCCTGCTGTGCGGCGTCACCGTGATCGTGACTGCCCTGACCTTCTTTCCCGTACTCGCGCTGGGTCCCCTGGCGGAAGGACTGCAATAACCATGTCCACACTTACCAAACCCCTGGAATCCGTTGCGGCTTCGGAAGGGGCTCCCGCCGCCCGCGGTATCTCTGCGGGCTCGCTGGCCGCCGCCCTGCCCGGAGCCTTCCGGAAACTGGACCCGCGGCTGATGGTCCGCACCCCGGTGATGTTTATCGTCGAAGTGGGTGCCGTACTGATCACCGCGATCGCCGTTGCCGAGCCCTTCCTCGGCGGCCCGCAGGACTCCGGCGGCACCCCCGTCCCCGGTGCTTTCTCCTGGCTGATCGCCGGCTGGCTCTGGGCCACCGTCATCTTTGCCAACCTGGCTGAAGCCGTGGCCGAGGGCCGCGGCAAGGCGCAGGCAGCCAGCCTGCGCAACAGCCGGGCCACCACCACCGCGTACCGGGTGGAGGGTTACGACTCCGGCCGCGATCCGGCCGCCCTCGGGGCAACCATCTCGGAGGTTCCTTCGGCCGATCTTGGGCTGGACGACGTAGTGGTGGTCGAGGCCGGGCAGATCATCCCCGGCGACGGCGACATCATCGACGGCATCGCGTCCGTGGACGAGTCGGCAATCACCGGTGAATCCGCTCCGGTGGTCCGCGAATCCGGCGGCGACCGCTCGGCGGTTACCGGCGGTACCCGGGTCCTGTCCGACCGGATTATTGTCCGGATCACCAGCAAACCCGGGGAAACCTTCGTAGACCGGATGATCCGGCTGGTCGAAGGCGCCGCACGGCAGAAGACGCCCAACGAGATTGCCCTGAACATCCTCCTGGCCACGCTGTCGCTCATCTTCCTCGTGGTGGTGCTGACGCTTAACCCGCTGGCAAGCTACTCGTCCGCCACGGTCAGCATCCCCGTCCTGGTGGCCCTGCTGGTCTGCCTGATCCCCACCACCATCGGCGCCCTGCTTTCGGCCATCGGCATTGCCGGCATGGACCGCCTGGTCCAGCGCAATGTCCTGGCCATGTCCGGCCGCGCAGTGGAGGCTGCCGGCGACGTCACCACGCTGCTGCTCGACAAGACCGGCACCATCACGTACGGCAACCGCCAGGCCGCCGGGTTCATCCCGATCAACGGCACCGACAGCACCGACCTGATCGACGCCGCCGTGTTGTCCTCCTTCGGTGATCCCACTCCGGAGGGCAAGTCCGTCGTGGACCTGGCCGCCGCGAAGGGCTGCCGCCCGGAACCGCCGGCCGGCTCCACCAGTGTTCCCTTCACTGCCCAGACGCGGATGAGCGGCATGGACTTCCCCGACGGGGCGAAGATCCGCAAGGGAGCCTCCGCCGCCATCCTGGACTGGACGGCCGAATCCGGCGGCATCGAGGTCGACGTCCTGATGGCCGTCGAGGACCAGGTCAAGAAGATCTCCACCGGCGGCGGCACTCCGCTGCTGGTGGCGGTGCGGGACGCCGACGGCGGCACCCGGGTGCTCGGTGTGATCCACCTGAAGGACGTGGTCAAGGACGGCCTGAAGGAACGCTTCACGCAGCTGCGGGCCATGGGCATCCGGACCGTGATGATCACCGGCGACAACCCGTACACCGCCAAGGCCATTGCGGCCGAGGCAGGCGTGGACGACTTCCTGGCCGAAGCCACCCCCGAGGACAAGATGGCCCTGATCCGCCGCGAACAAGCGGGCGGGCATCTGGTGGCCATGACGGGCGACGGCACCAACGACGCCCCGGCACTGGCCCAGGCCGACGTCGGCGTGGCCATGAACACGGGCACGTCCGCGGCCAAGGAAGCCGGCAACATGGTGGACCTGGACTCGGATCCCACCAAGCTGATTGACATTGTCGGGATCGGCAAACAGCTGCTTATTACCCGCGGCGCCCTGACCACCTTCTCGATCGCCAACGACATTGCCAAGTATTTCGCCATCATCCCGGCGATGTTCGTGGGGATTTTCCCCGGCCTTGCCGCGCTGAACCTGATGCAGCTCCACTCTCCGGCCTCGGCCATCCTCTCCGCGGTGATCTTCAACGCGGTGATCATCGTGGCACTGATTCCGCTGGCGCTGCGCGGCGTGAAGTACCGGGCTGCCGGATCCTCCTCGATCCTCAGCCGCAACCTGCTGATCTACGGGGTGGGCGGCGTGATTGCGCCGTTCATCGGCATCAAGCTCATTGACCTGCTGATCAGCCTGGTCCCGGGGTTCTGACATGGCAACCATCATCCGCAGCATCCGCAGCATTCCCTTTACTAGGAGCAGGAAATGAACCCCGTCCGCAGCAGCATGCGCCAGCTTGGCGTCTCCCTCCGCGCCCTGGCGGTGCTCACGCTCCTGCTCGGCGTTGGATATCCGCTGGCAGTGGCCGGGATCGGCCAGGCGGCTCTGCACGGCCGGGCCAACGGCTCGATGGTCAGCAGCGGCGGCACTGAAGTGGGATCCGAGCTGATTGGCCAGTCGTTCACGGACGCCGACGGCGCGGCCCTGCCCGAGTGGTTCCAGTCCCGGCCCTCCGCAGCGGGGGACGGGTATGACGGCGGTGCCTCCAGCGGTTCCAACCTCGGCCCGCTGAACGAGGACCTGGCCGCCGCCGTAACGGAACGCCGGGCCGCCGTGGCAGAGCTGGAAGGCGTGGCTCCGGAAGATGTCCCCGCCGATGCCGTCACGACATCGGGGTCCGGGCTGGATCCGCACATCAGCCCGGAATACGCCCGGCTGCAGGTAGACCGGGTGGCCGCCGAACGCGGACTGGACCCGGAGCAGGTGCAGGCCCTGGTGGACGACGCCACGCAGGCACCGTTCGCCGGAGTTCTCGGGAGCAGTACCGTCAACGTGTTGCTTTTGAACATTTCGCTGGCGGAGCTGGACACTTAGTCCATGACGCGAGGACAACTGAGGGTTTTTCTGGGGGCGGCACCCGGCGTAGGCAAAACCTACGCCATGCTCGAAGAGGGGCGCCGCCTCCGGGATGAAGGATCCGAAGTCGTCATCGCGCTGGTGGAAACGCACGGGCGTGCCGGGACGGCCGCCGCGGCCGAAGGCCTGGAGACCGTCCGGCGCGCCGTCCTGCACCACCGCGGGCTGGAACTGCAGGAGATGGACCTGCCTGCAGTCCTGGCCCGGGCGCCTGAATACGCGCTGGTCGATGAGCTGGCCCATACCAACGTGCCAGGACTGAAGCACGAAAAGCGGTGGCAGGACGTGCAGGCCCTGCTCGACGCCGGGATCAATGTCCTGTCCACCGTGAACATCCAGCACATCGATTCCCTGAACGACGTGATCGAGCAGATCACCGGCACCCTGCAGGCCGAAACCGTGCCGGACGCCGTCCTGCGCGGAGCCGAACAGGTGGAGCTGGTGGACCTCACGCCGCAGTCGCTGCGCGGCCGCCTGGCCGACGGCGTCATTTATCCCGCCGAACGGGTCGACGCGGCCCTGTCCAACTACTTCCGCCTCGGAAACCTGACGGCGCTGCGCGAACTGGCGCTGCTGTGGCTGGCCGACGAGGTGGATTCGGCACTGAACCGCTACCGTGAAGAGCACGGCATCAGCAGTAAATGGGAGGCACGGGAGCGGGTGGTGGTGGCGCTCACCGGCGGCCCCGAAGGGCGCACCCTGCTGCGCCGCGGGGCACGGATTGCCGCCCGGTCCGCCGGCGGCAAGCTGCTGGCCGTCCACGTCTCCGGAGCCGACGGACTGCGCGGGCCGGAACCTGCAGAGCTGGCAGCACAGCGGCTCCTGGTGGAAAAGCTCGGCGGCAGCTTCCACCAGGTGGTGGGCAACGACGTTCCGCGTGCGCTGGTGGACTTTGCCCGCAGCGTCAATGCCACCCAGCTGGTGGTGGGCGTCAGCCGGCGCCCCCGGATCGCCGCCCTGCTGTCCGGGCCGGGAATCGGCGCCACGGTCATCCGTGAGTCCGGCGACATTGACGTGCACATGGTCTCGCATTCGGCCGCCGCCCGGACCCTGGTGCTCCCGCATTTCGGCAGTGCCCTCTCGATGCGCCGGCGCCTGCTCGGCTTCGCGTTCGCCCTGCTGGGCGGCCCGCTTCTTACGGCCGGGCTGGTCACGGCCCGAAGTTCCGAAACGATCACCGGCGACGTGCTCAGCTACCAGCTGCTGGTCATCCTGGTGGCCCTGGTCGGCGGCATCTGGCCGGCGCTGTTCGCCGCCCTGCTCTCGGGCCTGACCCTGGATTTCTTCTTCATCCAGCCGCTCTACACAGTTACCGTGGCCACGCCGTCGCACATGCTTGCGCTGGGACTCTACGTCGTTAACGCGATGCTCGTCAGTTACGTGGTGGACGCCGCCGCCCGGCGCGCCCGCACCGCCCGGCGTTCGGCGTCGGAATCCGAGCTGCTGGCGTCCGTCGCCGGCAGCGTGCTGCGCGGGGAGGACGCACTGGGTGCCCTGGTGAGCCGGACCCGCGAGGCCTTCAATGTCAGCGCCGCACGTATTCGGTCAGAGGGCGAAGACCTGTATGCCGACGGCGACTGGCCGGCCTCCGTCTCGCCCGACGACCCGGCCCTAACCCGACTGCCGGTCGGGGAGCGGTGCTTCCTGGACCTGTGGGGGCGTGAACTGGCGGCGTCTGACCGGCGCCTGCTGGCGGTCATCACCGCGCAGATGGAAGCGGCGCTGGAGCACCGGGAATTGACCGAAACCGCCAGGGGACTGGGCTCCCTGGCCGCGGCGGACAAGGTCCGCACGGCGCTGCTGGCCGCCGTCGGGCACGACCTGCGCCGTCCGCTGACCGCCGCGACCGCCGCCGTCACCGGGCTGCGGGCCACGGATGTCACCTGGTCCGAGCAGGACCGCAGCGAACTTCTCGCCACCGCCGAGGAATCGCTGGCCTCCCTTTCCGGACTGGTCACCAGCCTGCTGGACGTGAGCAGGCTGCAGGCCGGCGTCGTCGGCGTGAGCCTGGAGCCGCTGAATGTCGTGGATGCGGTGGTGCCCGCGCTCGAGGAGCTGGAACTGGGCCCGGCGGACGTGGAACTGGAAATCCCCACGGTTCCGCGCGTGGTCCTGGCGGATCCTGTGCTGTTGCAGCGGGTGCTGGTCAACCTGCTGGCCAACGCGGTGCGCTTCAGTCCGGACGGAATCAAATGCGTGCTGTCCGTCAGCGAGTTTGCCGGCCGGGTGGAAATCCGCGTCATAGACTCGGGACCGGGCGTTCCGGAGCAGCGGCGCGGTGAGATCTTTGTACCCTTCCAGCGGCTGGGGGATATCGATAACTCGACCGGGCTCGGCCTGGGCCTGGCCCTGGCCAAGGGATTTACGGAAGGAATGGGCGGAACACTGGAAACCGAAGACACCCCCGGCGGCGGACTGACCATGGTCCTCTCGCTGCCGGCCGCCAGGCACCGCGTCCCCGCGGGTGGTCAACACTCCCCGGCGGTGGCCGGATGAAGATCCTGATCGCCGACGATGACGTGCAGATCCTCCGGGCACTGCGGATCACCCTGAGCGCCTACGGCTATGAGGTAGTGACGGCGGAAAGCGGCAGCGCCGCAATCCGGAAGGCCGTGGACACCCATCCGGACCTGTTGGTGCTGGACCTGGGCATGCCGGGGCTGAGCGGCATGGATGTCATCGAAGCCGTCCGCGGCTGGAGTGCGGTGCCCATCCTGGTGGTCTCGGGCCGGCTCGACCCGGCGGACAAGGTCCGGGCGCTGGACCTGGGGGCGGATGACTACGTCACCAAACCCTTCTCCACCGAGGAGCTGCTGGCCCGGATCCGGGCGCTTTCCCGCCGATCGCCCGCGGCTGCCGGTCCCAGCGAAATCACGTTCGGAACGGTGCGGGTGGACCTCGCCGCGCGGCGCATCGCCCGGCTCGACGACGGCTCGGACATCCGCCTGACGCCCACCGAGTGGCGGTTCCTGTCCGAGCTGCTCGCCCATCCGGGGATGCTGGTCACCCAGCAGGCCCTGCTGACCAATGTCTGGGGACCGGGCACCACGGATTCGGGCTATCTGCGGCTGTACATCGGACAGCTGAGGCGGAAACTGGAGCGTGACCCTGCTGCTCCGCAGCATCTGCTCACCGAACACGGCATGGGCTACCGGTTTGTGCCCTGATGCGTCCGGGGGCTGACCGCTTAACGCAATGAGCGTCCGGCCCTTACGGGACGGACGCTCATTTTGGCGCTGTGTGGCTGGGAAGCCTTACGCGCGGTAGAACACGGGGCCGGAGCCGACGTTGACGGACTGGACTACGGTCTGGTTGCCGTTCCAGCCGCTGTGGATGGCCTCGCCGTTGCCGACGTAGATGGCAATGTGGGCCAGGCCCATGCCGCCGTCGGCGTAGTAGACCATGTCACCGGGCTCCGGGGTGGAGACCTGGGTGCCGTAGGCGGCCAGCTGTGCGGGACCGAGGTCTCCCACGTTGTGGCCTGCGGCGCGCAGGGCAACCTCAACCAGAACGGTGCAGTCCTGGGCTGCGCCCAGCTGCGACTGTGCCGAAGCCAGCATGATGGCATTGGTGCCGCTGGCTGCGGGGGTTGCCGCAGCCGGCGTGATGTTGGTGGACTGGGTGGTGACCACGCCGGTATTGGCGGGCTCAACCGGTGCAGCTACTGCGGCTGCCGGTGCGGCGTAGAACGCAGCGGGTGCGGCAGCCGGAGCAGCTTCGCCGGCAACGGTGATGACGTCGCCGGGGTAGATGACGGATGCCAGGGACAGGCCGTTCAGCGCCAGGACGGAGTCCAGGCCAACGCCGTAAGCGGCGGAGATCTGGCCCAGGGTGTCACCGGATACAACGGTGTGGGTGGCGGCAGCAGCTGCGGGGGCAGCTACCGGTGCAGCTTCCACCGGAGCGGCAGCTACCGGAGCGGCCGGTGCAACGGCCTGCGACGGGGTGTAGTTGTCGTTGGCGACAACACCGGCGGAGGCCGGTGCGGCCATGCCGAGCATGATGCCGGAGCCGGCAACGACGACGGCTGCGGTGCTGCCGATGGTCCGTGCACGGCCTGCTGCGACGGTGTTCTCGGCGCGGTGGCGTCCACGAGTCTTGTTGAAAGTCATGTAATAACCTCTCCCGATACCTGCGAGGTGAGCTGTCGGATTCGGATGGGAGACACCCGGCCGCCGGTGAAACCGGAGACTTAACCCCAAGGATTCAAGGAACCCATAATTGGTTCCCCCGCCTCTGCCGTGGTTGTGCGTTCTGTGGACCCCGGGACCAGCGGCAGAGCTAGGTAACAAGCCCGGGGGAGCCGCATCAGAAAGCGGCATGGGTATAACCGTACAAGATAGTTACGGTTGGATAACCATTATGTGATCTGCTTCTCTCGGGCGTGTGATCGGGGCCGCGGTATGCTAGCCGAAATCGGCCTCAGCGGCCACTATGGCCTGCTTCAGTATCAATATTAACAGCGTCGTGCCTCATGCCGGGTGGCGGGCAGTTCCCAGGCGTCGTGGCAGGTGTTACGCGTGTGATCCCACTAGTAACAGCTGTATCACGGCGCCGGAAACGACGTCCAGCCCGGTGCGACTTGCCGCCGAAGACTTCGACCCTCCGATACAGGAGTGACTGATGTTTTCCCGTGCGTCACGACTGCCCCACTACGAGGGTAAAAGTGGTCGGGATCACTGAAATTTCCTTCAATTCAGCAGTGGGACGGCGGCTTTGATTTCCCGACCGGCGGCGACGGCGCGTAAGGTTGTTAGGCGGCCTTTCAATATGGGTCGCTTGTTCCGAGCAAACAGGAGAATGCAGTGGCTGGCAGCGGTTCTAAATTATGGACCAGGGGATTTGTGCTGGCGATCATCACCAATCTCTTTATCTCACTGGTGTTTTATCTGTTGATGACCACCATGGCGCTCTATACGGTGCAGGAGTTCTCCGCATCCGACAGCGCCGCCGGATTCGCTTCCGGATCCTTCGTCCTCGGCGCGTTGGCGGCACGGGTGTTCGCCGGCAAGTTCCTGGACTTCGTCGGGCGGCGGAGGCTGCTGGTAGTGAGCCTTGCGGTGTTCGTTGTCGCGTCGCTGCTGTACATCCCCGCGTCCAGCCTGGCACTGCTCCTGACCGTCCGGATCCTGCACGGCATGGCATTCGGAGCGGCCAGCACGAGTATTTCCGCCTCCGTTATGGGACTGATTCCGGTCCACCGGCGGGGTGAGGGCACCGGCTACTTCGGTATCTCCACCACGCTGGCCACTGCAGTGGGCCCGTTCCTGGCCGTGTTCCTGGCGGAGTCGGTCAGTTACCGCGCATTGTTCCTGTTTGCTGCCGGATGCGCCGCCGTCGCACTGGTCTTGTCCCTGGTGCTGTCCCTGCCTGAACGTACGCCGACGGCCGAGGAACAGGAGAACAAGTGGCGGATGCACCTGACGGACATCATCGATCCGTCGGCCCTGGCCATTGCGTCGGTGATGTTCATTGCCGGCGCCGCTTACGCCGGCATCCTCTCCTTCCTGAACTCCTATGCCCAGACAGAAGGCCTGGTGCTCGGCGCCAGCCTCTTCTTTGTGGTCTATGCGTGCGTGGTGCTGGTATCGCGGCTGTTTGTGGGGCGCATCCAGGACCGGCACGGCGACAACGCCGTGGTGTATCCCACCCTCGTGTCCTTCGCCGTCGGCCTGGCGCTGCTCGCCTACGCCCCCAATGACACGGTGATGGCCCTGGCCGGCGTGTTTGTGGGGTTCGGCTTCGGTGCGCTGATGCCGTGTGCCCAGGCGATTGCCGTGACGACGGCGCCGCCGGCTCGAATCGGCCTGGCGACATCCACATTCTTTATCCTGATGGATGCCGGGGTGGGCCTTGGCCCGCTGCTGCTGGGGATGCTCCTGCCGCTGATGGGATTCCACGGCATGTACTGGGTGCTGGCCGCCGTCCTGCTGGCCTCCACGGTGCTGTACCACTTTGTCCACGGGCGGAGGAACTACCGGCCCGGCGCTCCGATGGAACCGGTGCTGGAGAAGCCTGCCGCCTGACGCGGTAACCTCTTTCCCACACTGTCCGATGAGGGAAAGCAGAGCCATGGCACGCGAGGAAACCACCTTGACCGTTCCCGGCCCGGAGGGGGAGCGGCAGGTCCGCATCTCCAGTCCGGGGCGGGTCCTCTGGCCGAATCCCGGAATCACGAAACTGGATCTGGCCCGTTATCTCGCGGAGGTGGGCGAGGCGTTCATCCGGGCCAACGGCGGCCGGCCCGTCTCGCTGGAGCGCTTTCCGGAGGGCATCGGCGGGGAGGTGTTCTTTTCCAAGAATCCTCCGCGTGGAATGCCGGACTGGATGCGCGCCGTCACCGTGAAATACCCGAGTGCCCGTTCACACCCGCAGGTGGTGCTGGATGAGCCGGCCGCTGCGGTGTGGGCGGCCCAGATGAACACGGTGGTGTTCCATCCCTGGCCGTCACGGGCGGAAAATACCGACAATCCGGACCAGCTGCGGATCGACCTGGATCCCCAGCCGGGCACGGATTTCGACGACGCCGTGCGTCCGGCCCAGGAACTGCGGACCATCCTCGCCGAGGCCGGGCTGGATGCCTTCATTAAGACCTCGGGCAACCGGGGCATCCACTTGTTCGCCCCGATCCGGCCGGAGCGTGAGTTCCTGGACGTCCGGCATGCGGTGATTGCCGCGGCCCGGGAGGTGGAGCGCCGGATGCCGGACAAGGTGACCACTGCCTGGTGGAAGGAGGAGCGCGGCGAACGCGTGTTCGTGGACTTCAACCAGGCCAACCGCGACCGCACCATGGCGGGCGCCTACAGCCCCCGTGCCCTCCCGGACGCGCCCGTCTCCTGTCCGATCACCTGGGATGAGCTGGAACGGGTGCATCCGGGGGACTTCACGATGCAGACCGTTCCGGAGCGGCTGCGCACTGTCGGGGATCCCTGGGCGGAAATGTCAGCCCGGCCCGGGTCCATCGACGTCCTGCTGGACTGGTGGGAACGGGACCTGGCCGACGGGCTCGGCGAGCTGCCTTTCCCGCCGGACTATCCGAAGATGCCGGGGGAGCCGCCGCGGGTCCAGCCCAGCCGTGCCCGTCGGAAGGACTAGGCCTTCTGCACCGTGATGGACCACTCCGCAGGACCGCGCTTGGAGAAATCCGTGACCGGGTAGCCGCTCTCGGCAGCCCAGCGCGGAATGGCGTCCGTGGCCTGGGTGCAGTCGAAGTGGATAACGAGTTCGTCGCCGCTCGTCAGCGTTGTCATAGCCTGCTTGGCCTCCACGAGGGGGAAGGGGCAGACGGATCCGTTGGTTTCCAGGGTGACCTGTGCCATGGTGTGTTTCCTTTTCTAGCTTTTGGTGGGGATTTAGACGCCGACGGGAACGCGTGCGGAGGCAGGCGCCGGGCGGCGGTTCATGATGGTGAGTTTCGCAGCCACGCCGGTGCCGAGGATCATGAAGATCAGCGCGGTCCAGCCCTGGAAGGTGAACTGGGCCGTCTGCACCATCGCGTTGCCGATGGTGCAGCCGCCGGCCAGGGCCGCGCCGATACCCATCAGGGCACCGCCGCCGAGGCTCTTCACTGCCGTGGCGGCGTCGGGGACCCGGACCCGGAATTCGCCGCTGCCCTTGGCTGCAATGAAGGAGCCGAGCAGGATGCCGATGACCAGGTACACGCCCCAGTCCACGAGTTCGGCATCGCCGGTGACCAGGTAGGTGACCAGCTTGGAGGAGGGTGTGGTGATGCCCAGGCCGTCCTCCCGGCCGGTAGCCCAGCTCAACGGCCAGGCTGCAGTGGCAATGAGCCCGATGACGACAGCGGTGGCAAAGGCATTCCACGGCTTTTCGAACAAGAGGTGCGCCAGTCCGGTTTTCGACGCGGGCAGGGCGGCCATGGCGAACTTCGGCTTGGCCAGGTGGTGCCGGACGGCCAGGGCCACCGCAGCCACAAGCACCGCCACGAACAGCCACGGGGAGATGCCCAGGACCGAGTAGAAATTGCTCTGCTCCACGGTCACGGAGCGCATGGCGGTGTTGAAGCCGGCCAGGGGTCCGGTTTTCATGATTGCGGCGAACAGTGCGTAGGAAATGAGCGCCAGCCAGCTGCCGACCAGGCCCTCGCCGGCGCGGTAGTAGGTCCCCGTGGCGCAGCCGCCGGCCAGCACGATGGCAAAGCCAAAGATGAAGCCGCCCACGATCGTCGCCAGCCAGGGGAACGCCTCGGCCTGCAGGGTGATGACGCCCGCGGCGTCCAAGGCGAACACGCCGACGCTCTGCACGGCAACAACCACCAGGAACGCGGTGAGCCAGCGGGTATTGCGTGTGACCCAGACGTCCCGGAAGGCACCGGTGACGCAGAAGCGGCCCCGCTGCATAACGAATCCGAGTGCCAACCCGACCAGCAGGCCTGAAATAAGCATTGAAACTGCTCCTAGGAAAAAGGGAAGATGCCGCGGCAACGTGCCGCAGTTGAGCAACGCTAGTCCGGGTGCTTTCGGGCCGCCAAGGAATATGGCCCCGCATGTCCGCGGATTAAGCGCCATGACGGCTTAGGTGGACAAAGGCGGCACCGGAGTGCACCACTTCACCGTGCCGCCCGGCTGCAGCCTTCCCGTCCGTGGCCGGGGGACGCATGCGGTGGCAGAATCGGAGGGCAACGGCCAACCGGCAGCCAGGACGCGATGTCGACTATTACAGTGGTGATCCCCTCCCATAACGACGCCGCCATGCTTGCTGCGTGCCTGCGCGCGGTGGCCCGGCAGACACGGCAGCCGGACGAGGTGCTGGTAGTGGACAACGCCAGTACCGATGCGACGGCGGAGGTCTGCCGGGCAGCCGGCGTCCGCAGGATCTATGAGCCCGACGTCGGTGTTGCCTCCGCCACCTTCCGCGGCTTCGATGAGGCGGGCGGTGAATGGCTGGCCCGCCTGGACGCTGACTCGGTGCCTCCGCCGCACTGGCTGGAGCATCTGGAAGCGGACCTCCTCGAGGCGGGGAAAGACACCGCTGTCACCGGGCCGGGGGAGTTTTACGGCTCCGGCCCGGTGGTCCGGTGGATAGCGGAAACCCTCTATATCGGCGGCTACCGCTGGTCGATGAACCTGTTGCTGGGGCACCCGCCGCTCTTCGGGTCCAACTTCGGCTTGCACCGGAGCATGTGGATACGGCTAAGGGACCGGGTGCACCGGGGCGATCCCCGCGTGCATGATGACCTGGACCTCTGTTATCAGCTGCGTCCCGGGATGCGGATCCGCTGGGACCCGGACCTGCGCGTGGGCGTATCCGCCCGGCCCTTCGACACGTGGCGCGGGCTGGGGCGGCGGGTGTCCATGGCCTGCACCACGTTCAAGCTCGACTTCGAGCAGGAGCCGCCGTGCCGGCGTCGGCGGGAGCGGGCACGCAGCGTCAGCCGGCGGAATCGAACAGGTGCAGCAGATCCCGCGTGAACTGGTAAGGCGATTCCTCGCTGGGGCTGTGTCCGCTGCCGTAGGACGCGAAGGATGCGCCGATCCCGGAGGCGAACTCCCGGTGCAGCCGCAGCGGCCAGACATCATGCTCGCCCACGGCCACGAACTTCGGGAGGCGAGCCTCCCGAAGGTCCGCCCGCAGGTCCGGGGCGTGCCGCATCAGTCCCACCATGTCCCGGATGGAGTCCTTCCGGGTGCGGGTGAACCGGTGGGACACAAACGCCATCCGCCCGGGGGATGCCCCGATGAAGTTACGCTGCACGCCCCAGACAATCAGGTCCGCGCTGATCCGGTCCCCGACGAAGGGGGCGGCCCAGCCGATACGGCTTACGCCGCGGAAACTCTGGCCGCCGCCGGGCGGACAGCCAAGCAGGGTGATGCTGCGGAACAGGTCCGGCCGCTGCAGCAGGGCCAGTTGCGCAACGATGCCGGCGAATGAGTAGCCGACCACGTGGGCCGGTCCGCAGGCGGACAGCACGGATATCAGGTCACCCGTGAACAGTTCATAGTCGTACCGCTGCCGCGGGGGCAGCAGATGCTCGGGGCCGGCGTCGGCGGACTCGTACTGGCCGGCAAGGTCGAAGCTGAAGGCGAAGTATCCCGCCGCTGCCAGCTCCGGCAGCATCAGTGAGAAGTCCTCCTTTGATCCCATGGCCCCCGGAACCAGGACAACTGCCGGACTTCCGGCGTCGCCCATGCTGATGGCCGCGAGCGACCCGCTGGGTGCCGGAAACCGGGAACGGACGCAGCCCGCAGGAAGCGCGGACCAGTCGACGTCGCCGAGTTGTGCGTCGCGGGCGGCAGCCGGATCAGCCGGGGCAGCCGGTTCGGTGCGCAGCCTTGCGCCCGGCCCCCGGCCGGCGAACCTCCCGCGTATCACCATGGCTAAAAAGATAGCCGCCAAACGGGTCCCCGTCTGCTGAATCCGGGCCTGGGGAGCACGGGGCCGGTCATTTCGGCGCGGCGCGGACAAGCAGGTCAGCAGCCGTAGGCCGTCGCGGTAGAATTTCGTTGCCTGCCCCGAAATTCCCCCGACTCAGGAGCCGACGTTGCCCGCAAAGCGTAACCCCAACAAGTTCGTCTATCGAGGCATCGTATTTACGGGCCTTACTGCCCGCAGCCTCTTTAGGGTTCCCGTAATCCCCTCCGGCCTGGAGAACCTTCCCGCCCACGAGGACATCCGAGGCCTGAACAGGGCCGTCGTCCCCGGCAAGGGGGCAGTGGTGGCCATTACGCACTTCGGCTACCTGGACTTCGCGTTCGCTGAGCTCCTGATGTGGAGGAAGCTGAAGGTCCACATGCGGTTCCTCGTCACCAAGAAAGCCACGAAGAAGAAGTTCGTCAAGGCTGTCTGCGACTGGTGCGAGCACATTGTGGTGGACCGTGCCGACGGCGCAGCAGCCTACAAGGAGTCCGTTGAAAAGCTGCGCGGCGGTGATTACCTTGCGGTCCTGCCCGAGGCAGGCGTCAGCCGCAGCTTCACCGTGCGGCAGCTGAAGACCGGCGCCGTGCGCATGGCCGCCGAGGCGGGTGTCCCGATCATTCCGGTATCGGTCTGGGGCGGCCACCGCATGCTGACCCGCGGGCACGGCCTGAGCATCAAGGCCGTCTGGAAAAACCCGGTGCGCGTGCACGTGGGTGAAATCATGCGCGTCGAAACGGATGCCGACGTCGTCGAAGAGACCCGCCGGCTGCAGGAGGAACTCCAGGAGGGAATCGATTACTGCATCGATACCTACCCCGTGACGCCCGAACCCGGAGCCTGGTGGATGCCGCGGAGCCGCGGCGGCAGCGCCATGGGTGTTGAGGAACAGCAGGTCCTCGACGCCGCGGACCGCGAAAAGTACAAAATCACGGGTTAATACCGCAGAAACGACAACGGCAGCCGCAGGTGCGGCTGCCGTTGTCGTAGGCGGACCGGTTACAGGATCGGGTTGCCGCCGGTGACGGCAATCCGGGCACCGGAAATGTAGCTGCCGTCATCCGAGGCGAGCAGGACGTAGGCCGGTGCCAGCTCGGCCGGCTGTCCGGGGCGTCCCAGCGGGGTGTCGGCCCCGAAGGAACCCACCTTGTCCGCCGGCATGGTGGCGGGAATCAGCGGGGTCCAGATGGGGCCGGGGGCCACGCTGTTGACGCGGATGCCCCGCTCGCCCAGCAGCTGGGACAGGCTGGCGGAGAAGTTGGCGATGGCGGACTTGGTGGCCGAGTACGGGGCCAGGGTGGGCACCGGCATGTCCGAGTTCACCGAGGAGGTCCCGATGATGGACGAACCCGGTGCCATGTGCGGCAGCGCAGCCTTGACCAGGTAGAACATCGCGTTGATGTTGACCTTGAAGGTGTACTCCCATTCCTCGTCCGGGATCTCCTCGATGGTTTCGTGATCCATCTGGAACGCGGCGTTGTGGATCAGGATGTCCACCTTGCCGAATTCTTCAACGGCCGTACTGATGACCTTGCGGCACTGCTCGGCCGTGTCCAGGTCGCCCCGGACCAGGACGGCCCGGCGGCCGGCCTCCTCCACCAGGCGAGCGGTGTCCTGCGCGTCTTCGTCTTCAGTCAGATAGGAAATCAGGACGTCGGCGCCTTCGCGGGCGTAGGCGATGGCCACGGCCCTGCCAATACCGCTGTCACCGCCGGTAATGACAGCCGCCTTGCCCTGGAGCTTGCCGCTGCCTCGGTACGAGTCTTCGCCGCAATCGGGAACGGGCGTCATCTGTGCCTGGGTTCCGGGTACTTCCTGCTGCTGTTCCGGTTGGTTCATGGGGAATCCTTCCGTTGGCGTGGATAGGGGGACTACAGGGACGGCCGTGGCTGCAGCGCCAGAGGAGATCCCTGCCTAGGCGAGGGAATCCAGGGCCTCGGCAACCGGCGTCGAGCCGTTGTTGAACTCGATCGTCTTGCCGGCGGTGTCGGGGCGCTCGAGGACTTCGGCGGCTACGTGGGCAACGTCTTCGCGCGAGACGGACTTGCCCTCAACCCCTGCTCCCGTTTCAATCCGGCCCGTGCCGGGATCCATGGTCAGTGCGCTGGGGCCAAGGATGGTCCAGTTCAGGCCGCTGGCCCGCAGGTGCTCATCGGCGTCGGCCTTCGCCTCGGCGTAGGCAAAGAACCCGTCGTCTTCGGGGACTCCGTGGTCCTTGCCGGCACCGAAGTAGGAAACCATCACATAGCGGCCGGCTCCGGCTGCTTCGGCGGCGTCCATGGAGCGGATCGCGGCGTCCCGGTCCACGGCGAAAGTGCGTTCGGGGGTGCCGCCCCCGGCTCCGGCGCTCCAGACAACGGCGTCCTGCCCGCGAAGCAGTTCCGTGATCTGTTCGGTGGAGAGGTTTTCCACGTCGGCGACGACCGCTTCAGCGCCGGTCTGTTCAACATCGGCTGCGTGTTCCGGGTTGCGGAAGAGCGAGGTGACAGTGTGACCCTTGTCGGTCAGCCGGCGGGCCAGGTGGAGGGCGACTTTTCCGTGACCTCCGATAATGGCGATGCGGGACATATGTTTCTCCTTTAGGTTGGTGACGGTCCTTCCACCATAAGCATGCTGTCGAATTTGTGCAGGGTTCCTGCCCCTGCCGTCCGCCAAGGGCTTAGCAGTTCGTGCGAATAGCATCGGCGGGGATAGCGGCGTCCTCCGGGGCTTGGTTATGATCGCGCTGGGCTCGAAAAACCGCGAAAGGAACGCTGTGGCAACAACTACGGCTCAGCCGGACCTCACTGTCTCGACCTCGGACGGAATGGTGCAGGGAACACTGGTGAACGGCGTGCGGTCGTGGCGCGGAATCCCGTACGCGGCCCCGCCCGTCGGCGAGCTGCGGCTGCGCCTGCCCCGTCCGGTACAGCCGTGGGAGGGTGTGCTGGACGCCGGCCGGTACGGTCCCGTGCCGCCCCAGGAACGCAGACTGGCGTCCATGGGTGCCGGCCGGAAGACTCCCATGGACGAAGACTGCCTCACCATCAACGTCACCGCACCGTTGGACAAGGCACCGCCGCGCCCCGTCCTGGTGTATTTCTACGGCGGCGGGTTCACCATCGGCGGCGCTTCTGCCGCAGCCTACGACGGCACGAATCTCGTGGAGCGCGGGGACGTGGTCTATGTCTGCATGAATTATCGGCTGGGAGCACTCGGCTTCATGGATTTCCGCCGGTACTCGACGCCGGAGCGGTCATTCGACGTCAACGTCGGATTGGCGGACCAGGTCGCGGCGCTGCGCTGGGTGCAGCGCAACATTGCCGGCTTCGGAGGGGATCCGGAGAACGTGACGGTTTTCGGCGAGTCTGCCGGCGGCATGTCGATTACTGCGCTGATGTGCGTTCCGTCTGCCGAGGGGCTCTTCCACCGGGCCTTCGTGCAGAGCTCGGCACCGGCTACTGCCTACGGCCCCGGCCTGCCGGAAAAGTGGGCAGGCAACTTGATCGAACTGCTGGGGGTGGAGGACGCGCCGAAGGCCTTGGCCTCGTTGCCTGCGGAGCGCCTGGTGAAGGCGGTCGGCAGGCTCACCGGCAAGGTCACACCGGAATCCGAGCCCGGCGCACTGGCCGTGGCGCCGGTGGTCGACGGGGAATTCCTGCCGCTGCATCCCATCGATGCCTTCCGGACGGGCAAGGCACACCGGATCCCGCTCGTCATCGGCAATATGTTCCGCGAAGGTGCGTTGTTCGACCGGGTCCAGGACGTTCTCCCCACCACGGAGGAGCGGATCGACACGATGTTTGCCCGTACGGAACCGGAGCTCAAGGAACGGGTCCTCGCCGCCTACCCCGGCTACCCGTCAAAGCACGCCGCCGTGGACGTAGGCGGCGATGTGGTCTTCTGGCTGCCCAGTGTCCAAGTGGCGGAAGGGCACTGTACCTACGCGCCCACGTGGTCCTACAGGTTTGACTACGCCCCGCGGATGGCGGGCCTGCTGGGGATGGGCGCCACCCACGGTATGGACATCCCGGCTGTGTTCGGCAACTACACCACCGCGCTTGGCCGGTTCCTGACGCTGCCGGGCGGCAAACGCACTACCGTTGCCGTTGGCAACCGGTTCCGCGGCGCGCTGCTGCGCTTTGCCCGTACCGGAAGTCCGGGACTGTGGCCGGCCTACGGCATCGAGACGCGTGCGACCAAGGTCTTCGACGAAACCGACCGGGTTGAACAGGATCCCCACCGGGACCGCCGCGAGGCATGGAACGGCTACCGCGGCTACCGCTGACCTAGACCGGCAGGTCCCGCAGCAGTCCGCCCAGGCGAAGGAGCTCCAGCGGTGCGTGCTGGGCGAGCGAGAGGCCGACTATCTCCCCGGCATCGCCCAGGGCATCCATAATCCTAAGCAGGTCCGGCACCCGCATGCCCCGGGTGCCGTTACCCGTTGTTCCCGTGAAATCCCTGCGGTCCAGCACATCCAGATCCACGTGGACGGCCAGCCTGGTGGCTCCGGTGAGTGCCAGCCAATCCAGGATGCGGCGGGTGTCTTCCGGGGTGTCCGTGATGCCCACGCTGGAAATGCCCAGCCGATGCTTATTGGCCATGCCGGGATCCTGCCAGTCCTGCAGGCCGATGTGGAGGACGTTCGACGGCGCCACCACAGCCGGCAGCGCGGCCAGGAATTCGGCGTCGCCCTCCCCGGCGAGCGTCGACAGGGACATGGAACGGAACCCGGTATAACTGTCGCCCGGGATCCCGGTATCCGGGTGCGCGTCCACCCACAGCACCGCCAGGTCCGGTCCGTACCTGGCAGCCAGGTAACTGAACGGGGCCACGCTCACCGAACATTCCCCGCCGAAGGTGACCACTGACGACGGATCGGCTTCCGACACCAACCGGAGCCCTTCCCGCAGCTGGTGCAGGACCGCGTCGCGGGCATAGATGCCGTCCACCGTTTCCACTGCCTCGTCCGAGGTGTCGGTGCTGACCGGCACAAAGGCGGTGGGGCCCTCGTGGGCGGGGGAGAGCAACTCAAGCAGGGCAGGTCCGAGATGGTACGAAAGCTGGGTCTGGTGCGGCTGACCCGCAGGCAGCGAACCGACGGCGCCTGCTCCGGCAGCGCCCTGCCACTGCGGAAAGATCAGCCGGAGGGCCCCGGGACCGGATGGATGCATGGAGGTCATGATCGTCCTTAGGTGCGGAACAGGTGATTACCTTACCGCCGGCCAACCGGGCCGGGACAGGTGCGTACACAAAATAGAATGGAGGAATGACTGCAACCCTCGTCGCCCGGGACCTTTCCGGCGGCCATGCCCACCGCACCCTTTTCGAGCATCTTTCCCTCACTGTCGCGCCGGGCGACGTCGTGGGCGTGGTGGGCGCGAACGGTGCCGGCAAATCGACGCTGCTGCGGTTGCTGGCCGGAGCGGCGGAACCGCAGGCCGGCACGGTCAGCACATCTCCCTCGGACGCCTTTGTGGGCTGGCTGCCGCAGGAACACGAGCGGGTGGCCGGTGAAACCGTCGGCGCGTATCTGGCCCGCCGTACCGGGGCGGCGGCTTCCACTGAGGCCATGGAGGCTGCAGCCGAAGCGCTCGGATCCGAACTCCCCGGAGCGGATGACGCCTATGCGGCTGCACTGGACCGGTGGCTGGCGTCCGGTGCAGCCGACCTGGAAGACCGGGCACCCGCCGTACTGGCGGACCTCGGCCTGCAGCTCGGCCTGGACACCGGGATGGCCGGGCTTTCGGGCGGGCAGGCGGCACGCGTGGCGCTGGCTGCCCTGCTGCTGAGCCGCTTCGACATTGTCCTGCTCGACGAGCCCACCAACGACCTTGACCTGGACGGCCTGGCGCGCCTGGAACAGTTTGTCCGCGGACTCCGCGGCGGCGTCGTACTGGTGTCCCATGACCGTGAATTCCTCGCTCGGTGCGTAACCACCGTGGTGGAGCTGGACCTGGCACAGAACAGCGTGGCGGTCTACGACGGCGGCTACGAGGCGTACCTGGAGGAACGCGCCGTCGCCCGCCGGCATGCCCGCGAGGCCTACGACGAGTTCGCCGACAAAAAGGCGGACCTGGTGTCCCGTGCCCGGACCACGCGGGAATGGAGTTCGCAGGGCGTGCGCAACGCCATGAAGAAGAACCCTGACAATGACAAGATCCGGCGCAAGGCGAGCACCGAGTCCTCCGAAAAGCAGGCACGGAAAGTCCGCCAGATGGAGTCACGCATCGCCCGTCTGGACGAGGTGGAGGAACCGCGCAAGGAATGGCAGCTGCAGCTGCGCATCGGATCCGCGCCCCGCTCCAGCTCCGTGGTGTCCACCTTGAACGACGCCGTGCTGGCCCGGGGCGGATTCACCCTCGGCCCGGTATCGGTACAGGTGAACGCCGGGGAGCGCATTGGCATCACCGGTCCCAACGGTGCCGGCAAGTCCACCCTGCTGCGGCTGCTGCTGGGACGCGAGACGCCCGACGCCGGCACGGCCTCCCTGGGTGCCTCGGTCGCCGTGGGGGAAATCGATCAGGGCCGCGGCCAGCTTCCGGCCCATCTGCCGCTGGGGGAGGCCTTTGAAGCGGCCGTTCCGGAACTCTCGTCCGCGGAGGCACGCACCCTGCTGGCCAAGTTCGGGCTCAAGGCCGATCAGGTGGCCAGCCGCATCGATGCGCTCTCCCCGGGGGAACGTACCCGCGCTTCGCTGGCCCTCCTCCAGGCCCGCGGCGTGAACCTGCTGGTCCTGGACGAGCCCACCAACCACCTGGACCTTCCCGCCATCGAGCAGCTCGAAGAAGCGCTGGAAAGCTACGAGGGCGCCCTGCTGCTGGTCTCCCACGACCGCCGGCTGCTGGAGAATGTCCGCCTCGACACCCGCTGGGAAGTGAAGGACGGGAAGGTCAGCGCAGCCTAGCCCCGGTTGCCGCCGGGTGTCCGGCGGATCCTGCACCGGGCTTCGACCCGGCAGTACGGTGCCGGATGTGATACAAAGTATGCTGTGACGCATCCTTGGGAGGTGTGGAACGTAGGTCTCGGGCGATTTCACGGAAGAAGTGTCCTCATGGCTCCATGGATGGAATACCGCAGTGCTGCCTCAGCAGACTGCGGAATCAGCGGAATAACGGATCAGCGCGGGTGCGCAGGGAATCCGGGCGCGCGGTTTGGCCGCGTCGGAACCGCCCAGTGAAGGCGTTAAGGTCGGGGGAGGTGCCCGTCCTGATCCTTGTCTGGATGTTGTGCGTCGGAACCGATTGGTCAACCGGCACAAAGATTGCCCTCAACGTCGCAGCAGTTGCTGCGTTCTGCCTCCGGGAAGCCATCGTGCACCGCCGCTTGGGGGCGAGGCCCGCCCATGGACGGCGCAGCGCCGGTTCCCGGCAGCTCGTCACCGCAGCCTAGGCGCCGGCCGGACCAGGATGTTGGGCCGGGGACGGCCGGCAACAGGCTCTGATCTGGTGGCCCCATCGACGCACGCCTATCGTAGGTAGTCGCAAGGCAGGGGTTCCCCGGCTGAAAAGAGTCGATTGTGGCTATTGACGTTGCGTCACTGGTGGTTGAAACCGGCAGCGGGCTGGTACAGGGCATAGTGGACGACGGCGTGCGCACGTGGCGCGGCATCCCCTACGCGGCCCCGCCGGTCGGGGACTTGCGCCTCCGTGCACCGCAGCCGCCGCAGAGCTGGACCGGCATCCGCGACGCCGGCAGCTTCGGGCCGGTTCCTCCTCAGTCCAAGGCGCCGAGCCTCACCGGAACCCGGCGCCGGGTGGCCATGGATGAGGACTGCCTGTCCCTGAATGTCTCTGCACCGCTGGAACCCGCGGACGGTCTGCTGCCGGTCCTGGTCTACCTCTACGGCGGGGCCTTCAGCTCAGGATCCTCGGCGGAGCCGACGTACCGGGGAACAAGACTGGTCCGGGACGGCAACGTGCTCTACGTTTCGCTCAACTACCGCATCGGCGCACTGGGGTTCATGGACTTCCGCGCGTATTCGACGCCCGATCGGCCGTTCGATACCAACGTGGGCCTGCGGGACCAGGTCGCCGCTTTGGAGTGGGTGCAGCAGAACATCGAAGCATTCGGCGGAGACCCCGGCAACGTCACCCTCTTCGGGGAATCCGCAGGCGGGCTCGCCGTCACCTCCCTGATGTGCGTTCCGAGCGCCCGGTCCCTGTTCCATAAGGCATATGCGCAAAGCCCGGCACCATCGGCAGCGTATTCTCCGGAGATGCACGCGGGCTGGGCGGCTGACCTGCTGGAAATCCTCGGCGTTCCCACCGCTGCTGCTGCCGACGCCCTGACCCGCCTGCCGGCGGCAAAACTGGTCAACGCCACCCGGAAACTGACCACAAAGATCGGCCCGGTCAAGCAACCCGGGTCACTGAGCGTCTCACCGGTCATAGACGGCGACTTCCTGCCCAGATACCCCCTTGACATGTTCCTTTCCGGAGACTCGAATCCGGTTCCCCTGGTGCTGGGCACCATGGCCAGGGAAGGCGCGCTGTTCGCCAAGGTTTCCAACATCCTGCCGTCCACACCCGAACGGATCGAGAAGATGTTTGCCGGCACCGATCCGCAGGCCCGGGACCGGGTGGTTGCCGCGTATCCCGGCTATCCGTCCCGTCAGCGTTCCGTGGATATCAGCGGCGACCTGGTGTTCTGGTATCCCAGCCAGATGGTTGCCGAGGGACACTCACGCGTTGCGCCCACCTGGGCCTACCGCTATGACTATGCGACACCGGCAATGAACCTGCTGGGGTTCGGCGCCACCCATTCCTTCGATGTGCCGGTGATGTTCGGGGATATCGGCACCGGAACCGCCAAGGCCCTGACTCTGCTGGGCGGAGCAGAGGAGCTGAGAGCCCTGTCCAGACGTTTCCAGGGTTCGTTGCTGAGCCTGGCCCGGCATTCCCACCCCGGCAGCGGCTGGCCGGCCTACGACGAAGTCCACCGGCAAACCCGCGTCTTCGACAAGCTGGACCGCATTGAGGCGGATCCGTTTCCGGAACGGCGCCGGGCCTGGTCCGGCTACCGGGGCTACAACTGAACGTTCCCGGCACCCGTGCCATCGGCGGCAGCCCCGTGAGAGCCTTAAGCCGGCTTACAAATTTTCCCGCACCCCCAGGCAAGGAGAGTTGGTTCCCATGAGCGAACATTACGACGTCGTGGTCCTCGGGGCCGGACCGGGAGGCTATGTGGCCGCCATCCGCGCGGCCCAACTGGGCCTGAAAACGGCAGTAGTGGAGGAGAAATACTGGGGCGGCGTCTGCCTCAATGTCGGGTGCATACCGTCCAAGGCGCTGCTGCGGAATGCCGAACTGGCCCAGATCTTCACCAACCAGGCCAAGACGTTCGGCATGAGCGGTGACGTCAGCTTTGATTACGGGGCGGCATTTGACCGCAGCCGCCAGGTGGCCGACGGCCGGGTGAAGGGCGTCCACTTCCTGATGAAGAAGAACAAGATCACGGAATACGACGGACACGGAGTCTTCACCGACGACCACACCCTCGAGGTGGACCTGTCCAAAGGAGGCAGCGAGAGCATCACCTTCGACAACGCGATCATCGCCACCGGAACCTACGTACGGCTGCTGCCCGGGGTCGAACTGAGCGAGAACGTCGTCACCTACGAAGCCCAGATCCTGGACCGGGACCTGCCGAAGAAAATGGTGATCGTCGGTGCCGGAGCCATCGGAATGGAATTCGGCTATGTGCTGCGGAGCTACGGCGTCGATGTCACCATCATCGAATTCCTGGACCGGGCCCTGCCCAACGAGGACGTGGACGTCTCCAAGGAAATCACCAAGCAGTACAAGAAGCTCGGCATCCCCATCCTCACCTCCACCAAGGTGGAAACCGTGAAGGACAACGGTTCGTCCGTCACGGTGACCTATACGGATAAGAACGGCCAGCAGGGCAGCATTGAAGCCGACCGGGTCATGATGTCCATCGGCTTCGCCCCGCGCACCGAGGGCTTCGGCCTGGAGAAAACCGGTGTGGAGCTCACGGAACGCGGAGCCGTCGGCATCGACGAGTACATGCGCACCAATGTCCCGCACATCTACGCCATCGGCGACATCACTGCCAAGCTCCAGCTCGCCCACGTGGCGGAGGCCATGGGAGTGGTGGCGGCAGAAACCATCGGCAAGGCCGAAACGCTGCCGCTGGGCGACTACCGCATGATGCCCCGCGCCACGTTCTGCCAGCCGCAGGTGGCCAGCTTCGGGCTCACCGAACAGCAGGCCCGCGACGAGGGGCATGACGTCATCGTCAGCACCTTCCCGTTTACGGCCAACGGCAAGGCCCACGGGTTGGGCGAACCGGTGGGCTTCGTGAAACTGGTGGCCGACGCCAAGTACGGGGAGCTGCTGGGCGGGCACCTGATCGGACCCGATGTCTCGGAACTGCTGCCGGAACTGACCCTGGCACAGAAGTGGGACCTGACAGCGGCCGAACTCGCCCGCAACGTGCACACCCACCCGACCCTCAGTGAGGCACTGCAGGAAGCTTTCCACGGACTGACCGGCCACATGATCAACTTCTAGCCGGGTACCGCTTTCCAGTGAGCGAAGGACAATGCCATGAAGGCAGGCAGAATCATTCTGGTCATCATTGGTTCCCTGCTGGTCCTTGCCGGACTGACGGCCGGGGTCGGCGCTGCTGCCTTGGGAATCCTTGCCGCGGCCCAGCGCGACGACGGCTACCTATCCGTTCCCGAAGAGACCTACAGCGTCGGATCCTACGCCCTGACCAGCGAGAGCATCGAGGTGAGTCCGGGCGTCCAGCCGGAAGACAACGTGGCGACGGTGCAGGTCCGGGGAACCGACGCGGACGGCGAGCTGTTTATCGGGATTGCGTCCGAGGCCGACGTCAACCGGTACCTGGCCGGCGTCGCCCATTCGGAACTCGGGGACGTCACCTTCGACCCGTTCTCCGCGGAGTACGAGGAGATCCCGGGCGGCGCCGCACCGGCCCCGCCGGGGGAGCAGGACTTCTGGGCCGCCTCTTCCGCAGGAGCCGGCACGCAGGAGCTGACCTGGCAGCTTGAACAGGGCGAGTGGACCATCGTCGTCATGAACGCCGACGCCGCCCCCGGAGTCACGGCGGACCTGCAGGCAGGCATCCGGTCGGATGTTCTGGGACCGCTCACCCTGTGGCTGGTCATCGGGGCCGTCGTCCTGGTGCTCGGCGGCACGGCAGTGATCCTTGCTGCGATCCTGACCGGCCGGAAGCCTGGCGGAGAATACCCCGGGCCCAGCGGCGGGCACGGTCCCTACGGTTACGGAGCGGCTCCGGTTCCGGCTTCCGCACGGACGCCTGCGGGCGGTCCGGTTCCGGCGGGCGCCACGGCAGCAGCTGTGCCACCGGGCACGTCGGAGGCACCGGGCACGTCGGAGGCACCGGCGTTGTCCGGCGCCCGGGCAGCGCAGCTGACCGCCGGAGGCACCGGGGCACCGTATCCCGCGCGGCTCTACGGGGAACTGGACCCCGGGCTCTCCCGCTGGTTGTGGCTGGTGAAGTGGTTCCTGGCCATTCCGCACTTCATCCTGCTGGTTTTCCTGTGGATCGCCTTCTGGGTAGCCACCGTCATTGCGGGTTTCGCCATCCTCTTCACTGCCCGTTATCCGCGGGCGCTCTTCGACTTCAACGTGGGGGTGCTGCGCTGGAGCTGGCGGGTGGCGTTCTATGCCTCAGCAGTGCTGGGCACGGACAGGTATCCGCCCTTCAGCCTGGAGCGGACCAACTATCCGGCCGATTTCGACGTCGCCTACCCGGAACGGCTTTCACGCGGGCTGGTGCTGGTGAAGTGGTGGCTGCTGGTTATCCCGCAGGCACTGATCGTGGGGGCGTTCACCGGGTCCGGCTACGTCATTGTGCGCCAGAACGGCCCTTTCGGCGGGTGGGACCGGAGCATGGGCGGAGGCGACGGCGGCGCAGCGGTGAACTGGGCAACGGACCCGGCCGGCGAAGGGCTGCGGTCGGCCGGCGGCTGGACAGTGGGTATATCCCTGCTGTCCCTGCTGGTCCTGGTTGCTGCAGTGGCCCTGTTATTCACCGGACGCTATCCGCGTCCGCTGTTCGACTTCGTTATGGGCCTGCAGCGGTGGTCCTACCGCGTCCTGGCGTACACGGCGCTGATGCGTGACGAATACCCGCCGTTCCGGCTGGACCAGGGACCGGTTGACGCCCGCGACCTGCCGGCCGCCGGTGGCGCGGCACGTTCCGGCTAGCCGGCCAATCCGCCTCCGGCGAGGCGATCCCTTGCAGCAGCAGCACCCGCTGCGGTACCCGGTAGGGCATACTGGGCCGCATGACGAGCTTGGAAGGGCCGCTTTCCGACCCGCAGTCCGGAGTTTGGATCGCGGAGCGGCTGGCTGAGCCCGGTACAGTTGCGGGCACCGTCCCTGCCGGGTTTGAGGCCTACGCGCGGGTTTTCCACCCGATCCGGGCGCAGCTGCTGGGCTGGCAGCAGGACGGACCGGTACGTGTGGAGTCCCGCCCCATGCGCTGGGAGGAGCTGGCGGGGGTGCGCGGCACGGTTGCCCACCCGATGATGCAATGGGCCGCCATTCTGGCCGGCTACCGCAATCCGGTATCGAACGAACCCGGGTGGCACTACGAAGACCCGCTGGTCGGCGCACTCCCGGCGGGCACCCTGGCCGAGGTCAGCCGTGTCCTCGGTACCCACACACAAACCCCCGGCAATTGCTTCGCCGGGCTGTGGGACGGGTACGGCTGGGTGGCCGGCAGCGGGGAAACCCTTCTCCGGTCCGGCACCGGCGACCGGGAGTCGCTCCCGCACCCCTTCCGGGGCCACGACTCCGTGGAGACAGTGCGCCGCCTCGAACTGCCGCTGCGCGACTACCTGTTGTTTGCCTGCAGCCTGGCGGTCTTTGCCGAACCGGGCTGGCAGGAGCATAACGGCTGGGACCCGATCCAGAGCCCCAACCTGCTCTGGCCGGCCGACGGCGCATGGTGCCTCGCCTCCGAGATCGACTTCGACACCACGATCGTGGGCGGGTCGGCGGACCTGATCCGGGACCTGCAGCAGGCCGCGGCGCTCGAAGCCATGGAGGTTCCGCCCGACGGTGACCTGACCCACCTCGGCGACCGGCTGAATGAGGCCCCGGACTGAAGCGGCGGTACCGTGCCCGGGAGCGCCGTCACAGCGGCGTCAGACACCTAACAGGGGTCTGTGAGCAAGGCATCCACTGATCCGGGCAATGGGCAACAATCCTGTGGATAAGCTGAATATATGCCCCTTGAGAACATCAATTTCCACACCCGCAAGTGGGTCCGCCCCGAGGACCTGAACGCCAACGGCACCCTGTTCGGCGGCAGCCTGCTGCGCTGGATCGACGAAGAAGCAACGGTCTACGCCATCCTGCAGATGGGCAACGGCCGGGTGGTCACCAAATTCATGTCGGAGATCAACTTCGTCAGTTCCGCGGTACAGGGCGACCTGATTGAAATGGGGCTCACCGCAACCAAGTTCGGCCGTACTTCGCTGACCATGCAGGCAGAAGTGCGGAACATGATCACCCGCCGCAGCATCCTCACGATCGACAAGATCGTGTTCGTCAACCTGGACGAGGAAGGCAAG
Organism: Arthrobacter sp. zg-Y179; assembly: GCF_020907345.1. Taxonomy (NCBI): domain Bacteria; kingdom Bacillati; phylum Actinomycetota; class Actinomycetes; order Micrococcales; family Micrococcaceae; genus Arthrobacter; species Arthrobacter sp. zg-Y179. Next base: position 156,266 of record NZ_JAJJOB010000008.1, on the reverse strand, counting down.
CCCGTCCCGCACGGGTACACCACCATCAGTTACGACCGCGACCGGCTGCCTTCCCACCACATCCCGCCGGTGCCGTTCGGCGCGGAACCCTTCTCTGCCTAGCACCCGGCCTGCCTGTTCCGGCCTGTCGGTGCCCGGCCCCGGCGGGAAATACAAGGCATACTTAGTAATATGAGTCTTGACTTCCCCCTGCCGCAGGGGCATGCGGCAGACGGGAAACTACTGCGCATAGCCGTCCTGTCCCACCTGCACCACCCGATCTCCAGCCCGTTCCAGGGCGGGCTCGAAATGCATACCTCGCTGATGGCGGACGAGCTCGCCTCCCGCGGCCACGACGTCACGCTCTTCGCGAAGGCTGGCTCCGCGTCGGCCGGCCGGGTGGTGGAGGTCCTCCCGGAAAACTTCGAATTCCGGCGCGGGCTGGCTCCCGATCAAATGCAGCGGCAGCAGCAGGCCCTGGACGCCGCGCTGGGCTCCGCGATTGCCGTGGTCCGGGACGGCGGTTTCGACGTCGTCGTAAACAACTCCCTGAGCCTGCTGCCCTACCTCCTGCTGGCGGATATGCCGACGCTGACGATTCTCCACACCCCGCCGCTGCCCTGGATTGTGGACGCCGTAGAGGACGGACGCGCACCGCTCTCACCGCTGCACCGCTTCATCAGTGTTTCGGCCCGCAACGCCACCGGCTGGTCCCCGTACCTGCCGGACCTGCACGTCGTCCACAACGGCATCCGGCTGGCGGACTGGCCCGCCGGCACCGGACGCCGGACCGGAACCGTCGTCTGGGCCGGACGGGTCACGCCCGAAAAGGGCCTGCACATAGCGATCGATGCGGCCCGGATGGCAGGGATGGACCTGCACTTTGCCGGGCCGATCAGCGATGCGAAGTATTTCGAACGCACCGTCGCACCGCACCTCGGCCGCGGGGTGCAGCACGTTGGCCACCTCGACCACCGGGAACTGGCCGCCTTCCTCGGTTCCGGAGAGGTCTTCATTGCCTCGCCTGTCTGGTCCGAACCCTTCGGATTGACCGCGCTGGAGGCGATGGCCTGCGGTACGCCGGTGGCTGCCCTGCCGCTGGGTGCCATGCCCGAGATCATCGACGCCGACGCCGGCCGGCTCGCCGAGGGCCTCGGCGCAGATGCCCTGGCCGCGGCCGTCACTGACGCCCGCCGCCTCGACAGAGACCGGGTACGGAAATCCGCTGCCCGCTTCAGCGCGTCCGCCATGGTGGATTCGTACGAGGACCAGATGCGGTCCCTGCTCGAGCCGGACGGACTACCGTCGCGTTCCGCCCACCCGGTGTCCGGCCAGCCCGCCCCCGGCCATCCCGACGCCGCCCTCGTGCCGTAACAGGAGCAGTACTTGCCTTCCTCCCGCATGCCGCGCGTGGCCTACTACGCGCACCACCATGGCACCGGACACCTGCGGCATGCCGCCAACATTGCCCGGCTGGGCGCCGTGGAGCTGCTTGTCACCGGCACCGCCCCCGCCGGTGGATCCCCGCAGCTGCCCGGTGGTGCGCGGTTTGCGCCGCTGCCGCCCGACGTCGGACCCGACGGCCCGTTCGCGCCCGGCCCGGGGGAGTTCCTGCACTATGCGCCGGCTGGATCGGCGCTGCAGTCCCGCTTCAGCCGGCTGCACCGGCTCTGGGAGGAATTTGCCCCGGATGTAGTGGTTGTGGATGTATCCGTGGAGGTTGCCGCCTTTGCCAGGCTGGCGGGTTATCCGGTCATCCACCGCCGGATGCACGGAGAACGGACCGATCCGGCCCACCGCCTGGCTTATGACTCCGTTCACCGGCTCATCGCCTACTTCCCGGAAACCATCGAGGACCCGGCGCATCTGCGGGCTTACGGCTCCAAGAGCACCTATCTGGGCATGCTCGCTCCGGACACCGCTCCCTCCGCCGGGCTCGTGCCCGTGCGGCCGCGGACCGTCGCGGTGCAGACCTCCCTGGGCGGAACCGGCGTGGCGCTGGAGGATCTGCTCGCCGCCGCCCGGCAGACCCCGGACTGGCAGTGGGACGTGATGGGACATACCGCCGGCGCCCCGGGCGAGGTTCCCGCGAATGTGTCGCTGCTGGGCGTGGTGGCGGACCCGGGACCCCGGCTGGCCGGCGCGGACGTGGTGGTCACCTCGGCCGGGCACAATGCGGTGGCCGCCGCGGCTGCCGCCCGGCGGCCGGCGCTGCTGATTCCCGAACCCCGGCCGTTCAGGGAACAGGCCGTGTTCGCCTCCTCGCTCGCTGCGGCCGGGGCCGCGGCCGCCGCAGGCTTCGCCTCAGTGGCGGACTGGCCGAGCCTGCTGGAAGAGCTGCGCGGATCCGATCCGCAGCTGCTGGCCAGGACCCTGCTGGTTTCTCCCGACGAGTTCCGGGACCGCTTCCTGGCTGCAGTTGACTCGGCCGTGACCGGTGGCGAGAGGGATAATGCCGTTCCCGGCGGGAACGTCAGTACGGTGCATTGACGCGGGCCGCGGCGAGTTCGTCCGGAGCGGGACGGCGCAGCAGCCGCAGGTCCCCGCCGTCGCGGTCCCAGGACACGTAGCCGTCCCGGGCAAAGGCATCGAGCCAGCCGGTCATCGGCCAGCTGCCCCATTTGCCCCGGAATGCCTTGGCGTTAATGACAATGGATTCCAGGTGCTGCAGCGGCGGCCGGTGCACGCCGTGGTGCTGGTGGAACATGGTTGCCCCGGAGAACGCCAGCGGGACCGCCTGCCGCTGCGCCGTGAAGGCGAAGTCCGTATCCTCACCGCCGTACCCGGCAAAGGACTCGTCGAAGCCGCCGATCCGTTCGAGGATCTCCCGGTGCACGGCAAACCCCAGGGACCAGAACAGGGCGTATTCCCGGGAGGCAAGTGCCGGTTCTCCCGGCGCCGGTGCCAGCGCAGCGCGTGCGTGGTGCGCTACGGAGTCCCGGCGCAGCACCTGCTCGTCGCCGTCGGACACCCAGGCCTGCACGTCCGCGTCAGCCGCGAGGTAGCGGGGTGCGGCCATCACGAGGCCGCCGGTCCGGTCCAGATCCGCCAGCAGGTGCTCGAACATATCAGCTGCGGGGATGCAGTCCACGTCGAGGAAGACCAGTGTCTGGGACCGCGCCGCAGCAGCTGCGGCATTCCTGCCTGCCCCCAGGGGCAGGGGTTCGCCGGCGCCCGACGCCGCATGGACCACCCGCAGCGGCACGTCACTGGGTGGGGGAACAGCCTCGGGCTGGTTGAGGAAGCAGACCACTATCTCGGCGGGCCTGCGGGTGGCGCGGCTGATCCCGCGGACGGCATTGGCCAGGTGGGCATCGCGTTCCGAGCTGATGATAAGCACCGAAAACGCCTGATCCGTGCCGGTCTGCTGCGGCTGCATTCGTTCCTTCCGCCGGGGGTGCCCTCCGCGGACACCGCAAAATACTAAGTATACTGAAGACGGTTTTTTACAGCGGCGGAAGAGGATGCGTGGGCAGGTCGGAAGGATCGAACATCAGGGTGGCGTCGGTGCCGCACAGTCAGGTTTATATCCGGCATACCGGTGCCGTCCCGGGGGAGCGGAACCCGGTGGTACGCCTGCCGGACCCGGACCCCCGCAACCCCGGCCAGTCCACGGAGGCGACGTGGTGGCCTCCGGTCATGCTGGACGCCGGCTGGATCCGGCAGAACGCGGACAGCTTCGACCTGATGCACATCCACTTCGGCTTCGACGCCATTTCGCCCCAGGACCTGCAGGCGGTCACCGACGAGCTGAAGGCCCAGGGGAAACCGCTGGTCTACACGGTCCACGACCTCCGCAATCCGCACCACCTCACGCCGGAGGCACACGACGCGCAGCTGAACGTGCTGATCTCCGCAGCCGATGCGTTGATCACGCTCACCCCCGGGGCCGCCGCCGTCGTCGAGCGCCGGTGGGGCCGCCGCCCGCAGGTGCTGCCGCATCCGCACGTGGTGGACCTCGAGGAGCTCGAGCGGCGCCAGGCCCTGCGGCTGGCAGCCGGTCCGCGTGAGGAGTTCCGTGTCGGCGTGCACCTGAAGAGCCTGCGCCCGAACATGATGGAGGGCGCGGTTCTTCCGGACCTGCTCGACGCCGTGGAGCAGCTGCCCGGTGCCGTGCTGCAGGTGAACGGACATCCGGACATCCTGACTCCCGGAGGGGACAAGTACCGCCCGGAACTGCACCGCTGGCTGGCGGAGGCCGCCGCGGCAGGACGGCTCGAACTGCAGGTCCGGGACTACTTCGACGAACCACGGCTCTGGGACTACCTGTCGAGCCTGGATGTGTCCGTGCTGCCGTACCGGTTCGGCACCCACTCGGGCTGGCTCGAAGCGTGCACGGACCTGGGCACGGCCGTGCTGGCCCCGTCCTGCGGCTTCTACGCCCAGCAGCGCGCCGGTGTCACCGAATTCGTGCATAACGAGGACGGGCTCGATGCCCAGTCCCTGGCCAACGCGCTCAAGCAAGTGCATGCCGCCCGGAACCGGCCGCGAATGAGCCGCGCGGAGCGGACCGCCGAGCGCCGGCAGGTAGCCGCAGCGCATGAGGAGATCTACCGGTCCCTGCTCACGGACTAGGAGGATGCCCCGCCCGCCGGGCCGGCACCGCGCAGTGCCTGTTCCAGTCCGGCCAGCCGGTCCGGTGTAAGGGGCGTGCCGGGAAACCGGGCCAGCCGGCGCAGCGGCATACTGCCCATGAGCGCCAGCGCGTCGGCCATGCCGCCGGTTCCGCCCGCAGCATCACCGGCGCCGCCCAGCAGCGTACGCCCCAGCGGATGCGCCAGCCACTCAGAGATGGTCGAATCCAGTGTCAGCGGGGCCGCCGTGCCGTCGGTGCCCGGCAGATCAATGGTTCCGCTGAGCCGGATATCCCGGGAGGAGGACCCGACGTCGATCCGGTAAGTTCCGCCGTCGGTAATCCACCGGTGCGACGCCGGATCGAACCTCGCCAGGTCCGGCAGCGGTACCGTCAACGCAACAGGAGCCGAGGCACCGGGTTCGAGGAAGACCTTGCGGAACGCCCGGAGCTCGCGGGGCGGCCGTACCGCGGGTCCCGCAGGAGCGCCGGAGTACACCTGCAGGACTTCGGCACCGGCCCGGCTGCCGGTATTCGTGAGTGTTGCCTCGACCGCCAGGACCGGCCCCGTGTCCGTGTCCGCAAGGCGGAGGGCCAGGCCGGTGTAGTCGAAAGCGGTGTAGGACAGCCCGTGGCCGAAGGCGAAGGCCGGTTCGATGGCCCGCGCGTCATACCAGCGGTAGCCCACCAACACCCCTTCGCCGTAGCGGACGGTGCCCGCCTCGCCGGGATAGTTCCCGAAGGCCGGCGTATCTTCGATCCGCCGGGGAAAGGTTTCCGCGAGTTTTCCAGAGGGGTTCACGTCTCCCAGCACGACATCCGCCAGTGCTTCGCCTCCGGCCTGCCCGGGCAGCCACGCCTCCAGCACGGCCGGTACCTGCTCCACCCACCCGGTGTCCACTGCGCCGCCGTTGAACAGCACCACCACGGTCCAGGGATTTGCGGCGGTCACCGCCCGCAGCAGCGCCAACTGGTTCTCCGGCAGGGCCAGGTCCGGGCGGTCGAATCCCTCCGACTCCTTGTCCTCGGGCAGGCCGAGGAAGAACAGCACCGCGTCGGCGGCCGCGGCAGCGGCCTCCGCTTCGGCCACCAGCTCCGGGTCGGGCGTTCCGTCCAGCCGGTAACCGGCAGCAAAGACTGCTGCAGCGGTCCGCTCGGACAGGACCTCCAGCGGGACGCTCACCCGCGTGGGGGTCACCTGCGAGGAACCGGCCCCCTGGTACCGGGGGGTGCGGGCCAGCTCGCCCACCACGGCCAGCCGCAGGGCGGGGGAGAAGGGCAGGATTCCGCCCTCGTTCTTCAGCAGCACCATGGACGCCGCAGCGGCCTCGCGTGCCAGCTGGTGGTGTCCGTCCAGGTCCGCATCCTTGTGCGCCGGCGTGGCGGTGCGGTCTGCCAGCTGCAGCAGCCGCGCCACGGATGAATCCACCATCTGCTGGTTGACGGTGCCGGCGTCCAGGCCGGCCTGCAGTTCCGCCAGCCCCAGCCCGCCGCTGGCGGGCATCTCCAGGTCCAGTCCGGCGTCGAGTGCGGCCGCCCGATCCGTGACCGCACCCCAGTCGGACATCACCAGGCCGTCGAAACCCCACTCACCGCGCAGGACCGTCTCCAGCAGCCAGGCGTTCTCCGCGGCGTGGATGCCGTTGACCTTGTTGTAGGCAGCCATCAGGGTCCACGGGTGTGCGGTCCGGACCACCGTTTCGAAAGCCCTGAGGTAAATCTCGTGCAGGGTCCGTTCGTCCACCGCCGCGTCAATTCGCATCCGGTCCGCTTCCTGGTTGTTCGCGGCGAAGTGCTTGGGGCAGGCCGCCACCCCCTCGGACTGGAGGGCGCGAACCCAGGCAGCCCCCAGTGCGCCGGCCAGCAGCGGGTCTTCTGAGAAGTACTCGAAGTTGCGTCCGCACAGGGGAGTGCGCTTGATGTTCAGGCCCGGTCCCAGCACGACGTCGACATGCGCGGCGGCCGCTTCCCGCGCCGTCGCCGTGCCGAGTCGGGCCAGCAGGTCCGTATCCCACGAGCACGCCGTCAGGCATTCGGCCGGGAAGCAGGTGGCAGGAAGCGCGTCGCCGATTCCCGGCTCGGTGTCGCTGCGCGGACGCCGGATGCCGTGCGGCCCGTCGGCGAGCACCAGGGGCCGGAGCCCTGCCGCCGGGGCAGCGGCGGTGCTCCAGAAGGACGCTCCGGACAGCAGGGCGGGTCTTTCGTCCGGCGGGAGGGAAGACACCCGCTCCCGGAGCGAAGCAGCGGACGGCTGGTCAGGTGAGGGCATCGGCATGTGCCGGAGTCTAGGTCCCGGCCGCGGCCGGGAGAAGAGCACCGGGCGGCTGAAGCGGTACAGGTGCTGAGCCTGTCGGCGGAACCTGCCCTGCCGCTAGTGTTTCGGTAACGAACAGCAGCGGCAGAACCGGAGTCCTCGTGGACGGAGCAGACCAATGATCAGCCAGCTGGACCGTTACCGGCAGATCGCCGAAATCCTCTCCCGCAACGGCCTCGGCTTCCTGGTGTCCGCCCTCGGCCTGGAGGGCAGGCTGCCGTTCCGCCGCCAGCAGGCGGCCGAGCCGGGAGCGAAGCCCCGCACCCGTCCGGAGTACCTGCGTACGGCCCTGGAGGAGCTGGGCCCCACGTATGTGAAAATGGGCCAGCTGCTCTCCACCCGCCCGGACCTGCTGCCCCCGGAGTACCAGCGGGAGCTGGCGAAGCTGCAGGATGACGCCGAAGCGGTCCCGTGGCCGCAGATCGCCGACGAGCTACGGCAGGAACTGGGCGGAGACCCGCTGGAGGTCTTCCGGTCCTTCGACACCACGGTCATGGCAAGCGCCTCGATCGGGCAGGTCTACGCCGCCGTCCTCAAAGACGGCACCGAGGTGGTGGTCAAGGTACGCCGGCCCGGCATCGCCGCGCAGGTGGAGCAGGACCTGGAAATCCTGCAGAACCTGGCCAATGCGGCCGGCAAGCGCTGGGAAGCCGCCCGCGACTACGACCTCACCGGGCTGATGGACGAGTTCGCCTCCACCCTCCGCTCGGAACTGGACTATCTCCAGGAAGGCCGCAATGCGGACCGGTTCCAGGCCAACTTCCAAGACGACGCCGCGATCACCATTCCCGCCGTCTACTGGGACCACAGCACCTCCCGGGTCCTCACGATGGACCGGATCCGGGGAATGAAGGTCACGGACGTTGCCGCGCTCGACGCCGCCGGGATCGACCGTCCGGCGCTGGCGGTGTCCGCGGCACGCGTTGAAATGAAGATGGTCTTCGACGACGGGTTTTTCCATGCGGACCCGCACCCGGGAAACCTTTTCGTGGAGCCCGGCGGCCGGGTGGGGCTGATCGACTTCGGGATGGTGGGCGAGGTTGACGAGAAGCTGCGCAGCCAGCTGTCAGCCCTGTTCATCGGCATCGTGCGCAAGGATCCCGAGCGGATCACCAATGCGCTGGTTCGGATCAACGCCTCAGGGATGCGGGTGAACCGGGTGAAGCTGAGGATGGACCTTGGTCCGCTGATCCGCCTGTATTCGGGCAAGGACCTGGCTTCGGCACCGGTGGGAACCATCATCACCACCGGGCTCGGCATCCTGCGCACGCACCACATCCAGCTGCCGCGGGAAATGGCGCTGCTGCTGAGGATGCTGATCATGACCGAGGGAATGGGCGAGGTATTGGATCCCCAGTTCCGGCTGGGCCCCACCCTGGGACCCTATGCCCGCAGGATGGCGGTGCACCAGCTGAACCCGGTGAACTACGCCCGCAGGCTCGGCCGTGCCGGAACCGAGGTCCTGGAGCTGGGTGCTGAACTGCCGGACCAGGCGCGCCGGCTGCTCAGCACCCTGGAAATCGAGGGAGTGGAGGTCCACCTCCGCGGCGAGGAACTGCTGCCGCTGGTGATGCGGCTGGAGCGCGTGGGCAACCGGCTGGTGGCGGCAATCTTTGCATCGGCGTTTATCCGTGGTGTGGGGGAGCTGACGCTGGGTGATTCGTCCCGCTGGAAATCGTGGCAGGCCCCGCTGATGAGTGCCGGGCTCGCATCGACCGGGGCACTGGGCGGATACATCGCCTGGACGTCGCGCCGGGCCCGGCTGCGCGGCATGTGACACCGCAGTATGTGACACCGCGGCATACGACGCAGGGCCGGGGCGGGAAAAGTTCCCACCCCGGCCCTGCGGGTAATGCGGATGCTGCCTCTTATGCAGTGGCCGGACGCACCGGGGCGGCAGGCTTGTCCAGGTGCAGACCCAGTTCCGCCGTCGGGGTGTGCGCGGTCTCCTTGGCGGTGAGGGCGGAAATCGCTGCGATGGCGCAGATGGTGCCGGTGAACATGCTGGTCACCACCCATCCGCCGGGTTCCAGTCCGCCGATGGCAGCAACGATGGACGGTGCGAAACCGGCCATCAGGAAGCCGAGCTGCGTGCCGATGGCGAGGCCCGAGAAGCGGACCTTGGCGCTGAACATCTCTCCGTAAAAGGACGGCCAGACGGCGTTCGCGGCCGCGTAGCCGCAGGAGAAGACGGCCACGGAGAGGGCGAACTGCAGCAGGGTGTTACCGGACTCCATGGACAGCAGGTAGAACGGCATGATCACCGCGCTGGATACCGCGCCGTAAACGAAGACCGGACGACGCCCGATCCGGTCGGCCAGTCGCCCGAACAGCGGCTGCGTGAACAGCGCGAAGACGTTGCCGGCGACCACGAGCCAGAGCGTAATGTTTGCGTCCACGTTGCCCACCTCGGTGCCGTACTTGATGGCCAGCGTTCCGTAGACGGTGGAAACCGCCGCGATAAAGGCGCAGCAGATGACCCGCAGTACGTCGCGCCAGTGGTCCTTCAGCAGGACGCCCACCGGCAGCTTCACGATCTCGTTGCGTTCCTTGGCCTCGGTGAAGGTGGGGGTTTCGTGCAGCGAGCGGCGGATGAAGAAGGTGACGAGGACAACCACGGCACTGAGCCAGAACGGAATACGCCAGCCGATGCCGTATTTGATGTCGTCCGGCAGGGCAACGACGGGAATGAACACCAGTGCGGCAAGGATCTGCCCGCCCTGGGTACCGGTCAGGGTCCAGGACGTGAAGAACGAGCGGCGGTTGTCCGGGGCGTGTTCCAGGGTCATGGAACTGGCACCGGCCTGCTCGCCGGCGGCGGAAAGTCCCTGCATCAGGCGGCAGAAGACCAGCAGGACCGGAGCCCACCAGCCGATCGTGTTGAAGTCCGGCAGGCAGCCGATCAGGAAGGTGGACCCGCCCATCAGCAGGAGGGTGAACATCAGGACCTTCTGCCGGCCCACCCGGTCACCGAAGTGTCCGAGGATGACGGCGCCGACCGGACGGGCAATATAGGCGAAACCGAAGGTGGCAAGCGACATAACGCTGGCCTGGGTGTCGGCGTCCGGGAAGAACACGCGCGGGAAGATCAGCGCGGCAGCGGAACCGAAGATAAAGAAGTCGTAGTACTCGACGGCACTGCCCATAAAGCTGGCAGTGGCGGCCTTGCGCGGGGTCTTGCCCGTTGCTGGTCCAGCGGGGGCGGATGCGTCCATTGCATCTCTCCTGACGTGGGCTGAGGTTGGGGGGGTGCGGGTGAGGTGAGGGGTATTGGATTGTGCGGCGTTTGTGTACGGCATCGACTTGTGCGGAATGCGCACTTGTGTGCATTCTCCGTACGCTTGAAGTAATGTAGCCCACAGTTAAGGGTCCGGCAAGCAGCGACGCATATGAGTCCTGCGTGGTCGAAAGGGCACCACCGCCCACACTTAGGCACCGGAAGGAACAGCGCCATGAGCGGCACCGAGGAATCATTCGTTGTCGGGTTGATCGGGGAAGGCATCACCGCTTCCCTCACCCCGCCCATGCATGAAAGGGAGGCCGATCATCAGGGGCTGCGGTATATTTACCGGCCGATTGACCTCACTCAACTGGGCCGTCCGGGCACCGACGTCGGAGCGCTGCTGCGCGCCGGCCGGGACCTGGGCTTCAACGCCTTCAATGTGACGCATCCCTGCAAGCAGTTGGTCCTGGCCGAACTCGATGAAGTGTCCGACGACGCCGCGCGGCTGGGCGCAGTCAACACCGTCCTGATCCGCGACGGCAGGTTCATCGGGCACAACACCGATTTCTCCGGGTTCGGCGGAGCACTGGCCGGCGGATTGCCGGACGCCAAGCTGGACGCGGTGGTCCAGCTCGGCGTGGGCGGGGCAGGAGCGGCCGTGGCCTATGCCCTGCTCAAGGCGGGCACCGGACGGCTGACCCTGCTGGACCTGGACCCCCTGCGCGCTGCGGAACGCGCCGCAGCACTGTCCGGGCTCTTCCCGGACCGGCAGATCATCTCCGGTACGCCGGCAGACCTTCCAACCGTCCTGCCCGGAGCCGACGGCCTGGTCCATGCCACACCGGTGGGGATGCACTCCCATCCCGGCCTCGCCGTCGACCTGGACCTGCTCAGCTCCTCCCAGTGGGTGGCCGACGTCGTCTACCGCCCGGTGGAAACGGAACTGATCCGCGGCGCGCAGGCGCGGGGCTGCAGTGTGCTGGACGGCGGCCGGATGGCCGTGGGCCAGGCCGTGGACGCCTTTGAACTGATTACCGGCATCCGGCCCGACGCGGCGCGGATGCTCACCCACTTCCACGAACTGATTAGCCAGGGCCGCTGAGGGCCGGGGACCGGAGCACCATGCGCACGTCAATTGCCACCGTCTGCCTGAGCGGGACGCTCGAAGAAAAAATGCGTGCCTGCGCCGATGCAGGTTTCGACGGCATCGAAATCTTCGAACCGGACCTCCTGGTGTCCCCGTCCAGCCCGGAGCAGATCCGCGCGCTGGCGGACACCCTGGGCCTGGCCCTGGACCTGTACCAGCCGTTCCGCGACTTCGAAGGCGTCGAAGCACCCGTGCTGGAAGCCAACCTGGACCGGGCCCGGGCAAAGTTCGAACTGATGAACCGCTTGGGCATCAAAACCATGCTCCTGTGCAGCAACGTGGGCACTGCCACCATCGACGATGACGCCGCGGCGGCGGACCAGCTGCGCCGGCTGGGTGAACTGGCGGCCGGTTACGGGGTGAAGGTTGCCTACGAAGCACTGGCCTGGGGGCGCTACGTGAATGACTTCGAGCATGCCCAGCGCATAGTGGACCTGGCCGACCACCCGCAGATCGGCACCTGCCTGGACAGCTTCCATATCCTCTCCCGCGGATGGGACCCGGCCGCGATCGAAAAAATCCCGGCGGAGAAGATCTTCTTCGTCCAACTCGCCGACGCGCCGGAACTGTCCCTGGACGTCCTCTCCTGGAGCCGGCATTACCGGGTCTTTCCCGGCGAGGGCGCGTTCGACCTGGTGCGGTTCATGGCCCACTTGGTCCGCAGCGGCTACAACGGTCCCGTCTCCCTGGAGATCTTCAACGACGTGTTCCGGCAGACGGCCGAGGACCGCACGGCGGTGGACGCAATGCGGTCCCTGATCTGGTTGGAGGAACGTACGGCGTCGTACCTCAAAGAGCACGACGGCGGCACGCACTATCCGATGTCCCTCGCGACCCTGCCGAGCGTGGCCGAGCCTACCGGGTTCAACTTCGCCGAGGTCAAGGCCGGGAACCCGGACGCCGTCTCCGCGCTCCTGTATCAGCTGGGCTTCAGCTTCGCCGGCGGGCACCGGACCAAACCCGTGCAGCTGTGGACCTCCGGCGCGGCCCGGGTGATCATCAACGGCCAGCAGGCCGGCGGCATGGAACCGGGCATCTCGGCACTGGGCCTGGACGTGCAGGACCCGCAGGCCGCGGCCTCCCGCGCCGTGCAGCTGCGGGCCCGGCCGGTTAGCCGGCGCAGCCAGGCGGACGAGCAGGTCCTGCAGGCCGTGTTTGCCCCGGACTCCACGGAGGTCTTCCTCTGCGAAGCCACTGCCGACGGCACTGCCGCGTGGGCGGACGAGTTCGGCCCCGCGGTGCAGGAGGGGCCCGGGGGAAGCGCCGGGCAGCCGGCACAGCCGCTGATTTCGGCCATTGACCACATCAACCTGTCCCAGCCCTGGCAGCACTTCGACGAAGCGGTGCTCTTCTACGAGTCCACGCTTTCCCTGACCCCTATCGCCTCGCAGGAGGTCCCCAGCCCCATGGGGCTGGTCCGCAGCCAGGTAATGCGCAGCGCCGACGGCGGGGTGCGGTTGGCGTTGAACATTGCCCCGTTGATCGTGGAGTCCGGGCCCGGCGGCGGGGAATACCCCCAGCATGTGGCTTTCACCTCCACCGACCTGGTCGCCACGGCCCGTCAGGCCGCCGAAAGGGGCCTGCAGTTCCTGCCGGTTCCTGCCAATTACTATGAGGACCTGGCAGCCCGCTTCCGGCTGAATCCGGGCTTCCTGGCGGAACTGCAGGACCTGAACCTCCTTTATGACCGTGACGGCGACGGCGAATTCCTGCACTTTTACACGGGCACGGTGGGCAACGTGTTCTTCGAAGTGGTGGAACGGCGCGGCGGGTATGAAGGTTACGGTGCACCCAACGCACCCGTCCGGCTGGCCTCCCAGTACCTGGCGTCCCGGGGGGAACCGAAACGGAAGGCGGGGTAAGTGGAGGGCGCAGACGGCTATTACGTGAAATCAGTGGAGAAGGCCTTCGCCGTGCTGGGCGCCTTCACGCTGAACGTGCCCGAACATACGGTCAGCTCCGCGGCCGCGGCCGCAGGCATCAGCCGGGCTGCGTCGCGCCGTTTCCTGCTCACCCTCCGGGACCTGGGCTACCTGGGCTTTGACGGAACCACCTTCCGCCTGGCGCCGAGGACCCTGGACATCGGGTCCTCGTTCCTGGCGCATCTCGCCCTGCCGCACGCCGCGGAACCGCACCTGAAGCAGCTCTCCGCAGACCTGGGTGAGACGACGTCGCTGTGCATCCTGGACGGGACCGACGTCGTTTATGTTTCGCGCATCACTTCCCCCCGGCTGGTGCGGGTGGCGGTCAACGTCGGGACCCGGTTCCCGGCCTGGGCCACCTCGATGGGCAGGGTGCTGCTGGCGTCCCTGCCCGAGGCGGAGCAGGAAGCCTATTTCAGCACGGTGGAACTGCTGCCTTACACCGCGCGCACCGTCCGCAGCATCCAGGAGCTGAGGGAGTCCGTGCGCGAGACAGCCGAGAGGGGCTGGTCACGGGTGGCTGATGAGCTGGAGGACGGTCTGCGGGGCGTGGCCGTTCCGGTCCGAAGCGGCGACGGCACAGTTGTGGCGGCCGCCAACGTGTCGCTGCAGCTGCACAGCGCCGAACGCGTGGAGGAGACCGTGCTTCCGCCGCTGCGCACCGCCGCTGACCGGATAGGCCGGGACCTGGGCTAGTCGCTGTATTCGCTGGCCTTGTAGATGCTCAGGCCCAGCGCCGCGGCAACCTGGGCCACCGCATGCTGGGCCTTGACACTGTTGCCCACCTCGTCCAGCGGCGGCGCGAACCCGGCAATCGCCAGCTTGCCGGGCATGATGGCCAGGATGCCCCCGCCCACGCCGGACTTTCCCGGCAGTCCCACCCGGTAGGCCCAGTCACCGGAGGCGGTATACATCCCTTCCATGGTCATCTCGGCCAGCATGGCCGGGATGTTGGCGGCCTTCACCACCCGGTCCCCGCTCAGGGGATTGATTCCCTTATTGGCGATGGTGGCTCCCATGGCGGCCAGGTCCCGGGCGGTGACGAGGGTGGAGCACTGCCGGGTATACACATCACACGCTTCCATCGGATCCGAATACATGGTGCCGCCCGAGTACAGCAGCCAGGCAATCGCCCGGTTATGGAAGTTGGTGGACTGCTCGGAGTTATTCACCTCGTCACTCAGCGTGATTCTCCGGCCGGCAAATGCGCTCTGGACCTGCAGGATCGCCTCCCACCGATCCTCGGCGTTGTCGCCGGGAATCAGGGAAACCGTGGACATGGCCCCGGCATTGACCAAGGGTGAAACCGGTGTGTCACCGTGCAGTACAACGGAGATCACCGAGTTGAACGGTTCCCCGGTGGGATCCGCACCGACCTTTTCCTGGAAGGTTTCCAGCCCCACCTGTTCCATGGCCCACGCCATGGAGAACACCTTGGAAATGGATTCCAGCGCGAATTCGAAGCCTGTGTCACCGGCTTCGAACAACGCCCCGTCGGCGGTCATCGCGCAGACCCCGAAGAGGTCCGGGTTCACGGACGCCAGGTACGGGATGTAGCTGGCGTTTTTGCCCCCGGAGTCGTTTCGGTGGTCTGCGTACGCCGTCCGGACCGCCGATTCAATTGCGGCATCATCGAGTTTCATACCGCCGAGCTCCCGCCGTGCCCGCCGCCGTCGTCGTGCGAGAACATCACCGGCGACCCGGAGGATTCCGCTTCCCTGGTCAACTGCTGAGTCGAAACACTCGACTCGGTGACCGTCCCGGGATGCGAATGCTCAATCTGCCACGTGAACGGAACGAACTCGCTGGTCCGGTCCCGCCAGTGCGGCTTGCGGAAGGCGTAGATAAGGAACGGCAGGATGACCATCACCACCGCCCCGCCCACCAGGATGCCCACGTACACTTCCGGGGATCCCACAGAGATCTGGTCGGGCGGGATGAAGCTGAAGGCGAAAGCCATCAGTGAACCGAGGAAACCCACGCCGCCGATAATCCACATCCCGACGTCGCCTCCGGGCACCCGGTAGGGCCGCGGACGGTTCGGCTGGCTGTAGCGCAGGTATATCGCGGCAGCGAACATCAGCATGTACATAATGAGGTACAGGATCACCGTCAGCTGGCTCAGGATCTGGTAGGCGGCCTGAACCGAGGGCAGCACTACGTAGGTCAGTCCCAGGCCCGTAACCATAAAGGCCTGGAAAAACAGGATGTGGGTGCCCATTCCGTTCTTGTTGGTGTGCTGCCAGAAGCGGGGGAGGTAGCCTGCCTTCGCCACGGCAAGCATGCCCGTTGACGGACCTGCCACCCAGGTCACTACGCCGGCGAGGACGCCGATCAGCAGCATAAACGCGACTATGGGTCCAGCCCAGCCAATGCCGGCCCATTCAAACATGTCGTTGTAGGAGGTCAGCAGGCTCTGGGTGAGGTTGATATCGGCCTGGGGCACCACGAACGCGATGGCCAGGGTTCCCAGCACGAAGATGATGACCGTCCCTGCCGCTGCGGTCAGCACGGCGATCGGGTAGTCCCGGGTGGGGTTCTTGACCTCTTTGACGTGGATCGCGTTCATTTCCATGCCGGCGTAGAAAAGGAAAATCGACGCCGCGAGCACCACGTTGGAGAAGTTGCCGAAGTCGGGAATGAGTTCGCCCCAGCCCAGCTGGATCTGCGGGGTGTTGCCGGCAAAGAAATAGGAGAAGCCAAGGACGATCAAGATGGCCGCCGGAATGATGGTTCCGATGATGCCGCCCCACTGGCTCACCCGGGAGAAGGCTTTCGCACCGCGGAAGGCAATGAACGTGGCCAGCCAGTAGACCACCAGGACCACTGCGAGGACGAAGAGCTTGTTACCTGCGAGTTGCGCGTCAACGTTCTGGTTGTCCCCGGTGTAGGCCAGCGACACAGCGCCGAACGTCAGCACGGTGGGGAACCAGATGGTGACTTCGATGAAGAGCATAAACATGGCCAGGAACGCCCACCGCGGTCCGAAGGCCTCGCCGACCCAGCGGAAGACGCCGCCCGTTTCCGGCCATCCGGTGGCCAGCTCCGCGGCCACGAGGGAGACCGGAATCAGGAAGACGACGGCGGCCAGGACGTAGTAGAAAATCGAGCTCAGGCCGTACTCGGCCTCCGACGGAAGTCCGCGGAGGCTGACCACGGCCACAATGTTCATCACCGCCAGGGCGCCGATGGTGATCTGGGCGTTCTGCTTCGACTTCGCCCGCTGCCGGCCCGATCCGGACGGATTTGCTGCCTTCGAATCGCTCATTCAGCCCACCTCTTCGATTAGTGATGGAATCCGGGGTGCTCCGCCTCGCGGGGCATGGGGGAGCTCAGCTGTTCCAGGTACGTGGTTTCCCGTCGGATGTCCGCGAGCAGTTTCTCTGCCAGGTCCATACTCAGCCCGTTGCGGACCACAATCCGTTCCACCGTCAGGTTCGAGAGGTTGTCCGGCAGGGGATAGGCGGGCACGAGCCACCCCCTGGTGCGGAGCCGCTCCGCCAGGTCATACAGGTTCCACTTGTCCGTGTATCCATCTTTCAGCCGCCAGGCGAACACCGGAATGTCGGAGCCGTCGTTCCACAGTTCGAAGGGGCCCAGCTCGGCGATTGCGCCGGACAGGTGCAGCGCAACGTCCTGCGAGGCCTGCTGGATCCGCGCATAGCCGTCGCGGCCCAGGCGCAGGAACAAGTAAAACTGCAGGACCACCTGTGCACCGGGGCGCGAGAAGTTAAGGGCAAAGGTCGGCATATCGCCGCCGAGGTAGCTCACGTAGAAAATCAGGTCTTCCGGAAGCCACTGCCGTTCCCGCCAGACCACCCAGCCGAGGCCCGGATAGACCAGTCCGTATTTATGGCCGGAAGTGCTGATCGAGTGGACCCGTTCCAGCCGGAAGTCCCACTCCAGATCCTGTTGGATGAACGGGGCGATCATGGCGCCGGACGCCCCGTCCACGTGGATGGGAATGTCGAGGCCGGTGGAGGACTGGATCTCGTCGAGCTTGGCGGCGATCTGCTTCACCGGCTCGTACATGCCGGTGTAGGTCACGCCCATGATGGCGACGACGCCGATGGTGTTTTCATCGACATAGTTCTCCAACTCGAAGCCGTCCAGGCATTTGTGCTCTTCACTGATGGGCACCAGCCGCGGCTCGACGTCGAAGTAGTTGCAGAACTTCTCCCAGCACACCTGGACCGCGGAACTCATTACCAGGTTCGGCTTATCAGTGGGTTTTCCCTCGCTGCGGCGCCGATGCTGCCAAAGCCGTTTGAACGCCAATCCGCCCAGCATGCAGGCTTCGGAGGAACCGACCGTCGAGGTGCCGATGGAGTTCTCCGGGGAGGGTGAATGCCACAGATCGGCGAGGATCCGCCAGCAGTTCTGCTCAATCTGCGCAGTCTGCGGGTATTCGTCCTTGTCGATCATGTTCTTGTCGAACGTCTCGCTGTAGAGCCGGTTCGCGTGGTCGTCCATCCAGGTGCTGACGAAGGTCGCCAGGTTCAGCCGGGCGTTACCGTCCAGCATGGTTTCGTCGTGGACAATCTGGTATGCCGTTTCCGGCAGCATTTCACTGTCATTCAGCCGGAACTTAGGGGCTGCGGTTTCCTCGCCCGGCCGGGCAAAAAGCGGATTGACGGAAAGTGAATCAGGATCATGCTGCGCCATTTTTGTCAGCCTCTCATCGACGGTATGCCTACTGGCATCAAGCCGTAGTGAACGGCGGTGGGTTCCTCACAGGGCTGCGCGCAGAAAAAACTCTACGCGCGCCGAAAATCCATGACTAGGGTTCGGAGGCCGGGCGCCGGGACCACAAGCAAAACGGCGGGAAACCCTGTCCCC
The DNA here is from genome assembly GCF_020907345.1 of Arthrobacter sp. zg-Y179. NCBI lineage: Bacteria > Bacillati > Actinomycetota > Actinomycetes > Micrococcales > Micrococcaceae > Arthrobacter > Arthrobacter sp. zg-Y179. The sequence goes on along the minus strand of NZ_JAJJOB010000008.1, from coordinate 138,269 downwards.
GGCCCGGGTTTTGCCGGTTTTCCATTGAGGACCGCCGGGCAGCAGACGTACCCTTGCGGCACCGTTCATTCCGCCCGGCGCCGCAGCGCCCCGGCAGCTCTAGCTCCAGCGCCGCCGGACCGGGCAACAGAGAAGGAGATATCCATGGCTTCCCTTGCACGCCGCGAGCGTTTTGAACTGCCCGACCAGGTCCGCAAATTCTTCGAGGGGGACTGGGAGGTTCCGGCCTTCCCCGTCGAGGAATACCAGGACGGTTCGGCCATGGTGATCCGGGCCGAACTGCCCAACATCAATCCCGAACAGGACCTGGACGTCACGGTCAGCGACGGTGTCCTGCACATCAAGGGGGAGCGGAAGGAGCAAACGGAGCACAAGGGACGGCACGGCTATCGGTCGGAGTTCCGCTACGGGTCATTCACCCGTGAGATAGCCCTGCCTTCCGGAGCCAGCCAGGACAATGTCACGGCCACCTACAACGACGGCGTCCTGGAAATCCGCGTGCCGGTCCCGGAGGTTGGACCGACATCAACCAAGGTTCCCATCTCGCGGGGCTAGGGCTCCCGCCGAGCTGAACCCGAAGGACCGGCATGACTGCCCGGCGTCAGGCACGCAAGGGCGCACGCAAGTTCCCGGACTGGCTGATTGTCGCCACCCTGGGATGCGGCGGGATTGTGGTCTCGCTCGAAAAAACAGCAGTGGTTCCGCTGCTGCCGGAATACCCCCGGATCTTCGGAGTCACCTCCGACGACGTGTCCTGGCTGGTCACCGTAACGCTGCTCTCCGCGGCGGTGGCAACCCCCATCGTTTCCCGGCTGGCGGACATGTACGGCAAACGCCGGATGCTGTTGGTGGCCATGGCCCTGATGGTTGCCGGCGCCTTCACGGCCTCCATCGGCGGAACTTTCGCGTGGGCCCTGGTGGGCCGCGGGCTGCAGGGTTTCGCCGGTGCGGTGATACCGGTGGGGATCAGCATCCTCCGCGATGCCCTGCCGCAGAAGAAGATCGCCGGCGCCGTTTCGCTGATGAGCGCCAGCTTCGGCATCGGCAGCGCCTTAGGCCTGCCCCTTGCCGGGCTGGTCTATGAGCGGTTGGGCTGGCGGGGCACCTTTTGGGTGGTGGGAGTGATCGGCGCGTTGCTGATTGCCGCCGTCGTCGTCTTCGTCCCGGAGTCGAAGGTCCGGAGTCCGGCGCCGTTTGACTACCTCGGGGCCGTGCTGCTGTCGGCGGCCATGACCGCCGTATTGCTGGCCATTACCAAGGGCGGGGTCTGGGGCTGGACCAGTTATCCGGTCCTGGGCCTTTTTGCCGCCGCCGCCGTCTGCTTCGCACTGTGGTTTCCGGCGGAGCTGCGCAACGGGCAGCCCCTGGTGGATCTGCGGACCTCTGCCCGCCGCCCGGTTCTGCTCACCAACATCGGGGCCGTCCTCGTGGGCTTTTCCATGTACGCGAACATGCTGGTCACGACGCAGCAGCTGCAGCTCTCGAAGGAAACCGGCTACGGGTTCGGGCTGAGCGTGCTGGCGGCCGGGCTCACCATGATCCCGTCAGGGGTGGCCATGGTGGCGGTTGCCCCGGTTTCGGCGCGCATCACCAATACCTACGGAGCCAAGGTCACCCTGGTGACCGGCTGCGCCGTTATGGCTGCGGGGTATCTGGCACGCATCCTCTTCGTACAGACGGTTCCGGAAATCATCACCGGGGCCGTGATTGTGTCGGTCGGCACGGCAATCTCCATGGCCGCCATGCCCACCATCATCATGAGCAACGTCCCGCTGACCGACACTGCGGCGGCCAACGGCCTCAACACCCTGCTCCGGTCCGTAGGCACCTCCACGTGCAGCGCAGCAGTGGCCACTATCCTGGCCTCGCTGACAATAACCACCGGCGGCAGCACATTCCCCGGATTGGACGCGTTCCGGACCGTCTTCGTTTTGGCAGGCCTGGCCGCCCTGGCCGCCACCGGCGTCGCCTGTCTCATTCCCCGGTCCCGCCGGCACGAGGCCACGCATCCGGACCTGCATGCCGTTGCGGGACAGCGGCAGCCGCAGCCCGAGGAAAAACGGGAGGTCATGGTCAGCGGACGGCTGCTGTCCGCCGCGGACGGCAGGCCCGTGGGCCGGGGGACCGTCACGGTGCTGGACAGCGGGGGCGGGCCGGTGGACTGGGACCGCGCGGACCACGACGGCGGCTATGCCGTCCTGCTCCCCGGTGACGGCCAGTACGTCTTGGTTGCGAGCCAGGCCCGCTGGCTGCCGGTTTCGGAGGTGCTGGCCGTCCGGGGCGCGGCGGTACACCACGACATCCACTTCCGCCGGCAACTGGCCCTCACCGGACGAATCCGGCATGCCGGCCGTTCAGTCGCGGATGCACTGGTAATTCTGGTCCGGCCGGGTGGAGAGGTATCCGCATCGGCACGCTCGGACAGCAGAGGCAACTACGAACTGCCCCTGCCCGGACCCGGTGGGTATGTCCTCAGCATCATTGAACCGGATGCTTCCACCACGCACACCCGGAGCGTGGTCCTGCCCGCACCGGACACCGTGATCGACGTCGAGCTCGGAGGGCGGGAGCCCCGCACCGGCCTGAGGATCTGACCCGCGCTGCCCATCAGGGAGATCAAGGGCACATCCGCCGCTTTGGTACCCGCCTGTCCGAGCGCATACGATCAATCTGGCGTAAAGCGGGCGTCGGCAGCGAAACGTGTGCCGAGCGATGTCCCGCTGCGCGGATTCTTTCACTCGTCTTTAGTTAGGGTATGCGGTGGACCTCACCCTTATGGTCGCGCTGGTGATCGCGCTAGCACTATTCTTCGACTTCACCAACGGCTTTCATGACACCGCCAACGCGATGGCTACCCCCATCGCCACCGGTGCCATCAAGCCAAAAACCGCCGTCGCTCTGGCGGCCGTGCTCAACCTGGTAGGTGCTTTCCTCTCAACGGAGGTAGCCAAAACCATCTCCGGCGGACTCATCAAGGAAGGTGAGGGCGGGATCCAGATCACCCCGGTCATGATCTTCGCCGGCCTGATGGGTGCAGTCATCTGGAACCTCATCACCTGGCTGCGGGGACTGCCGAGCAGTTCCTCCCACGCCCTGTTCGGCGGCCTCATCGGTGCCGCCATAGTCGGTGCCGGATTCGGTTCTGTGGACTACTCCGTGCTGATGTCCAAGGTTGTCCTGCCGGCGCTGATCGCTCCGTGCATCGCCCTGTTCGTCGCTTACCTCGCCACGAAGCTGGCATACCGGATCACCCGCCGGCATGATCCCGATTCAGGCAACAAGCTGCCCCGCAAGCGCGGCGGCTTCCGTTACGCCCAGATCTTCTCCTCCTCCCTTGTCGCCCTGGCTCACGGCACCAACGATGCCCAGAAGACCATGGGTGTGATCACCCTTGTCCTGGTTGCCGGCGGCCTGCAGACCTCCGGGACCGGCCCCGAGTTCTGGGTGGTCGCCGCCTGTGCCATTGCCATTGCCGCCGGAACCTACGCCGGTGGCTGGCGCATCATCCGCACCATGGGAACCGGCCTGACCGAGGTCAAGCCGGCACAGGGCTTTGCTGCCGAAACCAGTACGGCCGCTGCCATCCTGGCGTCGTCACACCTGGGCTTCGCGCTGTCCACCACACAGGTCGCCTCCGGCTCCGTTATCGGTTCGGGCCTGGGCCGCAAGGGTGCCGAAGTCCGCTGGGGCACCGCAGGTAAGGTCGGGGCCGGCTGGCTCCTCACGCTTCCCGCCGCCGCCGCCATGGGTGCCATCGCGGCGCTCATCGCGTCCATCGGCACTGCAGGCGTAGTCGCAATCACCATCCTCGGAACCCTCACCGTCCTGGGCATCTTCCTGTGGTCCCGCCGCAGCCCGGTGAACCACGACAACGCGGTGAGCGACATTGAAAATGCCGGCGAAGTGGTCCGCATCAAGCGCCGCGGCAAGAACAACCGCAAGGGCAGGAACGGCAACTCCGGCAAGAACAGCAACTCCGGTAAGAGCGGAAGCACCGCTGCCGGGGTCAAGGTCAAGGAAGGTTCCAAATGAACATCCACTGGATGGACTACCTGACGGTCTTCGGCGTCACGCTCCTCGCCGCGCTGACCGTGGTCTGCATCTATTCGTTCGGGGTTCGCCTGTACGCGGTCTCGCTCGATGCGGAGACCGGCTCCACCCCGCGCAACCGCGTTGCCCTGGCGAAGGCAGGGGCGTTCGCCTGCTTCGCGCTTAGCGCTGTAGCCGTACTGTTCGGAATTTACCTGATTGTCCCGGCGCTGCACGGCTAGTACTTCAGCGCCGGCAACGCTTCCGGCAACGTAAAAGGCCCGCAGGATCAGTTGATCCTGCGGGCCTTTTACGTTGGCGGTGCCTAGTTCTGCGAAGCAGCCTCGTAGAACGGGTAATCCGTGTAGCCCTCGGGTCCAAAGGAGTAGAAGGTCGTCGCGTCCGGAGTGTTCAGCGGCAGGTCTTCCTGCCAGCGGCGCACCAGGTCCGGGTTGGCGATGGCGGGACGGCCAACGACGACGGCGTCGCCGAGCCCCTCGTCCATGATGGCCAGGGCTTCCTCGCGGGTGGTCAGTGGACCGAAGCCGGTGTTGAGCAGGACCTTGCCGCCGAAGCGGCTGCGGAGGGCCTGGACCAGCTCGCCGGCGGGATCACGGTGCAGGATGCTCAGGTAGGCGAGGCCGAGCGGGGCGATGGCATCCAGCAGGGCGCCGTAGGTGGCAAGCACGTCCTCCGGGTCCATTTCCAGGCAGCCCTGGACATTGTGTTCGGGCGAGATGCGCAGGCCGACCCGGCCGGCGCCGATCTCCGCTGCCACTGCCTGCACGGTTTCTGCAACGAACCGTGCCCGGTTTTCGGGGCTTCCGCCGTAATTGTCCGTGCGCTGGTTAGCGACCGGGGAGAGGAATTCGTGCAGCAGGTAGCCGTTGGCGCCGTGCAGTTCCACGCCGTCGAACCCGGCGTCCACCGCTGCCCGCGACCCGCGCACGTAGTCCGCAGTCACGGAAGCCAGTTCCTCGGTTTCCAGTGCCCGCGGCACCGTGTAGGCCTGCTTGCCGTCATAAGTGTGGGACATGCCGTCCACGGCGATGGCACTCGGGGCTACCAGGTCCACGCCGCCGTTGATGTTCGGATGGGTCACCCGGCCGGCATGCATGACCTGCGCGACGATCCGGCCGCCGGCGTTATGCACGGCGTCGGTGACACTGCGCCAGCCTTCCAGCTGCTCGGGGTCCACGAGCCCTGGCTGTCCGGGGAATCCCTGCCCTTCACGGCTGGGATACGTTCCTTCGCTGACGATCAGGCCCAGCGAGGCGCGCTGGCTGTAGTGCTCAACCATCATCGGGCCCGGGATGCCTTCGCGTCCGGCCCGCTGGCGGGTCAGCGGCGCCATCACGAGGCGGTTGGACAGTTCAAGGCTGCCGGCGGTCATCGGGGAAAACAGGCTCACTAAGTAACTCTTCCTATAGGTCGCCGCTGACCTGCGCCCGCGTAGGGGGCGCTGACAGCGGCAGTGTGGTTCCGTAGGCGGCAACCCGGCGCCCCTCGAACCTATTCCTCGGGTGACGTCGACTGTGGCGTAGCCCATACCTGTCTGGCCATCGGCTGGCTACCATGGCGGCATGGTGAGGACCGTCTACTACGCCTCGATATCCCTTGACGGATTCACCGCCGACACTGTGCCCGGCGGCGAATCCATCAAGGCGGACAACGACCGGTTCCGGGTGGCCGAATCCCCGGCGAACGCCGGCGCCGTCGTAATGGGGGCGGGGACCTATGCCCGGCTGCAGCGGCAGGTAGGGGAGAGCGGCGCCGCCGTGTGGGACTGTCCGCCCGGGCCCGTCTGGGTGTACACACACCACGAGTTTCCCGCGGTCCCCGGCGCGGACATCATGTTTGTCCGCGGTCCGGTGGGGGAATTCGCGGCGGACATCGCGGACTCGGCCAACGGTTCAGACGTGTGGCTGCGGGGCGCGGACCTGGCCGGCCAGTACCTGCATCACGGACTGCTGGACGAACTGCGCCTGGTGGTGCATCCGGTCCTGCTCGGCCAGGGCCGTCCGCTGCTGCCCCTCGCCGCGGAACGGCCGGCGCTGCTGCTCAGCGCCCGCCGGTCCGCCGACGGCAGCATGCGGCTCTGTTACGGATTAGGCGCAGCCGGAGAGCCCTAGCGGGACTCGCGGATCATGTTCGTGATGCGGGCCGTGGACAGCCTGCGGCCCTCCTCGTCGGTCATGACCACTTCATGCGTGGTGAGGGTGTTGCCCAGGTGCACGGCGGTGGCCGTTCCCGTAACCAGCCCGGAGGACGCGGAACGGTGGTGCGTGGCACCGATTTCTATCCCTACGGCGTGACGCCCGGGGCCGGCATGGATACCCGCGCCGAAGGAGCCGAGGGTCTCGGCCAGGACCAGGTGCGCGCCGCCGTGGAGGATGCCTGCCACCTGTTCGTTGCCTTCGACCGGCATGGTGGCCACGAGCCGGTCCGCAGACATCTCGAGGAAACGGATGCCCAGCTTCACCACCAGCGGGCCCACGCCGTGCGCAGACAGCCAGTCATGCATCTCCTCCGGGACACCGGCGTCGATAAGTTCCTGCTTGTAAGGGTTGGTGTCCGCCTGATGGCCGGCAGGGCCCGGCGTGAAAATCTCGCTCATGGCAACTAGGCTTGCATTTGTGAGTGAATCTACCAAACTGGCCACGACCCCCCTTAGCGGCAACATTACGAGCGACACGGAAGACGGCGCAGACAGCAGCACCGCGGACAGCACTGCTGGCGTCGAAAACCCGGGCACCCCGGGTACAGCGCCCGCTTCCCTCGGAACCGTAAATGCCGGGGGACACAACCGGCTGCTGGTGATTGACGGGCACTCCATGGCGTTCCGGGCCTTCTACGCGCTCCCGGCCGAGAACTTCTCCACCGACACCGGCCAGCACACCAACGCCGTCTACGGTTTCACCTCCATGCTGATCAACCTGATCAAGGAGGAGAAGCCCACTCACGTGGCCGTGGCCTTCGATCTGGACACCCCCACTTTCCGGTCAGAGGAATACACCGAGTACAAAGGCGGCCGGAACAAGACGCCCGAGGAGTTCCACGGTCAGATCGACCTGATCATCAAGGTCATGGAAGCCATGCGCATTCCCACGCTGTCCATGGACGGCTATGAAGCGGATGACATCCTTGCGACCCTGGCGGAGAAGGCGTCCGCCCTCAACTGGGACGTTATGGTGGTCTCGGGGGACCGGGATGCCTTCCAGCTGGTGGATGACCACGTCACGGTGTTCTACCCCAAGAAGGGTGTTTCCGACCTGCCGCGCATGGACGCCGCAGCTGTGGAAGCCAAATACCTGGTCCCGCCGGACAAGTACTCCGACCTGGCCGCCCTGGTGGGCGAGAGCGCGGACAACCTGCCCGGCGTTCCGGGCGTGGGACCCAAGACCGCTGCGAAGTGGATCAAGCTTTACGGCGGGCTCGATGGCATCCTCGAGAACCTCGACTCCATCAAGGGCAAGGTAGGCGACTCCCTGCGCGAGAACATCGAGGACGTTAAGCGGAACCGGCGCCTGAACCGGCTGCTGCGGGACCTGGACCTGCCGGTGGATCTGGACGCCATGGCCGCCCAGCGGCCGGACCGCGAAGCCATTGAGGAACTCTTCGACGCCCTGCAGTTCAACGCGCTGCGCAAGCGGCTCTTCGACGTCTACGGCGAAGACGAGGGCGAGGCCGCCGCGCATGCCGAAGTGGCCGCCCCTGAACACGGCATCATCACCGACGCCGGGGAACTGGACGGCTGGTTCCGTTCCGCCAACCAGGCCCGCACCGCCGTGCAGCTGGTGACGGAGGGTGCTGCCGGAGCGCGCGACGTCGTCGGCATCGCCCTGGTGACGGACGCATCGGCGGCTTACGTACCCCTGACCGAGCTCGACGCGGCCGCCGAGCAGGTGCTGGCGGCCTGGCTGGCGGATCGGGATGCACCCAAGGTGGTGCACGATTTCAAGGAAGCCTACAAGGCACTGGCGGCCCGCGGCCTGCACCTGGCCGGCGAGGTCGATGACACCGCAATCTCGGGGTACCTGATCCAGCCCGACCGCCGCAGCTACGAGCTGGCGGACCTGGCCCAGTACCACCTGAAGATGAACATTGTTCCCGCGGCGGCCGCCAGCAACCAGCTGGAACTGTCCCTCGGGGACGAAGACGCGGCAACGCCCGCCGTGTCCAAGGCGTTTGCCGCCCTGCGGCTGAGCGAGCACTTTGCCGGCCAGCTCGTGGAGCGCGGCGCCAACCAGCTGCTCGGCGGGCTGGAACTGCCGCTGTCCGAGGTCCTCGCGGAAATGGAGCTAGCCGGAATTGCGGTGTCCTCCGAGAAGCTGGACCGGCTGCTGGACGATTTCAGCGCCACCATCACCCGCGCAAGCGAGGAGGCCTTCCGGATCATCGGCAAGGAGATCAACCTCGGGTCCCCGAAGCAGCTGCAGGCCGTCCTCTTTGACGAACTCGGCCTGCCGAAAACCAAGAAGATCAAGACGGGGTACTCCACCGACGCCGATGCGCTGACGGACCTGATCGTGAAGACCGGACATCCGTTCCTGGAGCAGCTGCTCGCCTTCCGCGACGCGTCCAAGCTGCGCTCGACCGTCGAGGGCCTGCGGAAGTCCGTTGCCGACGACGGCCGCATCCACACCACCTACGCCCAGACGGTGGCCGCCACCGGGCGGCTGTCCTCGGTGAACCCGAACCTGCAGAACATCCCGATCCGCTCCGAAGAGGGCCGCCGTATCCGTGAGGTCTTCGTGGTCGGCGAAGGCTACGATTCGCTGCTCACCGCGGACTACTCGCAGATTGAAATGCGGATCATGGCCCACCTCTCCGGTGACGAAGGCCTGATCTCCGCCTTCCAGGCGGGCGAGGACCTGCACCGCTTCGTCGGGTCGCACGTGTTCAACGTGGCCCCCGAAGAGGTCACCAGCGCCATGCGCTCCAAGGTCAAGGCCATGTCCTACGGCCTGGTCTACGGCCTCAGCTCCTTCGGCCTGTCCAAGCAGCTGGCCATCCCGGTGGACGAGGCCCGGACCCTCATCCGTGACTACTTCGAGCGGTTCGGTGCCGTGCGCGATTACCTTCGCGGCGTCGTCGAGCAGGCCCGCAAGGACGGCTTCACCTCCACCATCGAGGGCCGCCGCCGCTACCTGCCGGACCTGTCCAGCGACAACCGGCAGCTGCGCGAAATGGCCGAACGGGCAGCACTCAATGCCCCCATCCAGGGATCCGCGGCGGACATCATCAAGAAGGCCATGCTCGGCGTGGACAGTGAGCTGAAGGCGCAGGGGCTGAAATCCCGGATGCTGCTGCAGGTCCATGATGAACTGGTCCTCGAAGTCGCCGCCGGGGAGCGGGACGCAGTGGAGAAGCTGGTGCGGGCGCAGATGGGCTCCGCGGCGGACCTGTCCGTTCCGCTGGATGTCTCCGTCGGCGAGGGCATCAGCTGGCACGAGGCCGGGCATTAAGAGGCACTAAGCGGGAGGGACCCGCAGCATAGCCACAGGGGGAACCATGGAAACGGACCACAGCACGGGCAGCACCACGGACGGGCTGCGGTTTGCTTCCTTCCCGGCCGGGTACGACGCCGCGGACCCGGCCAAGGCGGACGAGCGGACGGCCAGGTGGTTCGACGCCGTTAACCTGGGCTTCCACGAGGACCGCACCAAAGAGGAGCGGCTGGCTGCCCAGGTGGACGGTTACCTGCGGGACGGCCGCGTCCTGACCGCGGTGTACGACGACAACATGCCGGAGTACGCCTGGAACCCGGCAGTGCCCGTGGCCACCTACGGGACCATGGTCAATGACCTGAACGTAGGCGGCAGCGAACTGCTGCCCACGCACCTGGTCACTGCGGTCACCGTCCGGCCCACGCACCGGCGCCGGGGCATCCTGCGGCGGATGATTACCGCGGACCTCACCCGGGCGAAGGAGTCAGGCCTGGCGCTGGCCGCCCTCACGGCGTCAGAGGCAACCATTTACGGACGCTTCGGGTTCGGCGCCGCCACCTCCACCGCCGGCGTCGAACTGGACACCCGCGGCGGCGTCGAGTTCACGGCCCCGCCGCGCGGCAGTATCGCGATTGCCGACGCCGACAAGCTTCGGGGGCTCGTGCCGGAAATCTTCCGGGCCCACCTGGACCGCACCTTCGGCGCCCTGGGCCGGCAGTATGCGTACGCCATGCGTGCTGCCGGAAAGTGGAGCGGGGAAAACACTGAACCGGACACGGCCGTGCGCGGTGTTCTCCGATACAACGCAGACGGGGTCCCGGACGGCTATGCGGCCTACAAGTCGCTGGGCTGGCAAAACGAGCCGCACACAGTGAAGATCATCGACCTGGCGGCGGCCAGCGACGAAGCCTACCGCGAACTCTGGCGCTACCTCGGATCCATCGACCTGGTGGACCGGCTGACCTTCTCCGAGGCCCCGGTGGAGGATCCGCTGCCCTGGATGCTGACTGACCGGCGGCGCTACCAGGTAAAGCATGTCGAGGACGTCCTGTGGCTCCGGATCCTGGATCCCGCGGCAGCACTTGCTGCCAGAGGATACTTTGGCGACGGCACCGTAGTGCTCGACGTCGAAGATCCAATGGCGCTGGCGGCGGGAACTTTCCTGCTCGATGTACGCGGCGGCGTCGGAACCGCACGTCCGGCCGCAGCCGGGGAACACGCGGACACGCCGCGGGTGCAGCTCACCGCGGCTGCTCTCGGTTCCCTCTACTTAGGGGCCGTGAGCGCGCGGACCCTGGCGGCAGCCGGGTCGGTGCAGGCCGGGGAAGCTGCCCTGGGCGTACTGGACGAGCTGTTTTCGGCCGGGCCGGCGCCTTACTGCAGCACGCAGTTCTAATCACCTGAGTGGCAGGCGGGTATTTTTCGACGTCGGCACAGCAGTTCCCTTTGACCTGCGTTGGCGGGTCCGGCTAGACTGATCGGGCGCGTAATAGCGCAAGTTATAACCAATCCTGTCCATCTCCGGGCAAACAAGCTGTTCGTCCTCGGCACTTTCGTGCCTTTGGCATTCACTTGGGCAAGTATCTTGCCTGCGGGGGCCACCCGGCCCTACCGCCGGTTAGTGGAAACCAGTCCGGAATACAAAACAACTTCCACATCGGAGTCCCAACTACATGACCATCACCACCAACGAGAAGTCCGGTACCCCGCAGGTCGCCATCAACGACATCGGTACTGCCGAGGACTTCCTCGCCGCGATTGACGCAACGATCAAGTACTTCAACGACGGCGATCTCGTCGAAGGTACCGTTGTCAAGGTTGACCGCGACGAGGTCCTGCTCGACATCGGTTACAAGACCGAGGGTGTCATCCCTTCCCGCGAGCTTTCCATCAAGCACGACGTTGATCCCGGAGACGTTGTCTCCGTCGGCGATCAGGTCGAAGCCCTGGTGCTCACCAAGGAAGACAAAGAAGGCCGTCTGATCCTCTCCAAGAAGCGTGCTCAGTACGAGCGCGCCTGGGGTGACATCGAGAAGGTCAAGGAAGAAGACGGCGTCGTTACCGGTACCGTCATCGAGGTTGTCAAGGGTGGTCTTATCCTCGACATCGGGCTGCGCGGCTTCCTGCCGGCATCCCTCGTGGAGATGCGTCGCGTCCGCGACCTGGCTCCGTACATCGGTCAGCAGATCGAAGCCAAGATCATCGAGCTGGACAAGAACCGCAACAACGTTGTTCTGTCCCGCCGTGCCTGGCTCGAGCAGACCCAGTCCGAGGTTCGTTCCACGTTCCTCAACAAGCTGGAAAAGGGCCAGGTTCGTCCGGGCGTTGTTTCCTCCATCGTCAACTTCGGTGCATTCGTGGACCTTGGCGGCGTAGACGGCCTCGTTCACGTTTCCGAGCTGTCCTGGAAGCACATCGACCACCCCTCCGAGGTTGTCGAAGTTGGCCAGGAAGTCACCGTTGAGGTTCTGGAAGTTGACCTTGACCGCGAGCGTGTCTCCCTGTCGCTGAAGGCTACGCAGGAAGATCCGTGGCAGACCTTCGCCCGCACCCACGCCCTCGGCCAGGTTGTTCCGGGTAAGGTCACCAAGCTGGTTCCGTTCGGTGCGTTCGTTCGCGTCGAAGACGGCATCGAAGGCCTGGTCCACATCTCCGAACTGGCTGTCCGCCACGTGGAGCTCGCCGAGCAGGTTGTCTCCGTTGGTGACGAACTGTTCGTCAAGGTCATCGACATCGATCTCGAGCGTCGCCGCATCTCGCTGTCCCTCAAGCAGGCCAATGAGGGCGTCGATCCCGAGGGCACCGAGTTCGATCCGGCTCTGTACGGCATGGCCGCAGAGTACGACGAAGCCGGCAACTACAAGTACCCGGAGGGCTTCGACCCCGAGTCGAACGAATGGCTCGAAGGCTACGAGACCCAGCGCGCCGCTTGGGAGCAGCAGTACGCTGACGCCCAGGCACGTTGGGAAGCCCACAAGAAGCAGGTCGCCCAGCACAACTCCGAGGACATCGCTGCTGCTTCGGAATCCACCGATTCCGGCACCACCAGCTACTCCTCCGAGCCGGCCGTTGCCGAGACGGGTGCCGGCACGCTGGCTTCCGACGAAGCCCTGGCTGCACTGCGCGAGAAGCTCACGGGAAACTAATTCCCACTGGTTCCGCTGTTCGGTAAGCCGGACCGCGTAACTGACTAAAGCGGGCCTCCACTTCGGTGGGGGCCCGCTTTTGCGTGTGCGGGCGTGTCTGTGTGCGGATCGGAGGGCGGCCGCTAGGGTAGCCCGGAGAACAGTTTTTCGATGTCGATCTGGGGGAGCTCATGGCGGAACAAGGGGATCGGCCGGAGCAGGGGCCGTTTGTGCCGCAGCAGCAGTCGTATCCATACCCGCAGCAGCATCCGCATCAGCCTTATCCGCAGCAGTTTTTCCCGCAAACCCCCTACGGCCGCCCGGTAAGGACACGGTCCGGTGCTGAGTTCGCTGCCCTGATGACCGCCTCGGTGCTCACTGCCTTCGTTGGTGCCTACACCGGTTTCGTGGCGTTCGTCATCTTCCTCGGTGTCGGTATGGCTCCGAGCTCTTCCTTTGAACCCGGGGAACGAGCCAGACAAGAAGTTATGGGCCTGCTTCTGTGCCCGGGACCGTTCGTCGCCCTGGGCCTTGCCTGGGGCGGCTATGCCGTGCTCCGCCGGTTGAAGTATCCGTCGGCGGCGCTGTGGTGGTTCGGTGTGGTCCTGCTCATCTGGTACATGGTGTTCCTGTTGTGGCTGGGTCCGGAGGCGGCATTCCCCAGGCCGGATTCGGAATGATGAGCAATATGTCCGAACAGCAGCGGGATCCGGGCGGGTCTCCGGAGTTGCCGCAGGCAGGTCCGGTCATCACCGCAGATAATTACGACCACCTGGTGGCGCAGGCCCTGTCCGCGGCGAGGGCCTACGAGCAGACCGACATCGAGGAGATGCCGGACGAGCGGTTCGACAGTCTGCTGGCAGCGATCCTGGCCTACGAATCGGCCAGCGGCATCTCCCCCTCCCACGGGCTTCACTCGGCTGTCGGCCATGGGGGAGCCGAAGGCGGGAACGTCGAGCATGCCTCGCCGGCCGGATCCTTGGAAAAGCCCGGCGAGGAGAAGGTCATCGAGTTCGCAGCCGCGCATCCCGATGCAGTGGTTGAACCGAAAATCGACGGCATGGCCATTATCGTCCGCTATGCGGACGGGCGCCTCTTTTCCGCTGCCACGCGTGGTGACGGCTACACGGGTGAAGACGTCACCGCCAAGGTCCGCGGCGTCGAGGGGTTGCCCGAAGCCGCCGGAACAGGCGACTTCGAAGTCCGCGGCGAGCTGTACCTGAGCGAGGCAAACCTGGGACAGGCCAACGCGATCCGCGCCGCGGCAGGCCAGGCCTCTTTTAGAAACGCCCGCAACGGAGTAGCCGGAATGCTGAACAAGGACGGCAGCACTTACGCCGGCCTGTTCTCCTTCGCGGCATACACCCTCGGCGGGGACGCCGACCACCTGGACGCGATGCAGGAGCTTTCAGCCCGGGGCTTCACGACGGCGCTTTCCCTGCTGCCGCAGGTCGTCCTGGCTGCGGATGACCCGATGGCAGCGGTCGCCGCCCTGGGTGCGGTGCGTTCGGACCTGGGTTTTCCCATCGACGGCGCCGTCCTGAAGGTGCCCGCTGCCGCAGAGCGGAAAGCCATGGGGGAGGGAGCACATGCCCCGAAGTGGGCGGTGGCCTACAAGTACCCGCCGGTGCAGGTGCCTACCGTTATTGAAGACATAGAGCTCGAGATCGGTAAGACCGGGCGGCTGTCCATCCGTGCCCGGTTCACGCCCGTAGACGTGGACGGTTCCACGATCGGATACGCCTCCCTGCACAACGTCCAGGACCTGCTGAAGAAAGATATCCGCGTCGGGGACACCGTCATGGCGTACAAGGCCAATGACGTTATTCCGCAGGTCCACCTGCCGCGGGCGGACCTGCGGGACCCGTCTTCCCTCCCGTGGGAACCGCCGGCCGGCTGTCCCAAATGCGGCCGGGAATTCGATAAGTCCACCGGGTTGTGGCGGTGCACCAATCCCGAATGCTCTGTTTCCGGGCGGATTTCCTACGCAGTCTCCCGCGACGCCGGGTTGGATATCGACGGCGTCGGCGGCTCCACCGGGGACGCCCTTGCCGAAGCGGATCTGGTCCGGGATGTCTCGGACATCTTCCACCTGACCGAGGACCAGCTAGCCAACCTGAGACTGCGCACGGCTGAATCGGGTGCGGACCGGGTGCTCGGGGTCAGGAAGGCCAGAAAAATCATGGCCGAAATTGAGCAGGCCAAGTCCCGGCCGCTGAACCGGGTTATCACCGCCCTGGCCATGCGCTACACCGGACGGACCTTCGGCCGCCGGCTGGCCGCCCGATTCGGGACGATGGAGAACCTCCGGTGCGCCTCGGTGGGAGAGCTCGCGGGTGTCGAAGGCATCGGCAAGGCCAAGGCGGAAGTTATCCATGCAGCGCTGAAGGACAACGGGCCGGTCATTGACCGTCTGGCCGCAGCCGGGGTGAATATGGGCACCCCGGTGGCCGCGCCGGTGAAGGCCGCCACGGCCAGGCTCACCACCTCTGAGGGGCAGGCTATGAATGTGGTCATCACCGGCTCCCTGAAGGGCAGCGCGCTGGGCTCCCTGACCCGGGCCGGTGCCCAGGAACTGATCGAAGCCAATGGAGGCCGCGCAGCCGGCTCGGTCTCGAAAACCACGTCCCTCCTGGTGTGTGCCGAGCCGGGAAGCAGCAAGTTCCGCCGTGCGCAGGAGCTGGGCATCAGGATCGTGACACCGGACGAGTTCGCGCAGATGCTCGAGGACGACGACGGGTAACCTCCGCCTAGGCCGAGTCCCGCACCACCAGCGACGTCGGCAGGCGGTTCACCCGTTCGGTGGGCCGGCCTTCTATCAGGTCCACCAGCACCTCCGCCATCTTTGCCCCGAGGGCGGTGATCGGGTGGTGGATGGTCGTCAGGGCAGGACTAAGGCTGGTGGCGTAGTAGTCGTCGTCGAACCCCACCACGGCGATATCCTCCGGGATGCGCAGCCCCCGTTCCTGCAGCACCGAATACGCACCCGACGCCATCTGGTCGTTTGCGGCGAAGACTGCATCGATTCTCCTGCCGCGGTCCAGCAGGCGGCGCATGGCGGCCGCCCCGGAGGCTACGGTAAAGTCCCCGGTCTCCACCAGGGCGTCACCCAGGCCTGCACGGCGCACTTCAGCCCGCCACCCGGCGAGCCGGTCCACACCTGCAAGCATGTCCTGCGGCCCGGCGATCGTGGCAATGCTCCGCCGTCCGGCGCCGGTGAGCCTGGCCGTGGCAGCCGCAGCACCTTCCTCATTGTCCACTTCCACGAAGTAGCTCTGACCGGCGTCCACCAGCGGACGCCCGGCGAAAACGACCGGCAGCTGACCGTTCAACCGCTCCCAGGAATGGTCGCCCGTGTGGTGTGAAACCACCAGCACGCCGTCCACGTTTCCGCCCATCAGGTAGCGGCGGGTTTTCTCCGGGTTGGATTCCGAGGAGGTCACCATGTTGAGCATGTATTCGGTGGTGTTCAGGTAGCGGGCAATTCCTTCCACCACGCTGGCGAAGAAGGGATCCGCAAAGACCTTGGACGTGGACTCCGGAACAAGCAGCGTCACCGTATACGTCCGCCGGCTGGCCAAGGTCCGGGCCGCGCGGTTGGGTACATAGTTCAGCGCCCGCACGGCCTTTTCCACCGAGTCGGCCATGCTCGGGTCAACGGAAGGCGAACCGTTGACCACCCGGGACACCGTGGCCCTGGAAACGCCGGCCAGGGCGGCCACCATTTCCAGGGTCGGGGCGGGGTGCGCCTGGCCGGATTCAGCACTCACTGTTTTCTCCTACGCGACTGAGGGCCGAGACGCCCGATCGGTGCCCAGTTTACGGGACGTCACACCATCGAGGCGGCAGACGTCCCACGGGTGCCGGAATCCTCGCCCCGGCTGGCTGCGATCAGCCGGCTGTAGGCAAGGCCGCTGTCCTTGACCGTGCGTTCCTGGGTGTCGTAATCCACCCGGACAATGCCGAAACGCTTGCTGTAGCCCCAGGACCACTCGAAGTTGTCCATCAAGGACCACACGAAGTAGCCGCGGACGTCTGCCCCTGCGTCAATTGCACGGCGGACAGCGTCGATGTGGTCCATGATGAAGCCGGTGCGTTCGGCATCCGGCACGCTTCCGTCGTCACTCACGACGTCGTCGTAGGCAGCCCCGTTTTCGGTGATGTACAGCGGCGGCAGCGCCGGGTACTCCTCACCGAGGCGGACCAGGAGCCGGCGGAGCCCGTCGGGGTTGACCTCCCAGTCCATGGCGGTGCGGGGCAGGCCGCGGCTGGGGAAGGTGATGTGTTCGGCGCCGATCCAGGGGGAGGCCACGGGACGCCCGGAGCCGCCGGAATGGCCGTCGGCTCCGCTGGTGTCCGGGTGTCCGCTGATCTGGTCATCGTGGTAGTGGTTCACTCCCAGGAAATCGATCGGGGTCCCGATGATCTCCAGGTCGCCCGGACGGATGGCCTCGGCCAAGCCAAACGGCTCCAGGTCCTTCAGCGAATCCTCCGGATAGGCGCCCCGAAGGACGGGGTCGAGGAAGATGCGGTTCTGCAGGGAGTCAAAGAGCCGTGCCGCTTCCAGGTCCACGGGATCGGAGGCATCCCGCGGGATGGAGTTGCTGAGGTTCAGCGTAATGCCGAGCTGCTGGGCGCCGCGGGAACGGAGTTCGTTGACAGCCATGCCGTGGGCGAGGTGCTGATGGTGGACCGCTGCGATGGCCGCGCGGGGTTCCTGCCGGCCCGGAGCGTGCACCCCGGACCCGTAGCCCAGCAGGGACGAGCAGAACGGTTCGTTGAAGGTGGTCCAGTGCTGCACCCGGTCCCCAAGGGCGGAGTAGACATCATTGGCGTACTCAACAAAGCGGTACGCGGTGTCCCGGTTTGCCCAGCCGCCCTTCTCTTCCAGGGCCTGCGGCAGATCCCAGTGGTACAGGGTGAGCCAGGGCAGGATCCCGGCGCCCAGGAGTTCATCCACCAGGCGGGAGTAGAAGTCCAGCCCCGCAGTGCTGGTGCCGCGGTCTCCCGGCCGCACCCGTGCCCAGCTGGTGGAGAAGCGGTAGGAGTCCAGTCCAAGGTCCTTCATCAGGGCGACGTCGGCAGGCATGCGGTGGTAATGGTCCACTGCGACTGCCGGGGTGTCGAGATTCTTCACGTTTCCGGGGGTCCGGGCGAACGTGTCCCACACGGAGTCTTCCTTGCCGTCCTCCCATGCGGCTCCTTCGACCTGGGCCGCCGCTGTGGCGGATCCCCAGATAAAGCCCGCTGGGAAATTCCTTCGCTCCGTGGCGTTGTTCGTCATTAACCCTTCACTGCTCCCTGCATGATTCCGGATATAAGTTGTTTTCCTGCCACCGCGAAAAGGATGAGCAGGGGAATGGTTGCCAGCACGGCACCGGTAAGGACCACCGCGTAGTCGGTGTATCGGTTGGATTGCAGCTGGCTTAGCGCGGTCTGGAGGGTGGGGTTGCCGGCGTCGAGTACCAGCATCGGCCACAGGAAGTCCGTCCACGCAGACATAAACGTAAACAGGCTGAGGATGGCCATTGCCGGCCTCGCCGCGGGCAGGGCCACATGCCAGAACGTCTTGATCATGTTGGCGCCGTCCATCCGCGCGGATTCGATCAGTTCGTCCGGAATGACGTCCACCAGGTACTGGCGCATAAAGAACACGCCGAAGGCCGTCACGAGCGTCGGGATGATGACGGCGCCGATATCACCGGTCCAGCCGTATTGCCGCATCACCATAAACAGGGGAATGATTCCGAGCTGGGTCGGAATGGCCATGGTCGCCACTACTGCGACCATCAACCCGTTGTTCCCGCGGAAACGCAGCTTCGCGAAGGCGTACCCCGCCAGGGTGGAGAACATCACCACGGAAACAGTGATGATGGTCGAGATCAGGATGCTGTTCCACAACGCCGTCCAGAACGGAATGGTGTCGAATACCTCGGCAACGTTCGTCCAGAAATTCCCGCCGGGCAGCAACGGAGGCCAGGTAAGGCTCAGCGCTTCATTGGACCGGCTGCCCACCACTGCGGACCACCACAGCGGGTAGGCAGAACCGATGAAGAAAGCGAGCAGCAGGCCGTACGTCAGATAGCCGGGGCGGAGGCCGTTGCCCAGGATCCGGTGCCGCAGCGGCGGGCGGCGGCGCGGGGCCCGCATTTGGGTCCGTGGCGCGGTCTTTTGTTCGACGATACTCACTTTGTCTTCCCTTTCACTGCCGGCCGGCGGCGCTGCCGTTTGCCGTCGGATGACGCTATCCGCCTGGACAAGGCCAGATTCAGGACTCCGAAAAGAATGATGATGAGGAACAGCAGCCAGGCAATGGCCGATGCAGCTCCGAAATCCTGCCGCTGGAAGGCCATCTCCCACAGGTAAAGAACGGTGGTCTGGAACTCGCGCTCCGGGCCGCCGGCATACGTGGGATCGAAGAGGCGCGGCTCGGTGAAGATCTGCAGTCCTCCGATTGTGGAGGTGATGACCACGAAGATCATGGTGGGCCGGATGCTCGGCAGGGTAATGCTGAAGAAACGCCGGATGGCACCGGCTCCGTCAATAGCGGCGGATTCGTAAATATCGCGCGGCACTGCCTGCATGGCGGCCAGGAGGATCAGCGCGTTGTAGCCTGTCCACCGCCAGTTGACCATGGATGCCACCGCCACATGGCTGGGAAAGGTTTCGGTCCGCCACATGATCGGATCTATGCCGAAGTTGCTCAGGACGCTGTTGATGAGGCCATGCTGCTCATTGAACATGTAGGTGAAAATCAGGGCTACGGCAACCGGCGTGACCACGTAGGGGATGAGCACGCTCATGCGCCAAAACGTCTTGCCCCGGATGTTCTGGTCCAGGACTGCGGCTATCACCAGGGCGCCCGCCAGCTGCGGAATCGCCGACAGCAGGAAAATGCTCATCGTGTTGAAAAGCGAGTTCCAGAAGAAACGGTCGGCGAGGACCTCGGCGAAGTTCCCCAGTCCGACAAATTCGCCCTGACCCTTCAGGAGATGCCAGTCGTACAGCGAAACGTAGAACGTGTAGACCAGGGGAAACAGGCCCACCAGTGCGAAGAGCACGAAAAACGGTGAAATGTACAGGTAGGGAGAGGCTTTGACGTCCCAGATGTTGAGCCGCTGCCTGAACGTGGGTTTGATTTTCTCCGGCGGCGCGGCTGGCGCTGGCCGTTTCATGGTTACGGTCATATCGATTCTCACAGTCCATCAGGGGGCCTCCGGATCCCCGGAGGCCCCGCTGGGTACTAGTCCTTGACTACCAGCTCGTTCAGGAGTTGAACTGCTTCATTCCAGGCGCCTTCGCCGTCGACCTTGCCCGCATCAAGCTGGGTCAGTGCCACACCGAAGACCTTTTCCTGGATTACAGAATCGTCCGGGCCCTTGAACTGGGCAACTACGCCTTCGGCCCGGGATGCCAGGATGGCTCCGGTGGGGGCGTCGTTGAACATCGGATTGGGAGTCGCGTCCTTCGCCAGCTGTTCCTGCGCCTCAATGGTGCTGGGGAAGTTGTTGGCTGCCGCCGACTGCTTCACCTGCTGCTCGGGGGCGGTGAGCCAGGCCGCGAGTTTCGCCGCTTCCTCCTTGTGCTCGGAGGTTTCGGGGACTGCCAGGAACGCGCCGCCCCAGTTCGAGGCACCGCCGGGGAAGACATCTGCGAAGTCCCAGCCCGAGTCCGCGCCGCCGCCGGCGGATTCGAGCTGTTCCTGGATGGTGCCCAGCATCCAGCCCGGGCACACGAAGGTGGCAAAGGAGCCGTCGGTGAACGCCTTGCCGGTTCCCCAGTCCCACTTGGTTTCGTTGGCGGAGAGCCCTGCCTGGGTTCCGGCAGCAAGCTGCATGAACTGTTCCTTCATGGCGTCATTGCCTTCGATGTTCAAGTCACCGTCGGCAGTGTAGTAGCCCTCCTTCATCTGGTTCACCATGGAGTTCCAGACGAATCCGGACTGGTCGTACCAGGCCTTGCCGGTCTTCTCGTGGTACTGGTTGCCGAGTTCGAAGTAGGTGTCCCAGGTTGCGTCGTCGCCGCCGAAGAGTTCCGCTACGGCTTCGCGGTCGCTCGGCAGGCCGGCTTCCTCGAACAGCTTGCCGTTGTAGCACAGGCCCTGCGGTCCGATGTCGGTGCCGTAGCCGATGACCCGGCCGTCGGCGTCGGTGCCCTGCTTGTACTTCCAGTCCACCCAGTTGTCCTTGATATCTTCCGCGCCGTACTCGTTCAGGTCCACGAACTGGTCCGAGACGTCCATGACCGCACCCAGCCAGCCTTCTTCGAGGGCCACCACGTCGCTGACGCCGGAACCGGCCGCGAGCTTGGTGAAGAGGTCCGTCTGCGCATTGGCGCCGCGGTCGATGTTGTTGGCCTGGATGTCGATGCCGGGGTTGGCTTCTTCGTATTCGGCATACAGATCGTCGTAGCCGAAGGTTCCGAAGGTGGTGACGGTCAGCTTCAGGGGATTGTCTTCACTGGCAGCTTCGCTCTCGCCGCCGCCGCAGCCTACGGCCAGCAGGGCCACTACGGCAGCACCTGCAATCGCCGCCGCGGGATGTCGGAAATTCTTCACGGTCACTCCTTTGTGTGTGGGTAAAGCAGTTGATGATCCCGGGTGGTAGACCGTGCCTGGTGCTTGGGTGGCGTGATCCGACGAAAGCGGGAGAAAAGAAAAACGGTTCCTGCGGCGGGAGCGGAGTCTGAGAGAGCGCTCTCTACGCGTCGGTTACAGGCTAGGAGTGATCTGCGCCACTGTCAAGAGAGCGCTCTCTGGACGTGCAAAAGCCGTCCCCGGGGCGGTCCGGGGACGGGTGCGGCGGTGCGGCCTTAGCGCCGGGTGCTGACGGTGACCGTGAACTTGGGGTTGCGGGCCACTTCACGGGTGGGACCGACCAGCCTGGCCAGGGCGGGCCGATACTGCAGGTGGCTGTTCCAAACGGTCCAGAGTTCGCCGCCCGGCTGCAGGACACGTCCGGCATCGGCAAAAAGCTTCAGGGCGATGCCGGCATGCACCGCAGCGCCGATGTGGAACGGCGGGTTCAGGACCACCAGTTCCTCCGAACGGTCCGGCAGCGGGCCCAGCGCATCGGCCCGGGTGACGACGGCGCGGTCCGCCACGCCGTTGGCGGCCAGGGTGCGGGCGGCGGAGGCCGCAGCAGCGGCTGACTGGTCGGTGGCCAGCACCGTGAGGTCCGGCCGGGTCAGTGCGAGGTAGGCGGCAATGGTGCCGCTCCCGCAGCCAAGGTCCACGGCGCGCCGGGCCGCGCGGGCCTGGGCCAGGTGCGGCAGCAGGAACCGGGTGCCGGGATCCAGTGCGGTTCCGCCGAACGCAGCGCCGTAGGCCCAGAGTTCCAGCGGCTGCGCCAGGCCGACGTCGTGCCGCTGGGAGACCGGGAAGGACGGTTCCGGGAGCTGCTCTGACGGAAGGGGCAAGCCGGCCGTCAGGACCCTGGATTTCTGCCGGCCGAGCCCGGCGGTGACGGAGCCGAAGTAGCGGGCGAGGACCTCGTTCATGGCCGGAGTCATGTGCTTGACCCGTCCGCCGGCGTAGACCGTGACATCCGGTGCGGCGTTGGCCGCGATCAACGCAGCGATCTCTTCCAGGGCGGCCAGCGAGCGGGGGAGCCGCAGCAGCACCAGGCGGGCATCTTCCACAAGCGGCGCCGTGAGGGAATGGTGGCTGAAAACGTCCGGCAGCTCCAGGTCCGCGGCGTTGGCATCAAGCGCCTGTTCGCCGCTCAGCGGATCCTGGTGGACACGCAGGCGTTGCAGTCCATGCCTGGCCGCGGCTCCGAGCGTGAGCGCGCCGTAGGAATCGCCGATGACGACGACGCCGGGCTGGTCCGGATCCGCTGCTGCGGAAAGGTCTGCTGCTGCCGTGTCCAGCAGAAGGGTGTCGGCGGCGTCCCAGGCCTGCAGGTTGGGGGCTTCGACGTCCGGCCTGCGGCGCAGCCGGGAAAAGTCGAAATCGGTCCGGCCCGGTGCGGGGTCAGTCACGGTCGATCCATTCTGTTCCGAGGGGGACCGGTTCGGAGGCTCCGGCGGTCAGGGAGGCGAGCCTGGCATGGAAGGCATCCAGGGCGTCGGGGGTGTCCGGCAGGGCAACATTGATGGAGGCGCCGGCGGCCGAATAATCGGTGCCCAGCACGCTGATGCCTGCGGTCCGGAGGTCGTTTTCCAACCGTCCGGCCGCGGAGTGTCCGGCCGGGATGCCGTAAAGCTGCATCCGCCGGCGCCGCAGCAGGGGAGCGGTGTCCAGGGCCGAGGAGACGGACTCGGAGTAGGCACGCACCAGCCCGCCCGCACCGAGCAGGATCCCGCCGAAGTAGCGGACGGTCACGGCAGTGATGTCACTGAGGTCGGTGGCTCCGTTGAAGGTCTCCCGCTTGGTGAGCGCTTCCAGCATCGGAATGCCGGCGGTGCCGGACGGTTCGCCGTCGTCGCTGGAGCGTTGGACCTCGCGCCGGGGGCCCAGCACGAAGGCGCTGCAGTGGTGCCGGGCGTCATGGAACTCGCGGCGCAGGTCCGCCACCAGGGCGCGCGCCTGCTCTTCGGTATCGGTGCGGCGCAGCACGGTGATGAAGCGTGAGCGTCGGATTTCAAGTTCAGCGCGGTGTTCACGGGCGACGGTGGTGTAGCGCCCCGCCGCCGCGTCGATATCGCTCACCCTTCCAGTCTAGTAGGCGGTTCCGGTCCGGGACGGCGGTAGGGTGGGGGCATGCTCAAGGTTGGACTCACCGGCGGGATCGCTGCCGGAAAATCCCTGGTCGCGCGGACCCTCGTTCAGTGCGGCGCCGTGCTGGTGGACGCCGATGCCCTGGCCCGTGAAGTGGTGGAGCCGGGCACGGAAGGCCTGGCCGCCGTCGTCGAGGCCTTCGGCCCCCAGATCCTGGCCGCTGACGGCTCGCTGGACCGTCCGGCGCTGGCCGCCGTGGTCTTCGGCGATGAGGAACGCCGTACGGTGCTGAACGGCATTATCCATCCGCTGGTCCGGGCGCGGGCCGCCCAGCTTGCGGCGGAGGCCCCGCCGGACGGGATCCTGGTCCAGGACATCCCGCTGCTGGTGGAAACCGGCCAGGCCGGGAACTTCGACTTCGTCGTCGTTGTCGAGGCACCCGAGGACGTGCGGCTGCAGCGCATGGTGCAGGACCGGGGGATGGATCCCGAGGCCGCACGCGCCCGCATCGCCGCGCAGGCAACTCCCGAACAGCGAGCGGAGGCGGCCGACGTCGTACTGCACAACACCGGCAGCCCCGAGGAACTGGTGGCCGCCGTACGCGGGCTCTGGGAGACCCGGCTGGTGCCGCTGAACGAGGCGCGGAGCCGGGCCGGGCGGTAGTTCAGCCCCTAGCAAAGCGGACCACGGCTGTCCGCATAGCGGAGTAGTTTTATAGGCATGAGTCTTGCGCAGGACATCAAGAGAGTCGTGGCACCGTTTGAGGTCATCAGTGACTACAAGCCCGCCGGTGACCAGCCCACCGCCATCAAGGAACTGGCCGAGCGGATCAACGCCGGAGAGAAGGACGTTGTCCTCCTGGGCGCCACCGGTACCGGTAAGAGTGCGACGGCGGCCTGGCTGGTGGAGCAGGTGCAGCGGCCCACGCTGGTGATGGTGCAGAACAAGACGCTGGCAGCCCAGCTGGCGAACGAGTTCCGGGAGCTGCTGCCCAACAACGCGGTGGAGTACTTCGTCTCCTACTACGACTACTACCAGCCCGAAGCCTATGTCCCTCAGACGGACACCTTCATCGAGAAGGATTCCTCGATCAATGAGGAAGTCGAACGCCTGCGCCACTCGGCCACCAACGCCCTGCTGACCCGGCGCGACGTCATCGTGGTGGCGACAGTGTCGTGCATCTACGGCCTGGGCACCCCGGAAGAGTACATCGAGGCAATGGTGACCCTGCGCCGGGGCCAGCAGATGAACCGTGATGACCTGCTGCGCCGCTTCGTGGCCATGCAGTATGTCCGCAATGACATGGACTTCCACCGCGGCACCTTCCGCGTCCGCGGCGACACCGTGGAAATCATCCCGATGTACGAAGAGAACGCGATCCGCGTCGAATTCTTCGGCGACGAGATCGAGAACATCTACACCCTGCATCCGCTGACCGGGGACGTCATCCACGAAGAGACGGAGATGTACGTCTTCCCGGCGTCGCACTATGTGGCCGGCGAGGACCGGATGCACCGTGCCATCCGCCAGATCGAGGATGAGCTCCAGGTGCGGCTGAAGGAACTGGAATCGCAGAACAAGCTGGTGGAAGCCCAGCGGCTGCGGATGCGCACCACCTATGACCTCGAAATGATGCAGCAGATGGGCTTCTGCAACGGCATCGAGAACTACTCGCGGCATATCGACGGCCGCGGCCCGGGCACCGCCCCGCACTGCCTGCTGGACTATTTCCCGGACGACTTCCTGCTGGTGGTGGACGAATCCCATGTCACCATTCCGCAGATCGGTGCCATGTACGAGGGCGACATGTCCCGCAAGCGCACCCTGGTGGACCACGGCTTCCGGCTGCCCTCGGCCATGGACAACCGGCCGCTGAAATGGGACGAGTTCCTGGAACGGATCGGCCAGACCGTCTACATGTCCGCCACCCCGGGCAAATACGAGCTGTCCAAGTCGGACGGCTACGTGGAGCAGATCATCCGCCCCACCGGCCTGGTGGATCCGCAGGTGGTGGTCAAGCCCAGCAAGGGCCAGATCGACGACCTTCTCGGCGAGATCCGCACCCGCACCGAACGGGACGAACGCGTGCTGGTGACCACGCTGACCAAGCGGATGGCCGAGGACCTGACCGGCTATCTGCTGGAGCACGGGGTCAAGGTGGAATACCTGCACTCCGACGTCGACACGCTGCGCCGCGTGGAGCTGCTCCGCGAACTGCGGATGGGCACCTTCGACGTGCTGGTCGGCATTAACCTGCTCCGGGAAGGCCTCGACCTTCCCGAGGTGTCCCTGGTCAGCATCCTCGACGCCGACAAGGAGGGCTTCCTGCGTTCCTCCACCTCGCTGATCCAGACCATCGGCCGTGCCGCCCGTAACGTCTCGGGCGAGGTGCACATGTACGCGGACCGGATCACCGATTCGATGGCCAAGGCCATCGATGAGACCAACCGCCGCCGCGAGATCCAGGTGGCGTACAACAAGAAGCACGGCGTGGACCCGCAGCCGCTGCGCAAGAAGATCGCGGACATCACGGACCAGCTGGCCCGCGAGGACGCCGACACCAAGGCCCTCCTGGCAGAGGCGGCCAAGCAGAAGACGAAGGGCAAGGGCAAGGGAGTCCGGAAGGACGGTCTGGCAGCTGCTCCCGCCGAGGACCTCACCAGCCTGATCGCGTCCATGACGGAGCAGATGCATGCCGCTGCCGCCGAGCTGCAGTTCGAGTTGGCTGCCCGGCTGCGCGACGAGGTGGGGGACCTGAAGAAGGAACTGCGGCAGATGCAGGCAGCCGGGCACGCCTAGGCGGGCGCCGGGTCCGGCAGACGGGAAATGTCGGAGGCCGGCGCTACGGTGGGACTATGCAGTCAACCTCCCCGCCGGTCCCGCCGGCACTTCCGGCAGCAAGTGCCACCTCCTGGTGGGAAATAGTTGCAGCCCTGGGCCCTTTGGCCGTTCTCCTTGCCGGGGCACTGACGTTTTTCATCGGCTGGAAGACACTGGAGCAGCGCCGGAAGGCAGATCAGCGCTCGGAATGGTGGACCCGCGCCCAGTGGGCCATCGAAGCTTCCCTGTCGGACGATCCCCGGCGGCAGGAGACGGGACTGGGCGTCCTGGACCTGCTGGCCCAGAGCGACCTTGCCGGAACCGAGGAAGCGGCTATTATAAGCATTGCGTGGGCACGCCCGCTGACGGCGATAGTGGACGCGACCGGCGATATGAGCCAGAATGAAAACATCACGAGCGCACCCGGAACGGAGGAGGCTGACGATGACAACAGCAGCACTGCCGCTGGCACGCGGTTCTAAGGCTCCCGCCGATCAGGCTGAACGCGATCGAGACCGCGAACGGGTGCAGATCCGGGCCGCAAGGCTCCGCCTCACCACCGACCGCAAGCTCGGCAAGCCCACCCCGGAATGGGTCCGGAAACTCGCTGACCGTCCGCTCTAGCGGTCCCTAAGACAAACAAAAGGAAGGTCCCCGGTACACCGGGGACCTTCCTTTCTCTATGGTCCCTACGCGTCCTGGCCGCGGACCATGCCGAGCAGGCGGTCGAAGATGGCCTCGCCGTCGTCGGCAATGCCGTCGTGGTGGAAATCGGCGGTTTCCCAGACCTGCAGTCCCTTCACGGCGCCGGCTGTCTCCAGGGAGAGGTCCCGGTCCACGTAAATGTCGTCCGTGTAGACTGCGGCGGCCACGGGCACGGCGTTCCGGGCCAGTTGGCCGGTGTCGTAGAGGGGACCCCAGTCGGATTTGCTGGCCAGCAGTTCTGCTGTGTCGCGAAGCGGGACGAGTGCCGGATCCTCGTCGAAGTACCAGGGGTAGACCATCTCACCGGTGAAGAGCGGCTCGGGGGCCGTGGGCTCGAACTCGGGGAAGGACTTCAGCACGCGCTCCGCGGCCCAGTTGGTGGCTTCGCCCTGGCCGTAGATGGACTCGTGCATCACCGCGTACAGCGGATTCGCCGCCCGGCTGACCAACCCGTGGACGGCCTCCAGGAAGGTGTCGGAAAGACGTTCCCCGGCCGGGGCGGGAACGAAGGCTTCCTGCAGCAGGTAATGCAGGCCGTCCACCCGGGTGTTGCCGCCCAGATAGGAGCCGGCCATCTGGAAACGCCGTACGCTCAGCCGCTCCCCGGTGGGAAGGAATTCCGGGACGGACTCGAGGTGCCGGGCAATCCGCGTAGTGGTTTCCCGGTCCTCGGGGTACCGGGAGAAATACTCGGCGTTGCGTGCAGCCACCCGCCGGAAGGTTGCCTCGTAGACCCGGTCGGCCGGACCGGTCAACGGTGCCAGCCCGCCGGTCACCAGGCATTCCTTCAATCCCTCGGGAGCAAGGGACAGGTAGGTTAGGGTGCAGAACCCACCGTAGCTCTGCCCGTACGTGCTCCACGGTCCGGAGCCGAGGGCCTGCCGGATCAGCTCAGCGTCCGCCACAATCGAGTCCGCCCGGAAATGGGTCAGGTACGCGGCCTGCGCCGCGGCGTCTCCGCGCAGCGGCAAAGTCTGCCGGTCCGCCGGAGTGGAGAGCCCGGTCCCGCGCTGGTCCAGCATCAGGATCCGGAAGTGCTTGGCAGCAGCCTTCGTCCAGCCGCCGAACTGCAGCAGCCGGTTGCCCTTGCCGCCCGGACCGCCCTGCAGGTACAGCAGCCACGGCAGCAACTGCGCTTCGGCGGCGGGCTGTTCGGCGTCGACGTATTCGCGGGCAAAGACGGTAATGGTCTCGCCCTCCGGTACTGCGTGGTCCAGCGGCACCGTGAACCAGTGGTCCGTCACGTTCATGCCGCGCACCGGGTACGTGCGCGACGCCGTGTGCGGAACGGCCGCCGTCACTTCGCCGCCTCCGGGGAGGCACCGAAGGAGGCCAGCGCGTCCCCGGTGAGCCGGAAGGTGGTCCAGTCGTCCTGCGGGACGGCACCCAGGGATTTGTAGAAGCCGATGGAGGGCTCGTTCCAGTTCAGCACGCACCACTCGACCCGGGCGTAGCCGCGCTCGACGGCGGTTTCCGCCAGTGTGCGCAGCAGCGCCTTCCCGATGCCCCTGGCCCGCGCTTCGGGCCGGACATAGAGGTCCTCAAGGTAGATGCCGTGCACGCCCTCCCACGTCGAGTAGTTCAGGAACCAGAGGGCGAAGCCCTGCACCGCCCCCCGGTCCACCGCCACATGGGCGAAGACGGCCGGATGCTCGCCGAAGAGGTTCGCTTCCAGCGCCTCAACGGTGTTCTTCACCGCGTGCGGCTCTTTTTCGTAGATGGCCAGGTCATGGATCAGCTCGAGGATGACGGGGACGTCTTCCCGGCGTGCGGGACGGATCTGCATGATGCCCAGCCTAATCCAGCCGTCCGGCGGTGATCACCTTGATGACGGGGCTGCCGGCGTCGTCCGACGCGGCCAGGTCCACTTCCGCGGTGATGCCCCAGTCCAGGTGGTTGGCCGGGTCCTTGAAGATCTGCCGGACTTCCCATTTGCCGGGCAGTTCCTTGATGATCAGCAGGTTCGGGCCGCGGCCGTCGGGGCCGTCGTCGATGTCCTCGTGTTCTTCGAAGTACGCGTCCAGGACCTCGGCCCAGCGGTCGGCGTCCCAGCCGGCATCGCCGTCGAGCTCTCCCAGGGCGCGGTCGTCCTCGTCGGCAAAGAGCTTTACCCGGGAGAACATCTCGTTGCGGACCATGACCCGGAAGGCCCGCACATTGGCGGTCAGTCGGTCCGGAACCGGCGGAAGCACCGGTTCGTTCGAAGCATCGGGGTTGATGCCGTTGGTCAGCTCCTCCCATTCGTCCAGCAGCGAGGAATCGGTCTGGCGGACCAGTTCGCCCAGCCACTCGATGATGTCTTCCAGGTCTTCGCGCAGCCGTTCCGGCGGGACGGTGTGCAGCAGGGCCTTGTAGGTGTCCGAGAGGTAGCGCAGCAGCACGCCTTCGGAACGGGCCAGCGAGTAGAACTGCACGTATTCGCCGAAGCTCATGGCCCGCTCGTACATGTCCCGGACAATCGACTTGGGGCTGAGCTCAAACTCGCCCAGCCAGGGGGCACCGGAACGGTACACCTCGAAGGACTGCTCCAGCAGCTCGGCCAGCGGCTGCGGATAGGTGACTTCCTCCAGCAGGGCCATCCGCTCGTCGTACTCGATGCCCTGGGACTTCATGGCCGCGATCGCCTCGCCGCGGGCCTTCTTCTCCTGGGCGGAGAGGACCTGCCGGGGCTTTTCCATGATCGCCTCGATCACGGACACCACGTCCAGGGCGTAGGACGGGCTCTCCGGATCCAGGATCTCCAGGGAGGCCATGGCAAACGGGGACAGCGGCTGGTTGAGGGCGAAGTTCGGCTGCAGGTGCACCTTCAGGCGGACGGTGCGGCCGTCGGCGTCGGGCTCGGGCAGCACCTCCACAATGCCGGCGGTCTTCAGCTCCCGGTAGATGCTCAGGGCCTTCTTCATCAGGGCCAGCTGGGAGGACCGGGTCTCGTGGTTGTTCGTTAGCAGTTTCTTGGCCGCTGTGAACGGGTCACCCGGACGCTCCAGCAGGTTCAGCAGCATGGAGTGGGTGATGTTGAAGCTGGAGGTCAGCGGCTCCGGGGTGCCGTCCACCAGCTTTTCGAAGGTGGGCTTGCCCCAGGACACAAAACCGGCCTGCGGTTTCTTCTTCACCACCTGGCGCAGCTTCTTCTGGTCGTCGCCGAACTTCGCCTGCGCCTTGGCCATGGCCTTGACGTTTTCGATCACGTGTTCCGGTGCCTGTACGACGACGGTGCCCGCCGTATCGTAGCCGGCCCGCCCGGCGCGTCCGGCAATCTGGTGGAACTCGCGGACCTTCAGGGGCCGGGTGCGCGTGCCGTCGTACTTGGACAGGGCAGTGATCAGCACGGTGCGGATGGGCACATTGATGCCGACGCCCAGGGTGTCGGTGCCGCAGATGACCTTCAGCAGGCCGGCCTGCGCCAGCTGCTCCACGAGGCGGCGGTACTTGGGCAGCATGCCGGCATGGTGCACGCCGATGCCGTGCCGGACCAGCCGGTTCAGCGTCTTGCCGAAGCCGGGGGCGAACCGGAAGCCGGCAATCAGCTCGCCGATCCGGTCCTTTTCCTCGCGGGTGCAGACATTGATGCTCATCAGGGCCTGGGCCCGGTCAATGGCTTCGATCTGGGAGAAGTGCACCACGTAGACCGGGACCTGCTTGGTGGCCAGCAGCTCCTCGAGGGATTCCTGGACCGGGGTCTCCACGTAGTAGTAGTGCAGGGGGATGGGCCGCTGCACGGAGGACACCGTGACGGTGTCGCGGTTGGTGAGTTCACTGAGCTCGTTCGCGATCCGGGTCATGTCACCCAGGGTGGCGGACATCAGCAGGAACTGTGCCTGAGGCAGTTCCAGCAGCGGAACCTGCCAGGCCCAGCCGCGCTGCGGGTCCGAGTAGAAGTGGAACTCATCCATGATGACGGTGCCCAGATCGGCGTCGGGGCCTTCGCGCAGGGCAATGTTGGCCAGGATCTCCGCTGTGCAGCAGATGATCGGGGCGTCCTTGTTCACCGAGGAGTCACCGGTGACCATGCCGACGTTCTCGGCGCCGAAGATCTCGCACAGTGCGAAGAACTTCTCCGACACCAGGGCCTTGATGGGCGCCGTGTAGTAGCTGCGCTCATCGTGCGCCATGGCGTGGAAGTGCGCAGCAATCGCCACCATGGATTTACCGGACCCGGTGGGGGTGGCCAGGATGACGTTGTTCCCCGTCACCAGCTCCATCACTGCCTCGTCCTGCGCCGGGTACAGCGACATGCCCCGGCTCTCCACCCACTCCAGGAAGGACGTGTAGGTCTCGTCGGGATCGATGGTGCGGGTGCTGGACGGGCCGGAGGCAAGCTGCTCAAGAAGTTTCATGTCCATACCAGACTAACGGGGACGTGCCGGTCCCGTTTTCCGCCGGCTGCGGCGGGTAGGCTCGGGCGCATGAAATGGGACCCGGAAAAGTACACACAGTTCTCCTCGCACCGCGACCGTCCGTTCTTCGACCTCACGGCCCGGGTAGCGGCGTCTTCCCCGGTCCGGGTGGTGGACCTTGGCTGCGGCACAGGGGCCCTCACCGCCTCGCTCGCGGCCCGCTGGCCGCAGGCGCAGGTCACCGGCGTCGACTCCTCGCAGGAGATGGTCGACTCGGCCCGGGCGCTGGAGGGCGCGCCGTCGAACCTGGACTTCGTGCAGGGACGGATCGAGGACTGGGAACCGGAGCCGGGCACGGACGTGGTGGTGTCCAACGCCGCACTGCAGTGGGTGCCGGGCCACCAGGAGCTCCTGCGCCGGTGGGCCAAGCAGCTCGACGACGGCGCCTGGCTTGCCGTGCAGGTGCCGGGCAACTTCACCGCACCCTCGCACGTGCTGATGAGGGAGCTGGCGGCGAGCGCCGCCTGGGCCCCGAAGCTGGAGGGGGTGCTGCGCCATGCCGACGCCGTGGGCGAACCCGAGGACTACCTTGCCCTCTTCACCGAGGCCGGATTCGAAGCGGACGTCTGGGAGACCACTTACTCCCAGGTCCTGCCCGGCGTGGACCCGGTCCTGGAATGGGTGCGCGGCACCGCCCTGCGTCCGGTCATCGACGCCTTGTCCGCCGAGGACTTCGCCGCCTTCGAAACGGAATACGCGGCGCTGCTGCGCCAGGCCTATCCGCAGCACTCCTGGGGCACCGTTTTCCCGTTCCGGCGCCTGTTTATGGTGGGGCGGAAGACGGCCTAGCGGCGCGCCCTAACGGTAACGAGCGCGGCGGCTACCAGCCGCGTTCCTTCCATTCCCGCAGGTGCGGACGCTCGGCGCCCAGCGTGGTGCCGGCGCCGTGACCGGGGTGCACCACCGTGTCATCGGGAAGATAATCGAACACACGTTCGAATACATCCCGGTACAGCTGCGCAAACCGTTCCGGATCCTTCTGCGTGTTGCCCAGCCCGCCGGGGAAGAGCGAGTCCCCGGTAAACAGGTGGGCCGGACCATGCGGGTCACGGTAGAGCAGGGCAACGGATCCCGGTGTGTGGCCGCGCAGCGAGATCGCCTCCAGCTCGAAGTCGGGGAACGTGCCGGTGTCCCCGTGCTCCAGGGGAACAAGCGTGGGTACCTCAATGTCGGGGATGTCCGCCGTGCCGGCCGCGGTCTTCGCGCCGGTGGCAGCCGCCGTTTCGGCGAGCGCCCGGACGTGGTCCCAGTGGCTGTGCGTAGTGATGATCAGTTCAAGCTTCGCCGGCACTGCCGCGTCCTGCGCACCTTCGGCCAGCAGCCGCTGGATGGCGGGGAAGTCGGCGGCGGCATCGATAAGCACCTGAGCACCGGACGCCTTACCGGTGAGCAGGTAGACGTTGTTGTCCATCTCGCTGACGGACACGCTGCGGATAGTGATGTTCTCCAGGTCTTCCATTCCGCCAGTCTAGCGATCCGGCCCCGCACCCGACCCGGGGGCAGCAGTCGTACCCGGGTATTGTCTGCGCTCGCGGACGGGCGTACGTTGCAAGGATGCTTCTGAGGCTGGTCCGGGAAAACCTGGCCCCCTATAAAGGCGCCGTGGCCGCCGTCGTTCTCCTGCAGCTGCTGCAGACCGTTGCCACGCTGTATCTGCCCACACTGAACGCCGACATCATTGACCGCGGCGTGGTTACCGGGGATACGGACGTCATCATGCAGGTGGGCGGCTGGATGCTTGCCGTCACGGCGGGCCAGGTCCTGTGTTCCGTCTCCGCCACCTATCTGGCGTCGCGGGTGGCCATGAGCGCCGGCCGCAACATCCGGGCGGCCCTGTTCACCAATGTGGAGACCTTTTCCTCCCGGGAAGTCGGACTGTTCGGCCCGCCGTCGCTGATCACCCGGACCACCAATGACGTGCAGCAGGTGCAGATGACCCTGCTGATGACGTTCACCATGATGGTTTCGGCTCCCATCATGGGTGTGGGCGGGGTGCTGCTGGCCCTGAACCAGGACATACCGCTCTCCGGCATCCTGCTGTTGATCCTGCCTGCACTGTTCCTGGTGATCGGACTGGTGCTGAAGCGCCTGATTCCCCTGTTCCGGCGGGCCCAGCGGCAGATCGACCGGGTCAACTCGGTCCTGCGGGAACAGATCATGGGAATCAGCGTCATCCGCGCGTTCATCCGGGAGCACTCCGAGCAGGACCGCTTCGCCGGGGCGAACAGGGACCTCACCTCCACACAGCTGCGGGTGAGCCAGCTGCTGGCCCTGCTGTTTCCCGCCGCCATGCTGGTCGCCAACCTGGCAACAGTCGCAGTGATCTGGTTCGGCGCCTTCCGGATCGACGCCGGTCAAATGCAGATCGGTGCACTTACGGCATTTATCGCGTACATCATGCAGATCCTGATGGCGGTGATGATGTCCATGTTCATGATCATGATGCTTCCCCGTGCAGCCGTCTGTGCCGAACGTATCTTCGAAGTGCTGGATACCCGTACCAGCGTTGCGGATGCCCCCGGGGCGGGGGAACTGGCGTACGACGGCGGGAGGCTCACCTTTACCGACGTCGGGTACAGCTACCCGGGCGCCGAGGACCCGGTGCTGTTCAACCTCAGCTTCGAGGCCCTGCCCGGGGAGACCACGGCCATCATCGGTTCCACGGGGGCGGGGAAGACCACGCTGCTCAGCCTGGTTCCGCGGCTGCTCGACTCCACGTCCGGCAGCATTGCCGTCGACGGGCAGGACATTGCCGGGGTGACCCTGTCCTCGCTGCGCCGCGGCATCGGGCTGGTGCCGCAGCGTGCCTACCTCTTCAGCGGCACCATCGCCTCGAACCTGCGCTTCGGCCGGCCGGACGCCACCGACGCTGAACTCTGGGAGGCCCTGGAGACCGCCCAGGCGGCTGACTTCGTCCGGGCGGCGGAGGGAGGACTGGACCATCAGGTGGAACAGGGCGGGGCCAACTTCTCCGGGGGGCAGCGGCAGCGTCTCGCGATTGCCCGGGCACTGGTGGTCCGGCCGTCCATCTACCTCTTCGACGACAGCTTCTCCGCGCTCGACTTCGCCACGGATGCCCGGCTCCGGGCGGCGCTGAGGCCGCAGACCCGGGATGCCACGGTAATTGTCGTGGCACAGCGGGTAAACACCATTACCGATGCCGCGAAGATCCTGGTGCTCGAAGAAGGGCGGATCGTGGGGCAGGGAACCCATGCGGAGCTGATGGCTTCCTCGGACACCTACCGGGAGATCGTCGCTTCGCAGCTGACCGCAGAGGAAGTGGCATGAGTACGCCGGGGGTACGGGGGCGCCCGGGAGCTGCCGCAACCGTCAAGCCGGAGAACTTCGCCGCCAGTGTCCGTCGGATCCTGGTGCTGATGGCACCGGACCGGATACGGGTAGCGGCGGTACTGGTTGCCGCCGTCGTCTCCGTGGCGCTCGCCGTCAGCGCGCCCCGGATCCTCGGGGAGGCCACCAACGTCATCTTCGACGGCTTCATCGGCCAGGGCCTGCCCGCAGGGATGTCGAAGGAAGCCCAGGTACAGGCACTGCGGGACTCGGGGGAGCGGCAACTGGCGGACATGCTCGCGGCGATGGATGTGGTCCCGGGACAGGGACTGGACTTCGGGAGACTGGCGGGGATCCTGCTCGGCGTGCTGGGGATCTACCTGGCGGCCTTCGCCTTCGGCTGGTTCCAGGCACGGGTGACCGCCCGCATTGTGCAGAACGCCATGTACCGGCTGCGCCGCGACGTCGACGGCAAACTGTTCCGGCTGCCCATGTCCCACTTCCAGCAGCAATCGCGGGGAGACGTCCTCAGCCGGGTCACCAACGACATCGACAACCTTGCCCAGACCCTCTCGCAGAGCCTGACCCAGATCATCACCTCGGTCCTGACGATCGCGGGCGTGCTGGCCATGATGGTTTCCATCTCCCCGCTGCTGGCACTGATCGCCGTGATTACCGTGCCCGTCTCGGCCCTGGTCACCGTCCTCATTGCCCGGCGCTCGCAGGCAGAGTTCAAGACCCAGTGGAAGTCCACCGGCGAGGTGAACGGCTATATCGAGGAAATGTTCACCGGACAGGACGTGGTGAAGGCCTTCGGCCAGCAGGAGCGGGTCATCGAAGGCTTTGCCCCCGCCAACAACCGTTTGTACCGCTCCGCCTTCCGCGCCCAGTTCGTCTCGGGCATCATCATGCCGGCCATGATGTTCATCTCGAACCTGAATTATGTGGCCGTGGCGGTCGTGGGCGGACTGCAGGTTGCCGGCGGCCAGCTGTCCATCGGCGGCGTGCAGGCCTTCGTCCAGTACAGCCGCCAGTTCAGCCAGCCGCTGGGACAGCTCGGCGGGCTGATCAACATGCTCCAGTCCGGCGTCGCCTCCGCCGAACGGGTGTTCGCCCTGCTGGACGCGAAGGAGCAACAGCCGGACCCGTCCCGGCCCGAACACCTGAAGGCAGTGCGGGGACGGGTGGCCTTCGAGGACGTCTCCTTCAGCTACAGCCCCGATGCGCCGTTGATCCGGAACCTGTCCTTCACCGCGGAGCCCGGGCAGACCGTGGCCATCGTGGGGCCCACCGGCGCCGGCAAGACCACCCTGGTCAACCTGCTGATGCGCTTCTACGAGGTGGACGCGGGCCGCATCACCATCGACGGGGTCGACATTGCCCGGCTCCGCCGCGGGGAACTGCGCAGCCACATCGGCATGGTGCTTCAGGATGCCTGGCTGTTCGAGGGGACGGTGCGGGAGAACCTGGCCTACGGCGCACCCGGCGCCACGGAGGAACAGATTGTCGAGGCGGCGCAGGCCACCCACGTGGACCACTTCGTCCGGTCCCTCCCGGAGGGCTACGACACCGTGCTCGGCTACGACGGCGGGGCGCTGAGCCAGGGCCAGCGGCAGTTGCTGACAATCGCCCGGGCCTGGCTTTCGGACCCGTCCATCCTGGTGCTGGACGAAGCGACCAGTTCCGTGGACACGCGCACCGAAATCGCCATCCGGCTGGCAATGAACGCCCTGCGGCAGGACCGCACCAGCTTCGTGATTGCCCACCGCCTGTCCACCATCCGGGACGCGGACATCATCCTGGTGGTGCGGGACGGGCAGATCGTGGAGCAGGGAACGCACGAGGCACTGCTGGAGGCCGAGGGCTTCTACACCGAGCTCTACCGCTCCCAGTTCGCCGGGCCCGCTCAGGAGGCTTCGGCGGATGTCGCCGGGCCGGACGCGGGCGGGGTATCGGCGCCTGCCGATCCGGCCGGGCACTAGCATTGCATCATGACGTCTGACACAACCCCCGTACCCGAAGCGCCTCCTGCCGGCAACGACCCCGGCGTGCTGGCAGGAGTCCGGATCGACGCCGCCAGCTCGGTTCCGCCCTACGAACAGCTGCGCCTGCAGATCCTGGACGCCGTGAACGAGGGGCGCCTCGCCATCGGGACCCGGCTTCCACCGGTGCGTGCACTGGCCGGACACCTCGGACTGGCAGTCAACACGGTGGCGAAAGCCTACCGGGAGCTGGAGCAGGCGCAGGTGGTCACCACGCGGTCCCGAGCCGGCACGGTTGTCGCGGCGGGCGGCGACACCGGCCGCGGCCGGGTGGCGGAAGCTGCCGCCGCGTATGCCGCGGCAGTGCGGGCCAACGGCGTTTCGGATGACGACGCCGTGTCCCTCCTGCGGGCGGCGCTGCAGTAATCCGAAACCAACGCTCCAGCTTGCGATTCTGCGCCTGGCGTCTTCCCGCTAGACGGCACCCTCCCGCATACCCGCTGCAATAGCACCCTCGCAGCACAGCATCCCACCCGGTGGTGCTGCTGATGCTGGTGGGATCCCACGAGGCACCAGCCGCCACAAACCGTGGGACCGCGTGCGCGTACGATCCATCCCCGGCAGCTTCAAAGGCATGCAGCCAGGAAGCCTGGAAGCCGTTCCGCTTCGCCCGCGGCGAAACCCGGGGGGTCGAATACTTTTTCGAATCGGCGTTTGAACTACAGTGGAAAACGTGCCTAAATCGACTCCTCCGACGGCTGACACCACGTTCGTGCCGCATAAAGCCAATGACCTTTCCCGCCTCGTAGTGAAAGGTGCGCGCGAGCACAACCTCCGCAACGTTGACCTGGACCTGCCGCGGGACGCCATGATCGTGTTCACCGGCCTGTCCGGCTCGGGCAAATCCTCCCTGGCGTTCGACACCATCTTTGCGGAGGGCCAGCGGCGCTACGTCGAGTCCCTGTCCGCCTACGCGCGCATGTTCCTCGGCCAGGTGGACAAGCCCGACGTCGACTTCATCGAGGGCCTTTCGCCCGCCGTCTCGATCGACCAGAAGTCCACCAGCAAGAACCCGCGGTCCACGGTTGGCACCATCACTGAGATCCACGACTACATGCGCCTGCTCTGGGCCCGTGTGGGGCGGCCCTTCTGCCCGGTCTGCGGCGAGCCCGTCAGCCGGCAGACGCCGCAGCAGATCGTGGACCAGCTCCTCGAACTGGAAGAAGGAACCCGCTTCCAGATCCTTGCCCCGGTGGTCCGCGGCCGGAAGGGCGAATTCGTCGACCTGTTCAAGGAACTCGCCGCCAAGGGCTACTCCCGTGCCCGGGTGGACGGCAAGCAGATCCAGCTGTCCGATCCGCCGAAGCTGGGCAAGCAGTACAAGCACAACATCGAAGTGGTCGTGGACCGCCTGGTGGCCAAGGACGGCATCCGGCAGCGGCTCACGGACTCGGTGGAAACCGGACTTGGCCTGGCCGACGGGCGCGTGGTGGTGGACTTCGTCGACATCCCCGAGGACAGCAGCGAACGTACCCGCACCTTCTCCGAGAACCTCGCCTGCCCGAACGAGCATCCGCTGGCCATCGACGAAATCGAACCGCGGTCCTTCTCCTTCAACAACCCGTTCGGGGCCTGCCCGGTCTGCACCGGCATCGGCTCCCGGCTGGAAGTCGATGAGGACCTGATCATTCCGGATCCGTCCAAGTCCCTGGCCGAGGGCGCCATCGCCCCGTGGTCCCTGGGCACCGCCACCACCGAGTACTGGAACCGGCTGCTCGACGGCCTGGCCAAGGACATGGGCTTCTCCATGGACACCCCCTGGAAGAAGCTCCCGGCCAAGGTGCGCGAGGCAGTGCTCAACGGCAAGGACCACAAGGTCGTGGTCCAGTACCGGAACCGTTTCGGCCGCGAACGCAAGTACAGCACCGGCTTTGAAGGCGTCATCCAGTACATCCACCGCAAGCACGGGGAAACCGAATCGGACCACGCCCGCGACCGGTACGAAGAGTACATGCGGGAAATCGCCTGCCCCGAGTGCGGGGGAGCGCGGCTGAACCCGGCCTCCCTGTCCGTGCTGATCAACGGCCGCAACATTGCCGAAATCAGCGCCCTGCCCCTGCGTGAAGCCGCAGATTTCCTCAACACCCTGGTCCTCACCGGACGCGAAGCACAGATCGCAAACCAGGTGCTGAAGGAAATCCAGGCCCGCCTGACCTTCCTGCTCGACGTCGGCCTCGAATACCTGAGCCTGAACCGCCCGGCAGCCACGCTGTCCGGCGGCGAGGCCCAGCGCATCCGCCTGGCCACGCAGATCGGCTCCGGTCTCGTCGGCGTGCTGTACGTCCTCGACGAGCCGTCCATCGGCCTGCACCAGAAGGACAACCGGCGCCTGATCGATACCCTGATCCGGCTGCGCAGCCTGGGCAACACCCTGATCGTGGTGGAGCACGACGAGGACACCATCCAGGAAGCGGACTGGATTGTCGACGTCGGCCCCGGCGCCGGAGAGCGCGGCGGCGAGGTTGTGCACTCCGGACCGTTGGCCGAGCTGCTCACCAACGAGCGCTCCATCACCGGCGCCTACCTCTCCGGCCGGAAGAAGATCGAAATCCCGGCGAAGCGGCGCAAGGTGGACAAGTCCCGCCAGCTGAAGATCGTAGGTGCGCGGGAAAACAACCTGCAGAACCTGAACGTGGATGTTCCGCTGGGCGTCTTCACCGCCGTGACGGGTGTCAGCGGTTCCGGCAAATCCACGCTGATCAACGACATCCTCTACAAGACCATGGCGAACAAGCTCAACGGCGCCAAGCACGTCGCCGGGCGGCACACCCGGGTGGAGGGCCTGGAACAGCTGGACAAGGTCATCCACGTGGACCAGAGCCCCATCGGACGGACGCCGCGGTCCAACCCCGCCACCTACACCGGGGTGTGGGACCACATCCGCAAGCTGTTCGCCGAGACCAACGAGGCGAAGGTCCGCGGCTACCTGCCGGGCCGCTTCTCCTTCAACGTCAAGGGCGGCCGCTGCGAGGCCTGCCACGGCGACGGCACGCTGAAGATCGAAATGAACTTCCTGCCCGACGTCTACGTGCCCTGCGAGGTGTGCCACGGCGCCCGGTTCAACCGGGAAACGATGGAGGTGCACTACAAGGGCAAGAACATCGCCGAGGTGCTGGACATGCCGATCGAGGAAGCAGCGGAGTTCTTCGCCGCCTTCGGCCCCATCTCCCGGCACCTCAACACCCTGGTGGACGTGGGGCTGGGCTACGTCCGGCTGGGCCAGCCCGCCACCACGCTCTCCGGCGGCGAGGCGCAGCGCGTGAAGCTCGCCAGCGAACTGCAGAAGCGCTCCAACGGCCGCAGCATCTACGTCCTCGACGAGCCCACCACGGGCCTGCACTTCGAAGACGTGCGCAAACTGCTGGAGGTGCTGCAGGGACTGGTGGACAAGGGCAACACCGTGATCACCATCGAGCACAACCTTGACGTCATCAAGAGCGCCGACTGGATCATCGACCTCGGCCCCGACGGCGGCACCGGCGGCGGCAAGGTGGTTGCCTCCGGCACCCCGGAGAAGGTTGCCAAGGTAGAGGGCAGCCACACCGCGACGTTCCTGGCGGAGATCCTCAACTAGTAGTCAATTGAAGGCCGGTGGCCGTCCAAGCGGGCGGCGCCGGCCTTCGGCATGTCCGGCCCGGTCCCGGGGAATACGTGCCCGGGAGATATGCGCCGCCGGGCATACCTTTTTCCCTTAGGTCGCCCGGATATGCCAAACTTAGGCCCGTGACTTCTCCCCGGCTTTTGGTGCTCTTCGATCTCGATGGAACGCTGGTTGATCCTGCCGGTGCCATCACGGGCGGCATCCGTTCCGCCCTCACTGCCCACGGGCTGCCGCAGCCGTCAGAGGCGGACCTGTTCCGGATGGTCGGCCCCTCCCTGGTCACGTCCCTGCGTGAAATTGCCGGCGTTCCCCAGGACCGCCTGGAAGCGGTGATCCGCCACTACCGGCAGGGCTACCGGCAGACAGGCATGGCGCAGAGCCGGCCGTACCCGGGCATCCGGGAACTGGTGGAGAAACTGGGCACCGAGCACACCGTGGCCGTGGCCACCCAGAAACCCGAGCACTTGGCGGTGGAGCTGCTCGGGGTGCAGGGGATGGGCACCCTTTTCGCTTCCGTGCACGGCTCTCCGGCAGACGAGCAGGCCGCAGCCGCGCTCGACGGCAAGGCCGGCATCATCCGCGCCGCCCTGGACCGGCATGCGGGCTCCTATGACCGTGCCGTCATGATCGGGGACCGCCGGCACGACTGCGAGGGAGCCGCTGCCAACGGAATCGGCTGCATCGGTGTCTCCTGGGGCTTCGCTGCCGCCGGCGAGCTCGAAGCGGCGGGGGCCGCCGTCGTCGTTGACACCGCGGAAGAACTGGCCGATGCTGTGCTGGCCTATGCACAGAACGGAGCAGCACTGAATGGTTCTGTATAACCTGACCCGCGCAAGCACCCGCGGGCTTGTCGCCGGTCTCTGCCGGCCCACGATCACCGGGCTTGAGCACGTTCCGGCCAGCGGCCCCTTCATTGTCGCCTGCAACCACCAGTCCTTCCTGGACAGCGTCCTGGTCCAGGCCCTGCTGCCCCGCCGCGTGGGTTTCTTCGCCAAGGCCGAATACTTCACCGGTACCGGCCTCAAGGGACTCGCGATGAAAAGCTTCTTCGAAGGCGTCGGGTCCATTCCGGTGCAGCGCGACCAGCAGGCGGCCAGCGTTGCGGCGCTAAAGACCCTGCTGGACATCCTCGAGGAGGGCGGCGGCGTCGGGATTTACCCCGAAGGCACCCGCTCCCGCGACGGGCTGCTTTACCGCGGCCGCACCGGCGTGGGCTGGCTGGCACTGACCTCAGGGGCGCCAGTGGTGCCGGTGGGGCTCATCGACACCGACAAGCTGCAGCCCGCCGGCAAGAAAACGGTCAAGCCCGGGCACTTCACCCTGAAGGTGGGGCAGCCGCTGTACTTCCAGAAGACCGGTCCCGAGCATGCACTGCCGGCCCGCCGCCAGGCCACCGACCGGGTCATGGACGCCATCGCCGAACTCAGCGGCCAGCAGCGCTCGGACAGCTACAACCGGAACCGGCCGGAGGGGTAGCCAGGCGTCCGGGCGCTCCTACAACTGCGTCATACGGACCCGGGAGGTCCAGGCTTCCCCGTCCCAGTACCGGAACGGTGCAACACCTTCGGGATCCGGATAGAAGCAAAGCCGGAGCCCCCCGGACCCAGTCGCCTCAGACCCTATAACGAAAGCCGGGCAAACACGCGCACCGGAGCCGGAAGCGGCAGGGTCTGTTCAGCGCCCCGCGAAACCCCGAGCCGCCGTCCGGGTCCGGAGAAAGGCGAACGTAGGATGGAGAGGTGGCAGATCCAGCAACCTACCGGCCGAAAACAGGGGAGATCCCCACGGCCCCGGGCGTATACCGCTTCCGGGACGAGCACGGCCGGGTCATCTACGTGGGCAAGGCGAAGAACCTCCGCTCCCGCCTGAACTCCTATTTTGCGAACCCGCGCGGGCTGATGCCCAAGACCCGGGCCATGGTGCATACCGCGGCCGGCGTCGAGTGGACGGTGGTCGGCACCGAGCTCGAAGCTCTGCAGCTGGAGTACACCTGGATCAAGGAATTCAACCCCCGGTTCAACATCATGTTCCGGGACGACAAGTCCTACCCCTATCTGGCCGTAACCATGGGGGAGAAGTACCCCCGCGCCCAGGTCATGCGCGGGGACCGGCGTAAGGACACCCGCTACTTCGGGCCCTTCTATCCGGCCAAGGCCATCCGGGAAACCCTGGACACGCTGCTCCGGGTCTTCCCCGTCCGCACCTGCAGCAGCGGCGTCTTCAAGCGCGCCGAGCGCACGGGCCGTCCCTGCCTGCTCGGCTACATCGACAAGTGCTCCGCCCCCTGCGTCGGACGGATCAGCCCCGAGGACCACCGCGACCTGGCCGCGGAACTCTGCGACTTCATGGCCGGCGAGGGCAAGCGCTTCATCTCCAGCCTGGAGAAGGAAATGCAGGCCGCCGTCGCCGAACTGGACTACGAGACCGCCGCCCGGCTCCGCGACGACATTTCTGCCCTGCGGAAAGTATTCGAACGCAACAACGTGGTCCTCAGTGAAGACACCGACGCCGACATCTTCGCCCTGGAGGAGGATGAACTCGAGGCATCGGCCCAGGTGTTCCATGTCCGCGGGGGGCGCATCCGCGGCCAGCGCGGCTGGGTGGTGGAGAAGGTCGAGGACAACGACACGGCGGATCTCGTGGAGCACCTCATCCAGCAGGTCTACGGCGAGGCGAACTCCACCGACCGCATTCCCCGCCAGGTCCTCGTCCCGGTGCTGCCGCCGGACGCCGAGGAACTCGCCGAGTGGCTGGGCGGCCTGCGCGGGGCGCGCGTGGACATCCGGGTGCCCATGCGCGGCGACAAGAAGGCCCTGATGGAGACCGTTGCCCGCAACGCCGCCGATGCCCTGCGGCTGCACAAGAGCCGCCGGGCCGGGGACATCACCACCCGCTCCGCCGCACTGCAGGAACTGCAGGAGGCCCTGGACCTGCCCTCGCCGCCTTTGCGCATCGAGTGCTACGACATTTCCCATGTGCAGGGCACCAATGTGGTTGCCTCCATGGTGGTGGCCGAAGACGGCCTGCCGAAGAAATCGGACTACCGCAAGTTCTCGATCACCGGCGACGCCGCCCGGGACGACACGTCCTCCATGTACAACGTCATTTCCCGGCGTTTCCGCAATTACCTGGCGGAGAACGCGGATCCCGCCGCCGACCCCGACGCACCGGCGGACCTGCCCGACGAGCGCGGCGGCGACGGCGACGTCCAGCCGTTGACCGACACCCTCACCCCGGCGCCCAGGGCGAAGTTCGCCTACCCGCCGAACCTGGTGGTGGTGGACGGCGGCCAGCCCCAGGTCGCGGCGGCGTCCAAGGCCCTCGCCGATCTGGGCATCACCGACGTGCAGGTGGTCGGACTGGCCAAGCGCCTCGAGGAGGTCTGGGTTCCGGACAGCGACTTCCCGGTGATCCTCCCGCGCGCCTCCGAGGCGTTGTTCCTGCTCCAGCGCGTCCGGGATGAGGCACACCGCTTCGCCATCACCTTCCACCGGCAGAAGCGGGGCAAGTCCATGACCGCATCCTTGCTCGATGATGTGCCCGGACTGGGACCGTCCAAGCGGCAGGCGCTGCTCAAGCACTTCGGGTCGGTGAAGAAGCTGCGTGCCGCCACCGAGGAGGAACTCCTGGAAGTGCCGGGCATCGGCCCCGCCATGGCTGCCAGCCTGCGCAGCCGCCTGGCCGACAAGGAAACGGCGGGAGCTCCGGCCGTCAATATGGCCACCGGCGAAATCCTGGAAACTTAGTTAGGCTTGGGAACCGGCGTGTCGGCTTCGAACCGTTCGGAGTTCTTCGAAAAGCAGGACAATCAGGATGGGATCACAGTAATGACGCAAGAGGACGGCTTGACCGTAGTCAAACCGGATGAATCGGAGCTGCTCGTAGTCACGGGGATGTCCGGTGCCGGGCGCAGCACCGCTGCCAATGCCCTGGAAGACCACGGCTGGTACGTCGTCGAGAACCTGCCTCCGATGATGCTGGGCACCCTCACCGAACTGGTGTCCCGGATGCCGCAGTCCATCCCGAAGCTGGCCGTGGTGGTCGACGTCCGCAGCAAGGAACTCTTCCAGGACATCCGCGAAGCCCTGCGCAACCTGCGTAGCGCCGGCGTCACCTACCGCCTGCTGTTCCTCGACGCCGATGATTCCACCCTGGTCCGCCGGTTCGAACAGGGACGCCGGCCGCATCCGCTCCAGGACGACGGCAGCATCCTGGACGGCATCGCCGCCGAACGCGAGGTCCTGAAGGAGCTGAGGGAGTCCTCCGACATCATCGTGGATACCTCCAAGCTGAACGTCCACGCACTGGCCACCACCGTCACCGAGCTGTTCACGGAGTCCGGCCCGATTGTGCTGCGCCTGAATGTGATGAGCTTCGGCTTCAAATACGGACTGCCGGTCGACGCGAACTACGTTGCC
The DNA here is from genome assembly GCF_020907345.1 of Arthrobacter sp. zg-Y179. NCBI lineage: Bacteria > Bacillati > Actinomycetota > Actinomycetes > Micrococcales > Micrococcaceae > Arthrobacter > Arthrobacter sp. zg-Y179. Next base: position 93,734 of record NZ_JAJJOB010000008.1, on the reverse strand, counting down.
GATGTCCGTTTCATCCCCAACCCGCACTGGGTCCCGCAGCTGCGCCCGCACACCGGGCTGGACGAAGACGTCCGCGACTACGTCCTGCAGGCCAAAGGCACCGCGGAGTTCCTCGACCGTTACGTTGACGCCCTGGAGCCCGTCATTGACGGCTACCGCCGGGAAAACAAGCACTACGCCACGATCGCCGTCGGCTGCACGGGCGGTAAGCACCGCTCCGTTGCGGTCACCGAGGAGCTGGCCAAGCGCCTGGCGCAGCTTCCGCACGTGACCGTCAGCTCCCACCACCGGGATCTGGGGCGCGAGTAATGTCCTTCCTCACCGGACCCCTGCCCCTGATTCCCCAGGGGACGGGGCGTGAGAGCGACGGCCAGGTAGGGTCGATCGTCGCGCTCGGCGGCGGCCACGGATTGTCCGCGTCTCTCTCCGCCCTCCGCCTGCTCACCACCGACCTCACTGCCATCGTCACGGTTGCGGACGACGGCGGCTCCTCCGGCCGCCTCCGCCGGGAACTGGGGGTCCTTCCGCCCGGGGACCTGCGGATGGCCCTGGCGGCGCTCTGCGACGACACTGACTGGGGACGCACCTGGCGCGACGTTATGCAGCACCGCTTCCGTTCCCAGCCGGGGGTCGAAGGTTCCCTGGATGACCATGCCCTCGGCAACCTGCTGATTGTCACGCTCTGGGAGCTGCTGGGGGATCCCGTTGCCGGACTTCAGTGGGCCGGCGCCCTGCTGGGTGCCCGCGGCCAGGTGCTGCCGATGTCCACCCTGCCGCTGACCATTGAAGGCGATGTCCTTCGCCGCACCGCGGACGGAGACCTGTTCGAGACCATCAGCGGCCAGGCCAGCCTCGCCGCTGCCGGCGCCCGCAGCAACGTCAGCGAGGTCCGGCTGCTGCCCGTCGACGCCCCGGCCTGCCCGGCCGCGCTCGAAGCAATCGACCTGGCCGACTGGGTGGTCCTGGGACCCGGCTCCTGGTACACGTCAGTCCTGCCGCATCTGATGCTGCCGCAGCTTCGGGACGCGTTGTGCGCCACGTCCGCCAAACGCTGCCTGACTATGAACCTCAGCAATGAGACCACCGAAACGTCCGGGATGACAGCCGTCGACCATCTGGCGGTCATCCGCCGCTACGCGCCGGAGTTCAAGGTGGACGCCGTGCTGGTGGATCCGTCGGTGGTGGGGGATAAAGCTGCCTTTGAAGACGCTGTAGCAGAACTGGGCGGCCGTCCGGTCTTCGGTAAGGTAGGGGCAGCGTCGGGGCGTCCGATCCATGATCCGCTCCGCCTCGCGACCGCCTTCCACGATATTTTTGGGGAGAATTAGGAGTGTATTTGTGGCATTAACCGCAGCTGTAAAAGAGGAACTGTCGCGTCTGGACGTGAAGAAATCCTCAGTCCGCAAGGCCGAGGTGTCGGCAATGCTGCGTTTTGCCGGCGGCCTGCACATCATTTCCGGACGGATAGTCATCGAAGCCGAAGTGGACCTGGCTTCGACAGCCCGGCGGCTGCGGGCGGCCATTGCCGAGGTCTACGGCCACGCCAGCGACATCATTGTGGTGTCCGGCGGGGGACTGCGCCGCGGCAACCGCTACGTGGTTCGGGTGGTGAAGGACGGCGAATCGCTCGCCCGGCAGACCGGCCTCCTGGACGCCCGCGGGCGTCCGGTGAGGGGGCTGCCCTCCGTCGTGGTCAACGGGTCCGCAGCCGATGCGGAGGCCGTCTGGCGGGGCGCCTTCCTCGCCCACGGTTCCCTCACCGAACCGGGACGGTCCTCCTCGCTTGAAGTCACCTGCCCGGGACCTGAAGCTGCCTTGGCCCTGGTCGGATCCGCCCGCCGGATCGGCATTGCCGCCAAGGCACGGGAAGTGCGCGGCGTGGACCGGGTAGTGATCCGCGACGGCGACACCATCGCTGCCCTGCTCACCCGGATGGGTGCGCATGACGCGCTCATGGTGTGGGAAGAGCGCCGGATGCGCAAAGAAGTGCGGGCCACCGCAAACCGGCTTGCCAACTTCGACGACGCCAACCTCCGCCGCTCCGCGCAGGCCGCCGTCGCCGCCGGCGCCCGGGTGGAGCGCGCCCTGGAAATCCTCGGCGAGGATGTCCCTGAGCACCTGCGCTACGCCGGCGAGCTGCGCGTGGCCCATAAGCAGGCCAGCCTGGACGAGCTGGGCCACCTCGCCGACCCGCCCATGACCAAGGACGCCATTGCCGGCCGGATCCGGCGGCTCCTGGCCATGGCGGACAAGCGGGCAGCGGAACTGGGCATTCCAGGTACTGAGTCCAGCGTCACTCCGGAAATGTTGGATGAATAGCGTTATTGCATAGGATGGGAGCCTGCTGCCTTTCGGCGGCACAACGAGTTTCCGGACGGGAATTCCGTCCGGAACATTGATCCGACACCAACGGAGGATTTTCGTGAACGAATACACACTGCCGGAACTGCCGTACGATTACGCGGCCCTCGAGCCGCACATTTCCGCACGCATCATGGAGCTGCACCACGACAAGCACCACGCCACCTACGTGGCCGGCGCCAACACGGCTCTGGCCCAGATGGCCGAAGCACGCGAAAAGGGCGAGTTCGGCACCATCGGCAAGCTCTCCAAGGATCTGGCCTTCCACCTGGGCGGCCACACCAACCACAGCATCTTCTGGAACAACATGTCCCCGGACGGCGGCGACAAGCCCGAAGGCGAACTGGCTGCAGCCATCGATGAGTTCTTCGGTTCCTTCGACGGTTTCCGCGGCCAGTTCACTGCCGTGGCCAACTCCATCCAGGGCTCCGGCTGGTCCATCCTGGCCTACGAACCGCTGGGCAAGAACCTCGTCATCGAGCAGCTCTACGACCAGCAGGGCAACGTCCCGGTGGGAACCATTCCGCTGCTGATGCTCGACATGTGGGAGCACTCCTACTACCTCGACTACGCCAACGTTAAGGGCGACTACGTCAAGGCATGGTGGAACATCGTGAACTGGGCCGACGTCGCCGCGCGTTTCGACGCCGCCCGCACCGGCGCCAAGAGCCTGATCGTCCCGGCCTAGTCTGCCCCCTGCCGCACATTTGTGCGGGTGCCCCGGTCCCTACGGAGACTGTGACGCGTAAGATAAATCCGTAGGTCCGGTCCCGTCCGGAGCCTTCGGGCACCGGCGGGACGGGGCCACGGCGCCGCGGCCGGAAGGGTTTCCCAAGCGGAAGTGTCAGGCCGCAGTTAGTCCGGTGGCTTCTTACCCGAGGTCACACAGCTCTCGATTGAACCCCTACTCAAGGAGACAGAACAGTGACTACTCGTGTTGGAATCAACGGATTCGGGCGTATTGGCCGCAACTATTTCCGGGCGGCCCTGGAGCAGAACGCCGACCTCGACATCGTCGCGGTAAATGACCTCACCAGCCCCGAGACCCTCGCCCACCTCCTCAAGTACGATTCCGTCACCGGACGCCTGGGGGCCGACGTCAAAGTCAGCGAGGGCAACATCGTCGTCGGGGGTAAGACCATCCGTGTCCTCGCCGAGCGGGATCCCTCGAACCTTCCGTGGAAGGATCTGGGCGTGGATATCGTCATTGAGTCCACCGGGTTCTTCACCAAGGCCGAGGACGCCAGGAAACACATCGACGCCGGCGCCAAGAAGGTCCTGATCTCCGCGCCGGGCAAGGGTGCCGACCTCACGGTCGTGATGGGGGTCAACGACGGCGACTACGACCCCGCGTCGCACAACATCATCTCCAACGCCTCCTGCACCACCAACTGCCTCGGCCCGCTGGCCATGGTCCTGCACGAGGCGTTCGGCATTGAACGCGGCCTGATGACCACCGTCCACGCGTACACCGCGGACCAGAACCTGCAGGACGGCCCGCACCGCGACCTCCGCCGCGCCCGCGCCGCAGCCCTGAACATCGTGCCGACCACCACGGGCGCCGCCAAGGCCATCGGCCAGGTCCTGCCGGCCCTCGACGGCAAACTGGACGGCTTCGCCCTGCGCGTGCCGGTACCCACCGGTTCGGTCACCGACCTCACCGTGACGGTTTCCAAGGAGGCCACGGTGGAACAGATCAACGATGTCTACAAGACCGCGGGCAACGGACCGCTGGCAGGCATCCTGCGCTACACCGACGAGCCGATTGTCTCTTCCGACATTGTCACCGATCCTGCCTCGTGCATCTTCGACTCCGGCCTGACCCGCGTTATGGGGAACCAGGTGAAGGTCGTGGGCTGGTACGACAACGAGTGGGGCTACTCCTGCCGTCTCGTGGACCTCACCAAGCTTGTTGGCTCAAAGCTCTAATCAACCAAGTACGCAAAGGTAGACATGACTGTCAAAACTCTCCCCGACCTGATCAGCGAAGGCGTTGACGGCAGGTACGTCCTTGTCCGCTCAGACCTGAACGTCCCGCTCGACGACGGCCGGGTTACCGACGACGGACGTATCCGGGCGTCGATTCCCACCCTGCAGACCCTGGTGGAGCACGGTGCCAAGGTTATTGTGATGGCCCACCTCGGCCGCCCGAAGGGCAAGCCGGATGAGAAGTACTCGCTGCGTCCCGCCGTCGACCGCCTCGCCGAACTGTCCCCGTTCCCGGTGGAGTTCGCCGAAGACGTGGTGGGCGACAGCGCCCGCGAACTGGCATCCTCGCTTGCCGCCGGTTCCGTCCTGGTGCTGCAGAACATCCGGTTCGATCCGCGCGAAACCTCCAAGGACGATGCAGAACGCCAGGCGCTGGCAGGGGAGCTGGCGGCCCTGGCCGGCGGCAGCGGTGCCTACGTGGATGACGCCTTCGGTGCCGTGCACCGCAAGCACGCCAGCGTTTACGACGTTGCCGAGGCGCTGCCCGCCTACGAAGGCGGGCTGGTGCACACCGAGGTCGAGGTCCTCAAGCGCCTCACCGAGAACCCGGAGAAGCCCTACGTGGTGGTTCTGGGCGGCTCCAAGGTGTCCGACAAGCTGGCAGTGATCGAGAACCTGATGGACCGCGCCGACTACCTGCTGGTGGGCGGCGGCATGGTCTTTACCTTCCTGGCCGCACAGGGCCACAAGGTCGGCGCTTCGCTGCTCGAGGCAGACCAGATCGAAAACGTGAAGGGATACCTGAGCCGCGCCAAGGAAGTCGGCTGCGAGTTTGTACTGCCCACCGACATTGTGGTGGCGGACAAGTTCGCTGCGGACGCCGACGTCGACACCGTTCCCGCGGACGGCATCGAGAACAGCCGGTTCGGCGCGTCGGGTATCGGCCTGGATATCGGTCCCGATTCCGCTGCGGCCTTCGCTGAGCGGATCCGCCACGGCAAGACCATCTTCTGGAACGGTCCGATGGGCGTGTTCGAGTTCGAAGCCTTCGCCAACGGCACCCGTGCCGTGGCCCAGGCCTTGAAGGACTCCAGCGGCTTCAGCGTGGTCGGCGGCGGCGATTCAGCGGCGGCCGTCCGCAAGCTGGGCTTCTCGGAAGCTGACTTCGGGCACATCTCCACCGGCGGCGGCGCCAGCCTCGAGTATCTCGAAGGCAAGGCCCTTCCGGGCCTTACCGTCCTCGACAAGTAAAACCAAAGGTGCGGGTCCGCTGTCGCAGCGGGCCCGCACCCGCATGTCCCATCCCGCCCGGCCTCAGCGGCCGGTGCACCGCGAGTAAGAAACCGGAGTAACCATGACCACCTCCACGAACGGCAAGTTCGACCGCACACCCCTGATCGCCGGCAACTGGAAGATGAACATGGACCACGTCCAGGGCATCACCCTTTTGCAGAAGCTGGCGTGGACGCTGAGCGACGCACGGCATGACTACGGCCGCGTGGAAGTTGTGGTGTTCCCTCCGTTCACCGACCTGCGCAGCACGCAGACGCTGGTGGCAGGCGACAAGCTGAAGGTGGAATACGGCGCGCAGGACCTGTCGCCCAAGGATTCCGGTGCGTACACCGGTGACATCTCCGGCCAGTTCCTCGCCAAGCTCGGCTGCAGCTATGTCCTCGTAGGCCACAGCGAACGCCGGTCCGTCCACGGCGAGAGCGATGAGCTGCTGAACGAGAAGCTCAAGGCCGCGTACCGCCACAACCTGGTGCCCGTTCTCTGCGTCGGCGAAGGGCTCGAAGTGCGGCAGGCCGGGGACCACGTGATCCACACCCTGGAGCAGGTCCGCCGGGATCTCGCAGGGTTGGACGCCGAGCAGGTGTCCCGCCTCGTCATTGCCTACGAGCCCGTCTGGGCCATCGGCACCGGTGAAGTTGCCGGCCCCGAGGATGCCCAGGAAATGTGTGCCGCCATCCGTGCCGAAATCGCCGATCTGTATGACGATGCCGTTGCTGCCAAGACCCGGCTGCTCTACGGCGGCTCGGTCAAGGCCGCCAATGCGGCAAGCATTCTGGGGGAGCGGGACGTGGACGGCGTGCTGGTAGGCGGCGCCAGTTTGGATGTAGGCGAATTTGCTAATATTGTCAGGTTCGAACAACATCTGGTGACTGACTGAACTGCAGCTGAAGGGCGCCGCAGCGGCGTCTCCAATCCATGAGTCACCCGAAAGGCCGTAAGTGGAAATTCTGAAGATCGTCCTGCTGGTGCTCCTTGCGATCACGAGCCTGCTGCTGACGCTGCTCATCCTGCTCCACAAGGGCCGCGGCGGCGGCATGTCGGATATGTTCGGCGGCGGCATGACCAGCAGCCTCGGATCCTCCGGTGTTGCCGAAAAGAACTTGAACCGCTTCACGGTGGCGCTGGCGCTCTCCTGGGGCCTGGTCATCGTGGCCCTCGGGCTGATCCAGAGCTTCGCCGGCGAAGCGTAGGCAGCAACAGCTCCAAAGGAATGGCCCCCGGATTTTTCCGGGGGCCATTCCTTTTCTGTAACGCCGGTCGAGCCTAGTCCTCGTCCCCTGCGTCCGGTTCGTCGGAGTCGAAGAGCCGCTGGGACAGCTGTGACGCCGCAGCCTGGTCAATCAGCCACCGGGTCTTGGTGCGGCCGCGGGCTCCCGCGGCCGGGACCTGGATTTCCCCTGCGCCCGCGAGGGCGAGGCCCACGGCGCCGGCCTTGTCATTGCCGGCGACACCCAGCCAGACCTCGAAGGCCGTGTTGATGCTTTCCAAGGTAAGCGAGATCCGCTCGGGCGGCGGCTTGGGTGCATCCCGCACGGCCACGGTGGTGGATCCGACGGTACGCACCCCCGGGGTTTCCGGGAAGAGGGACGCGATGTGCGCGTCCGGGCCCACCCCGAGCAGCAGGACGTCAAAGCGGGGGAGCCGCGGGTCGACGGCGCTGAACCCGGTCGCAAGCTGCTCGGCGGCACCCGCTTCGGCCAGCTGCCGCGCGTAGTCGGCTGCGGCGTCTTCCACCGTGTCGACCTCATCGGCGGAAGCAACCGCATGGATGCGGGCGGCCGGGACGCCAAGCGGATCCAGCATCGCCTGCCGCGCCTGGAATGAGTTCAGCTCCGGATTGCCGGCGGGGAGGAACCGTTCATCGCCCCACCAGAAGTTGACCTTTGTCCAGTCCACCGCCGTCCGGGCAGGATTGGCCGTCACGGCCTCCAGCGTCGCGATGCCCACCGTTCCGCCGGTGAGGACCACGGTGGCTTCCCCGCGCCGGCTCTGCACGTCCACGAGCTTGGTGATCAGCCGGGCTGCCGTTGTCGAGACGAGCGCCTGCGGATCCGGGTGGATGCTGACGCCCTTGGGGGAGTGCTTCATGCGTCCGCCCCTTCCTTGGACAGGCACGCGGCCAGTCCCTCGGTAAGTACTTCTCCGAAGACCTCGTCCGGATCGAGCCGGCGCAGTTCCTCCGCCAGACAGTCCCGCAGGGTGCGGCGTGGAAGTGCTATCTGCTGCTCCGGCTGCCCGGGCTGGGTCAGATGGGCGGTGACCTGGTCCGGCCGGGCCAGTTCCACGTCTCCGTCGCCGCGCCTAAACACTACCCTGTGGATGCCGGTTCCGGCTTCCCCTTCGATGATTTCCAGCGGTACATCCAATGCCTTTTTCAGCCAGGCAGCCAGCAGGAAGGTACTGGCCGAATCCGAGGCACCTTCGACGACGACGGACTGGACCTGGGCCGCACCACCGCCGTCCAGCACCGCGGCCAGTTGGACACGCCAATTCGTCAACCGGGTCCAGCTGAGGTCGGTGTCCCCGGCAGCGTAGCTGTCCGCCAGGCCCAGCAGCGCCTTCTTCGGATCATCCTCGGTGGCCGCATCGGTAATCCGGCGGTGGGCAATGCAGCCCAGCGGCGTCTGCGCCGGGTCCTGCGGCACTCCGTGCGGCCACCAGACGACTATGGGTGCATCGGGCAGCAGCAGGGCCGACACCAGTGACTCGCTTTCGCCGGCCAGTTCGCCGTGTCCGGACAGGACAATGACCTCGGAGGCCCCGGCGTCGCCTCCTACCCGGATCTGGGCGTCAAGGCGCGTGTCATCATCCGGGCTGCCCTCGGCCAGCACGATGATGCGGCACGGGTGTTCCCGGCTGGCCTCGTTGGCGGCCGCAATGGCCTCCTCGACGAAGTCCGGCTGGGTATCCACCACCAGGGTCAGGACACGGCCGAGGGTGACCACGCCGCCCTTTTCACGCATGGCAACAATTTCCTTGGACACCTTGGAGGTGGTGGTGTCCGGCAGTTCTACTATCACGGCCTTCTCCAGGTCCTTCCGTCTTGGGCGAGCAGCTCGTTGGCGGAGTCCGGCCCCCAGCTGCCGGGAGCGTAAGGCTCGGGCTGCGTGTCGAGCGAGGCCCAGTATTCTTCGAACGGATCCACGATCTTCCATGACAGCTCAACCTCCTGGTGCCGGGGGAAGAGCGGAGGCTCACCCAACAGCACGTCAAGAATCAACCGTTCATAGGCCTCGGGGCTGGACTCGGTGAAAGAGTGCCCGTAGCCGAAGTCCATGGAGACATCGCGGACCTCCATCTGTGTACCCGGCACCTTGGAGCCGAACCGGATGGTGGCGCCCTCGTCCGGCTGTACACGGATGACGACGGCGTTCTGGCCGAAGTCGTCACCGTCGTGTTCGCGGAACAGCAGATTGGGGGAACGCTTGAAGACGACGGCGATCTCGGTGACACGCCGGCCCAACCGCTTGCCGGCCCGCAGGTAGAACGGCGCTCCGGCCCATCGGCGGGTATTGATATCCAGCCGGATCGCAGCGAAGGTTTCGGTCTTGGATTCCGGGTTGAACCCTTCCTCCTCCAGGAAACCGGTAACCTTCTCGCCGCCCTGCCAGCCGCCGGTGTACTGCCCGCGGGCGGAACTGCGGGAGAGGTCCTCCGGCAGCCGGACGGCCGCCAGGACCTTTTCCTTTTCCGCGCGAAGGTGTTCCGCATTGAAGGAAATGGGCTCCTCCATGGCGGTCAGCGCCAAAAGCTGCAGCAGGTGGTTCTGAATCACGTCGCGGGCCGCGCCCACGCCGTCGTAATAACCCGCACGGCCGCCGATGCCGATGTCTTCGGCCATGGTGATCTGCACGTGGTCCACGTAGTTGGCGTTCCAGATCGGTTCGAACAGCTGGTTCGCGAAGCGCAGCGCCAGGATGTTCTGGACCGTCTCCTTGCCCAGGTAGTGGTCGATGCGGAACACCGAATCGGCGGGGAAAACCGATTCCACCACGTTGTTGAGTTCCCGGGCGGAGGCCAGGTCGTGGCCGAACGGCTTTTCGATGACCACCCGCCGCCATTTGCCCTCGGAGGTCTTGGCCAGTCCGTGTCCGGAAAGCTGCTGGCAGACCTGTTCGAAGGACTTGGGCGGCACTGAAAGGTAGAACGCGTGGTTCCCACGGGTTCCGCGTCGCTCATCCAAATCCTCGAGGGTCGCCTTGAGGTCCTCGAAGGCTTCGTCGCTGTCGAAGCCGCCTTCGACAAAACGGATGCCCTCGGCCAGCTGCTTCCACACGCCCTCATCGAAATCGGTCCGGGCATGCGCCTGCACCGACTCCTTCACCTGCGCGGCGAACTCCTCGTGGCTCCACGGCCGGCGGCCGAAGCCGACCAGCGAGAAGCTCGGCGGAAGCAGGCCGCGGTTGGCCAGGTCATAGACAGCCGGAATGAGCTTCTTCCGGGCCAGGTCACCGGTCACGCCAAAGATCACCAGGGAGGACGGACCCGCGATCCGGCTCAGCCGGCGGTCCCGTGGATCCCGGAGCGGGTTGCCCTTCCTGGTCTTTTCCGCGGCGGGCATTTACTTGCTGCTAACTTCTGCGGCCAGGGTCCGCACAACGTTTTCTATTTCACGGACCCCTTCGTCGCGGTTCAGCAGGTGCAGCCGCAGCACCGGGCGGCCCTGGTCGGCGAGGACCTGCGCGTCACCGGCAGCCTGCGCGCTGATGAGTTCGCCGAACGTGAAGGGCCGGTCCGGGATGCCGATGTCCTGCGCGGGCTTGCCGGTGATCTGCAGGTACACCCCCTGCGCCGGGCCGCCCTTGTGGAACTGGCCGGTGGAGTGCAGGAAGCGCGGACCCCACCCGAAAGTCACGGGACGGCCGGTGGCCGCCGCAAGCTCGGGGCGGATCTGAGCCAGCTCGGCCTGCCGGAAACGGTCGAGGTAAGCCTGGATGCTGAGGTAGCCGTCCGTGCCGAGGTGCCGGAGCAGGGCCGCCAGCGCGCCGCGCAGGGTGTGTGCTGTGCCAAGGAGGTCAGCCGGTCCGCGCACCTCGACGGAGCCGTCGATGAAGGACGGTTCCGTGGGCGCCGGGGTGGCGTCCAGCAGTCCGCGTGCTGCCTTCTTCGCAGCTTCGACATCCGGCTGGTCAAAGGGATTGATGTTCAACAGGCGACCGGCCACCGCGGTGGCGAACTCCCAGAGCATCATGGAGCTGCCCAGGCTGCCGGAAACCACTACCTGGTCTCCTTCGGGGAGGACATCGGAATCGACGGGGACAATCCGTACGGTGAGCACGTCGCCGGCGCCGGAAACCATCTCCGGGGCGCCGGGTTCGACGGCGACGGGCAGCAGGCCAGTGCCGAGCTTGCCGGTGGATTCCGCGATCAGCTGCTCGGCCCAGTCGGGGAAGCCGGCCAGTCCGGAGCCTTCGTCCACAATCACGATCTTGTTGCGCAGCGGGTCGGTTCCGCCGAGTGCCGCTCCGAGTTCCAGGCCGATGTTGTCCGGTGCGTCGTCCCGCAGGATTTCCGCCGTCATCTCGGCGTCGTCCAGCAGGGTTTCAATATCGGCACCGGCCAGGCCCGACGGCACCAGCCCAAAGGCCGTCAAGGCGGAGTAGCGTCCGCCGACGTTGGGGTCGGCGTTGAAGACGGCACGGTAGCCGGCCTCGCGGGCCGCCGCGTCCAACGGCGACCCCGGGTCGGTGACAACCACGATGCGGGACTTGGCGTCGATACCGGCGTCGGTGAAGGCCTGTTCGAAAACCCGGCGCTGCGAATCCGTCTCCACCGTGGAACCCGATTTGGAGCTCACGACAATGACGGTTTCGGCCAGCCGGTCACCGAGGGCGGCCGCAACGACGTCCGGGTCGGTGGAATCCAGCACTGTCAGGTCCACGCCCGCGGTGCGGGTAATGACCTCGGGCGCCAGGGAAGAGCCGCCCATGCCGGCCAGGACCACGCGGGTCACTGACTCGGCGGCGAGCTCTTCCCTCAGCGCCGCGATCTGTCCCACGAGCGGCCGGGAGCTTTCTCCGGGATTGAGCCAGCCCAGGCGGATGGACGCCTCGGCTTCGGCATCTGGTCCCCAGAGGGTGGGATCCTGGGCCACGAGGCGGGAGGCGACTTCATCCCCCACGAGTTCGGGCACCTTGGCGTCGACGGCAACGCTGGCCGCCCCGGCTGCTTCAAAGGACAGTGTGGTCATTTTTTCCTATGCCTCTTTCGCGGTATCCAGTGCGGTCTCAACGGTCTGGAGGAGCTCGCCCCAGCTGACCACGAACTTATCGAGGCCTTCGGTCTCCAGCTGCTCCACGACGTCGTTGTAGGAGATGCCAAGGCCGTCCAGCTGGTCCAGGACGGCATTGGACTCGGCGTACGTGCCGGTGATGGTGTCACCGGTGACCTCGCCGTGGTCCGCAGTGGCTTCCAGCGTCTTTTCCGGCATGGTGTTCACCGAGTTCGGTGCCACGAGGCCGGTGACGTACAGGGTGTCCGGCAGGGCCGGATCCTTCACGCCGGTGGAGGCCCAGAGCGGGCGCTGCGCGTTGGCGCCGGCCGCGGCCAGTACCTGCCAGCGTTCGCTGGCGAACTGCTCTTCGAAAACCTGGTAGGCCAGGCGGGCGTTGGCCAGGCCGGCCTTGCCCTTCAGGCCCTTGGCCTCGTCGGAGCCGATGCCGTCCAGGCGCTTGTCGATTTCGGCGTCGACGCGGGAGACGAAGAAGGACGCCACCGAGTGGATGGTGGAGAGGTCGTGCCCGTTTTCCTTCGCCTGCTCAATGCCGAGCATGTACGCGTTGATGACCTCGCGGTAGCGCTCCAGGGAGAAGATCAGGGTCACGTTGACGCTGATGCCCGCAGCCAGCGTGGCGGTGATGGCCGGCAGGCCTTCCTGCGTGGCGGGAATCTTGATCAGGACGTTGGCGCGGCCAACCTTGTCGAAGAGTTCCTTCGCCTCGTTGATGGTGCCCTGGGTGTCACGCGACAGGCGCGGGTCAACCTCGATGGAAACGCGGCCGTCGACGCCGTTGGTGGCCTCGTAGACCGGTGCGAAGAGGTCGCAGGCCTGGATGACGTCGTCGGTGGTGATTTCGAAGACGGACTTGTCGACGTCGGCGCCCGAGCGCGAGAGCTGCTGCACCTGGGCGGCGTAGGACGCGCCGTTGGCCAGGGCTGCTGCGAAGATGCTCGGGTTCGTGGTCACGCCGACCACGTTGCGCTCATCGATGAGCTTCTTCAGGGAACCGGAAACAATCCGTTCGCGGGAGAGGTCGTCCAGCCAGATGGAGACTCCGGCTTCGGAAAGCCGGGCGGTGGGAGTGGAAGTCATGGTTGGTGCTCCTTTAAGTAAGGGGATTACTGCTGGTCGCCGGTCTCGGTGGACTGTGCTCCGGAAGCGGCGCCCGTGGTGCCGTCGGGGGCGGATCCGTTGCCGCCGGCGGCGGCGAGTGAGTCGCGTGCAGCCTGCGCCACGGCGTCGGCGGTGATGCCGAATTCGCGGAACAGCGTCTTGTAGTCGGCGGAAGCGCCGAAGTGCTCCAGGGAGACGCTGCGGCCGGCGTCGCCGACGATTTCGCGCCAGCCGAGGGCAATGCCCGCTTCGACGGAAACCCGGGCACGGATGTCCTTGGGCAGTACGGACTCGCGGTATTCCTTGTCCTGCTTGTTGAACCACTCGATGCTCGGCATGGACACCACGCGGGCGGCTACGCCTTCGGCGGCGAGTGCTTCGCGGGCCTCAACAGCCAGCTGGACCTCGGAACCGGTGCCCACCAGGATGACGTCCGGCGTGACGACGCTGCCGTCGCGGACGGCTTCGGCAAGCACGTACCCGCCGCGGGCGGCACCTTCGGCGGAGGCGAACTCGGTGGCGGTGGCTGCGCCTTCGCCACGGGCATAGGTGGGGATGTTCTGGCGGGTCAGCACAATGCCGGCCGGGTTCTCGGTGTTCTCCAGGATGGTCCGCCAGGCGACGGCCACCTCGTTGGCGTCGCCCGGGCGGACGACGTCGAGCCCCGGGATTGCGCGCAGCGAAGCGAGCTGCTCCACCGGCTGGTGGGTGGGACCGTCTTCGCCCAGGCCGATGGAGTCGTGGGTCCAGACATAGATGGCAGGCACGCCCATCAGCGCGCCGAGGCGGATGGCCGGACGCTGGTAGTCGCTGAAGATCAGGAACGTACCGGAGAAGGCGCGCGTGTTGCTGTGCATCGTGATGCCGTTGACGATCGATGCCGCGGCATGTTCGCGGATGCCGAAGTGCAGCACCCGTCCGTACGGGCTGCCGGACCAGGCGTTGGTCTGCTTCCCGGCGGGGATGAAGGAGGGGGAGCCTTCAATGGTGGTGTTGTTGGACTCGGCGAGGTCGGCGGAGCCGCCCCACAGCTCCGGCAGTGCCGGGCCGATGGCGGAGAGGACCTTGCCGGAAGCCGCGCGGGTGGACATGTCCTTGCCGGCTTCGAAGGCGGGCAGCGATGCTTCCCAGCCCTCCGGCAGCTCGCCCTTTTCCAGGCGGGCCAGCAGTGCGGAGCCTTCTGCGTTGGCTTCCTCCCAGGCCTTGAAACCTTCATTCCACTTCTCGTGGGCCTCGGCGCCGCGGGCCACTGCCTGGCGGGCGTGCTCGAGGACCTCGGGGTCGACGTCGAAGTTCTTCGCCGGGTCGAAGCCCAGGGTTTCCTTCAGGGCGGCCACTTCATCGGTGCCCAGGGCGGAACCGTGGATCTTGCCGGTGTTCTGCTTGTTCGGTGCAGGCCAGCCGATGATGGTGCGCAGGGAAATAATGGAAGGCCGGTTCGTTTCGGCCTTGGCTGCCATCAGGGCGTTGTAGAGCTCGTGTACGTCCTCGACGTATTCGCCCGTCTTGGTCCAGTCCACCCGCTGGGTGTGCCAGCCGTAGGCTTCGTAGCGCTTGAGCACGTCTTCGGTGAAGGCAATGTCCGTGTCGTCTTCGATCGAGATGTGGTTCTCGTCGTAGATCACCACGAGGTTGCCGAGTTCCTGGTGCCCGGCCAGCGAGGAGGCTTCGGCCGTGACGCCTTCCTGCAGGTCGCCGTCGGACGCAATGACCCAGATGGTGTGGTCGAACGGGCTGGTGCCTTCGGCAGCGTCGGCGTCGAGCAGGCCGCGCAGGCGGCGCTGGGCGAACGCGAAGCCAACCGAGGATGCAAGGCCCTGGCCCAGCGGGCCGGTGGTGATTTCCACGCCGTCTGTGTGACGGTACTCGGGGTGGCCGGGGGTCTTGGAACCCCAGGTGCGCAGGGACTGCAGGTCCTCGAGTTCCAGGCCGTAGCCGGAAAGGAAGAGCTCGATGTAGAGCGTCAGGGAGGTGTGCCCGGGGGAGAGGACGAAACGGTCGCGGCCGATCCACTGCGGATCGGACGGGTCGTGGCGCATGACCTTCTGGAACAGAAGGTAGGCGGCCGGAGCCAGGCTCATGGCCGTGCCGGGGTGGCCGTTGCCGACCTTCTCCACGGCGTCGGCAGCCAGGACGCGGACGGTGTCCACTGCCTTGCGGTCCGTCTCGGTCCAGATCAGTTCTTGCTCTTCCATATGTGGCACGTTTACCGGGCCCCTCTCTCTACAGACAACCGGCGCCGTACAGCGCCGGACATGCCCGGAAGCCCCCGTGAACGGAGGGCGTCCGGTTCCTTTACCACTACAACCAACCGCAGACACGAATCCATACCGCGTTTACGGCATAACTTGTTCCACGTTCCGCAGCGAACGCCGCGGATACTGCTTAATACTGTTTGCTGCTTTTCCCTTACCGCAGCGTAATTAGCCGCGGGAAAGGTCCGTTCCAACCTTATCCTCTAAGCCTGCTTCCCGCCCGCTCCTGTCGCATGATCACGGCCTTCGGCCCTGAGCTGTTCCGGTTCCTGCAGGTGTGCGGGCGCATGCGTATTCCGTGCTTCGATTTCTACAGCCGATAGAGGTTATGATTAGGACGGATTTTTCGTTCCAGATTGGATAAAGTGATCGCTTCGTGACTACCCAGCATGCCGAGTCTCCGGTCCACACGGGGAAGATGACGGCGGGCCGCAAGGTCCGGGCTTACGTGGCGCTCACCAAACCGCGCGTCATCGAACTCCTGCTCGTGACTACCCTTCCCACCATGATCTTCGCCGAGCAGGGGATTCCTTCCCTTGGCCTGATCCTGGTCACCATGATCGGCGGCGCACTGGCTGCAGGCAGCGCCGGTGCCTTCAACTGCTATATCGACCGCGACATGGACAAGCTGATGAAGCGGACAAAGAACCGTCCGCTGGTCACCGGCGAGGTGTCCCCGCGGGAGGCCATGATCTTTGCGTGGGTGCTGGGCGTAGTCGCCATTGCCCTGCTCTGGTTCGGGGCCAACCCGCTGACCGGCCTTCTGGGCCTCGGCGCGATCCTCCTGTACGTGGTCTTTTACACCCTGATCCTCAAGCGCCGCACCACCCAGAACATTGTCTGGGGCGGCGCCGCCGGCTGCATGCCGGTACTCATCGCGTGGGCTGCCGTCACCGACAAGGTGGAATGGCCTGCCGTCATCCTGTTCATGATCATTTTCCTGTGGACGCCGCCGCACTACTGGCCGCTGTCCATGAAGTACGGCGAGGACTACCGCAACGCCAGCGTGCCGATGCTCGGTGCGGTGGCCGGCGCCAAGCTCGTCTCCGTCCAGGTGGTCCTGTACGCCTACGCCACCGTGGCCTGCTCGCTGCTGCTGGTTCCCGTGGGCGGTGCCGGCTGGGTCTACACCATCGCCGCCCTGCTCTCCGGCGGCTGGTTCGTGGCCGAGGCCCACAAGCTGCACTCCAAGGCACAGCGCGAAGACCTCAATGACAAGTCGGCCATGAAGGTCTTCCACCTGTCCATCAGCTACCTCACGATCCTCTTCCTGGCCCTGGCCGTGGATCCGTTCGTGGGCGGCGCGCTGCTCTAGCCCTTCCGCTTTACGGTGGCCGGATCCCTTCTGGGGTCCGGCCATTGTTGTTTCCGGGCTTCTTGGTTGCGGGCTTCTTGGTTGCCACGCGCTCCGGGCGTTCCGGAACGGCGGCAACGAAACTCCCGGCTCGCAGAGCTCGCAGGGAGTATTAAAGCCGCCTAACCCGAAACGTCCTCCGCGCCTGTTACAGCACCACGTGCCCCATCGGGCAGAACCACCCGGCCCGTTGGGTTTCCCTTGCCGCAGGGTTTGCTCGTCCTTGCCGCCGTTGTACAGATAACGGGGCCAAGCAGGTCGCAAAACCCCGTTACCTGTACAACCAGCACGGTGGACACGGGTTTCCCAGGGCAGTGGGACTCCTGTTGCTGCTGGGGTCACACCGCATCTGCAGCACCAGGGTGTGGGACACCGTGCGGGAGACAGCCCCCTGCGTGCACAGCATCCCAGGCTTTGGGTCTCCTGTTGCTGCTGCGACCACTGCAGCCCCAGCAGCACCAGGGCGTGGGACACCGTGCGGAAGACAACCCCCTCCCGCGCAAGCACCCCGGACACAAAAGAAGGGCCGGACCCCGCGGGGTGTCCGGCCCTTCAATCGGCATGCGCCCGTTACTTGCGGACTGTCCCAGCCTTCCGGCCAACCCGGCCGGCCCGCGCCCGGCGGGCCTGCTGGACTGCGATGGCAGCCCCGCCGGGAACCTGCTTGTTGAAGCCGATGTAGACGGCCTGGGCCGCAGCGGCCGTCAGCAGGCAGGCACCGAACATGTGCAGGGCCACCAACGCAATGGGCAGGTGCAGGAAGTGCTGCACGTACCCGATGGCTGCCTGTGCCAGTACGACGACGGCCAGCACCATCACGGCCCGGCGCACCCGCGCATCGGTCGCCCGGCGGAACACCAGGTACAGGGCGACCGCCAGCGCAAAGACCAGCAGGTAAACGGGCACCACGTGGATGCGGGTAATCAGATCCGGATTCAAACCGTTGCGGGCAGCTCCGTGGTCGCCGGCGTGCGGTCCGGAACCGGTGACCACAACGCCCAGCACCACGGTCAGGGCGGAGAGGACTCCGATGGCACCCAGGACGGGGCGGAGGCTCTTGTCTGCCAGCGGAGCATGGCGTGCCTGAAGATCCATCGCGGAAAGCCTTGAGCGGTTCACCATGACCACGGCCACAGTGATCATGACGGTGGAGGCAAGGAAGTGCAGGCCCACAACCCACGGGTTGAGGTCGGTCAGTACAGTGATCCCGCCGATGACGGCCTGTGCCGGAACGCCGGCCAGCAGGGCAACGGAAAGCCACCAGAGATCGCGGCGTTCGGACCGCAGACGCCACACGGAGAAGACCATCGCAAAGGCAATGGCCGTCAGCACGAAGGTGAGCAGCCGATTGCCGAACTCGATGACGCCGTGCAGCCCCATCTCCGGGGTCGTGACCAGGGAATCAGCCGTGCATAGCGGCCATTCGGGACAACCCAGTCCGGAGGCCGTCAGGCGTACGGCACCGCCGGTCACCACGATTACTATGTTGGCCACCAGTGAGGCAACGGCAAGGTTGCGGATGAGGCGTCCGGCCACCGGCAGCGGGCTGTTCGATTGCCGGGCGGGGACACCGGCCGAGGTCTGTGACACGGTTTCTAACTCCATTTGAACCAGCGGACAGCACCCAGGCCGCCCAGTATTGTCCACGCCAGAAGGATCAGCGTGGCGGAAATGTTGAACTGCGAGTCGATCAGGGCCGAGCGCAGTGCGTCACCAAGGGCCGCGGAGGGGAGGACCTCGATAAACGGCTGCAGTACATGGGGCAGGTTGCCTACGGGGATGATGATACCGCCGGCCGCAGCCAGGAGGATCCACAGCAGATTGGTAATGGCCAGGGTGGCCTCGGGCCGTACGGTACCTGCGACCAGGAGGCCCAGGGCAGTGAACGCCACCGCGCCCAGCACCAGCTGGACGGCGGCCGGCAGCAACCCGCTCAGCTCCGGCTGCCAGCCGAACAGCAGCGCCGCAACGGAGACCAGTACCACCTGGATGACCAGGACGGCCAGGACCGCAATGACCTTCCCGGCAATCAGGCCGGTGCGGCCCAGGGGAGTGGTGGACAGGTAGCGGAGCACGCCGTAACGGCGGTCAAAGCCGGTGGCGATGCCCTGCCCGGTAAAAGCGGTGGACATGGCGCAGAGGGCGAAGATGCCGGGGGCAGCCATGTTGATCCGGCTGGTTCCGTAGCCGTCCAGCAGTGGTGTGACCACCAGGGCCACCATTGCCAGCAGCGGCAGGACCACGGCGAGGATCAGCTGTTCACCGTTGCGCAGCATCGTCAGGGCCTCATAGCGGCCCTGGTTCAGGATGCGCGCCGGCAGCGATGCGGGAGCACTCAACGGATGGTCCTTCCGGACAGGTCGAGGAAAACGTCCTCGAGGGTACGCGAAGCCATGTGCACTGAAGAAGGCAGGATGTTCCGCTCCGCCCACCACGCGGCCAGTGCAGCCAGGTCGTGCGGGGTCACGGCGCCGCGGACGCCGTAGTGCCCGGGCGCGGCTTCCTCCACCTCCAGATGGTGCAGCGGCCCGGAGGCGAGGGCGACGACGTCGAGGCCGGGTTCGGCGTCGAACGTCAGCAGCCGCTGCTCGGCCGTGGATCCGGTGGAGGAAATGAGTTCGGCCACGGTACCCGAGGCGACGGTCTTGCCGGCGTCGATGATGTAGACGTAGTCGGCCAGCTTCTGCGCGTCGTCCATCAGGTGCGTGGTGAGGATGATCCCGAGCCCCTCGTCCCGCAGCTCGGAGATCAGCTCGAACACGATCTGGCGTGACTGCGGATCCAGGCCGGCGCTGGGTTCGTCCAGGAAAAGGACCTCCGGGCGGCCGATCAGCGCCGCGGCCATGGCCAGTCGCTGCTTCTGCCCGCCGGACAGGCGCCGGATGCCGGTGTCGGCGAAGCTGCGGATGCCCAGGCGGTCCACAAGCTCGGCGACCGGCCGGGGCGCCTCATACATCCGAGCCACATGCTCAAGCAGGGCCACGGGACGGGCCGACGGCGGGAGTCCGCCTTCCTGCAGCATCACGCCTACGCGGCTGCGGAGGTGGGCATCGGCACGGTAAGGATCCTGCCCGAGCAGGCGGATTTCCCCGCCGTCAATGGACTGCAGGCCCTGGGCACATTCAAGCGTGGTGGTCTTGCCTGCCCCGTTGGCACCGAGGAGGGCAGTCACGGATCCGCGGCGGGCGGTGAAGTCGACGCCGGCCAGCACACGGATCATTTTGCCGTCGAGACCAGCAACCGGGCCGCAGTCCTTGATTAGACCTTTAATGGTCAGGCAGGGTTCATCGATAGGCACCTGCATATTCTACGTTAGGTAGTACAGGGTCCCGCACGGGCGGACACGCGCGACAGAGCATGGCGATGGCAAGCCTTGCCTTAGTGGAATCGGGGAACAGATTAGGTCATGCTTGTGTTGTGTATTCTGTGAGCAACTCTGAGACTAAGGCGGCGGCCGTGCCGAGCGCTGCCCGCGAAGCGGAGGAGCGCACCCGGGACAAAGTTCTGGGTGCGGTTCTGGAGCACGGCCCGGTCAGTGCAGCGGAGCTGGGGGAACGGTTGGGCTTCACGCCCGCCGCCGTGCGCCGGCACCTTGACGCCCTCTCGGGGAAGGGCCTGATCCAGGTCAAGCTCGTCCGCAATTCCTCTTCCGGTGCTGGAAGGCCCGCCCGGCGGTACGTATTGAGCCCGCAGGGACAGGCCCATCTGGGCAACGACTACCTCGACATCGCCACCGAGGCGCTGCGCCAGCTCGGTGCAGTCCTTGGACCGCAGGCGATCGAGGCGTTTGCCGCGGAGCGGTTCGGCCGGATGGAGGAACGCTACCGGCCCGTCGTCGACGCCGCCGGTCCCGAACTCGCCGACCGCGCCGAAGCGCTGGCCGCCGAACTGACGAAGGACGGTTTCGTCGCGTCGACCACCATGATCGGCGCCACCGCGAAAAAGAGCACGCTGCTGAGTATCCAGCTGTGCCAGGCGCACTGCCCCATCCAGGGACTCGCCACGGCCTACCCCGTCTTCTGTGACAAGGAGACCGAAGTTTTTGCCCGCCTGCTGGAGGTGGACGTCCGCCGACTGTCCACGCTCTCCCGCGGCGGCCATGTTTGTACGACCCACATTCCCGTGGGTCGGACCCGATCCGCGCCGCAGGTTCCACTGCACGCCGAGACCAACCAGTCCACATCCATTCATCAGCAAGAAAGGCCGTGATGACGGATCAAGTAACCCAGAAGCCAACGGCACCTTCCATGGTGCCGGAGTCTGTGATTTCAGACATCCTGGAGAAGAACCCTGAACTCGAGGGCATCGGTACATACGAGTACGGATGGGCAGACTCGGACGTCGCCGGTGCTACGGCCCGCCGCGGCCTGAGTGAAGAAGTCGTCCGCGACATTTCGGCTAAGAAGAACGAGCCGCAGTGGATGCTGGACCTTCGCCTGAAGGGCCTGAAGTACTTTGAGCGCAAGCCGATGCCGACCTGGGGCGCAGACCTCTCCGGCATCGACTTCGACAACATCAAGTACTTCGTCCGTTCCACGGAGAAGCAGGCCAACACCTGGGAAGACCTCCCCGAGGACATCCGCAACACGTACGAGAAGCTCGGTATCCCGGAAGCTGAGCGCGGCCGCCTGGTTTCCGGCGTCGCAGCGCAGTACGAGTCCGAGGTTGTCTACCACCAGCTCCGCGAGGACCTGGAACGCCAGGGCGTCATCTTCCTGGACACCGACACCGCGCTGAAGGAACACCCGGAAATGTTCCAGGAGTACTTCGGCACCGTCATCCCCGTCGGTGACAACAAGTTCGGCTCGCTGAACACTGCCGTGTGGTCCGGCGGTTCCTTCGTGTACGTCCCCAAGGGCGTCCACGTGGAGATCCCGCTGCAGGCCTACTTCCGTATCAACACGGAAAACATGGGTCAGTTCGAGCGCACCCTGATCATTGCGGACGAGGATTCCTACGTCCACTACATCGAGGGCTGCACCGCGCCGATCTACACGTCGGATTCGCTGCACTCCGCCGTCGTCGAAATCATCGTGAAGAAGGGCGCCCGCGTCCGCTACACGACCATCCAGAACTGGTCCAACAACGTGTACAACCTGGTGACCAAGCGCGCCATTGCACACGAGGGCGCCACCATGGAATGGATCGACGGCAACATCGGCTCCAAGGTCACCATGAAGTACCCGGCTGTCTACCTGGTCGGCGAGCACGCCAAGGGTGAGACCCTGTCCATCGCCTTCGCCGGCGAGGGCCAGCACCAGGACACCGGATCCAAGATGGTCCACATTGCGCCCAACACCAAGAGCTCCATCATTTCCAAGTCCGTGGCCCGCGGCGGCGGCCGTGCCGCTTACCGCGGCCTGGTCCAGGTCCGCGAAGGCGCCACGCACTCGGCCAACACGGTGCGCTGCGACGCCCTGCTGGTGGACACCATCTCCCGCTCGGACACGTACCCGTACGTGGACATCCGCGAGGATGACGTCACCATGGGCCACGAAGCCACTGTCTCCCGCGTCAGCGAGGAGCAGCTGTTCTACCTCATGTCCCGCGGCCTTCCCGAGGACGAGGCAATGGCAATGATCGTGCGCGGCTTCATCGAGCCGATCGCGCGCGAACTGCCGATGGAATACGCCCTTGAACTCAACCGCCTCATCGAACTCCAGATGGAAGGAGCCGTCGGTTAATGTCGAAGCTTAACGACGTCGTCGAAACCGTGACCGAAAAGGTCAGCAATGTAGTGGAGGAGGTCAAGGCGAAGGTAGGTTCCCCCAAGGAAACCAACCGTGTGCGCATTGACGGCTTCACCGAGGAGGGCGAAAACCTCTCCCCGCTGAACGAGGACTCCTCACCGCTGGGCGGCGACAGCAGCAAGTCCCACAGCCACGGTGGCGGAGAGGGCATCCCGGACAGCTCACGCGCCGGCCGCACCACCTCCTTCCACCGGGCTGACTTCGGCAGAATGACCGGCCGCGAAGAAGACTGGCGGTTCACCCCGCTCAAGCGCCTGCGCGGACTGCACACCGCGGACCTCGACGGAACAGCTCCCGAGTTGGCCGTCGTCGCCCCCGACGGCGTGCGGGTCGAAAGCATTGCCCGCACCGACGCCCGTATCGGTTCGGCAGGCATCCCTGAAGACCGTGTTGCCGCCGCCGCGTGGGAAGACTTCCGCGAGGCCACTGCCGTGACCATTCCCGCCGAGACCGTAGTTGACGGCAGCGTCACGCTGACCATCAACGGTGTCAGCAAGGATCCGGCCGCGCAGCACATCGTCATCACCGCGGAGAAGTTCTCCAAGGGCGTTGTGGTCCTGGACCACAAGGGTTCGGCTGTGCTGTCCCAGAACGTGGAAATCGTCGTCGGCGACGGCGCTGAACTGACCGTCGTGTCCGTTCAGGACTGGGACGACGACGCCGTGCACGCCTCCGCGCAGTACGCCAAGATCGGCCGCGACGCGAAGTTCAAGCACGTCGTCGTGAGCCTCGGCGGCGACCTGGTGCGCGTCACCCCGTCCTCCAAGTTCACCGCCACCGGCGGCGACGTGCAGATGTTCGGCCTGTACTACGCCGACGCCGGCCAGCACCTGGAGCAGCGCCTGTTCGTGGACCACGCGGTGGCGAACTGCAAGTCCCGCGTGATGTACAAGGGAGCCCTGCAGGGCCGCGACGCGCACACCGTCTGGGTTGGCGACGTCCTGATCCGCAAGGAAGCAGAAGGCACCGACACGTACGAAGTCAACCGCAACCTGCTGCTGACCGACGGCGGCCGCGCCGACTCCGTACCGAACCTGGAGATCGAAACCGGACTGATCGAGGGTGCCGGCCACGCCAGCGCCACCGGCCGGTTCGACGACGAGCACCTGTTCTACCTGATGGCACGCGGTATCCCCGAGGACACCGCCCGCCGCCTGGTGGTCCGGGGCTTCCTCACCGAGATCATCCAGCAGATCAAGGTACCTGCCCTGGAAGAGCGTCTCACCGACGCCGTCGAGCGCGAGCTCGAAGCCTCCGGAGCCTACTGAGACCGAGTCCGGGTGCCGGAGCAATCCGGCACCCGGACCCTCTCGCCTTCCATCCCCAAAGCTTAGTAACGCACCCGCGGGTGCAAAGGAGAAAGCCAACTCGCATGTCTACTCTTGAGATCAAGGATCTTCACGTCAGCATTGAGACCGAACAGGGCCGCAAGCCGATCCTGAAGGGTGTCAGCCTGACCATCAACACCGGTGAGACACACGCCATCATGGGCCCCAACGGCTCCGGCAAGTCCACTCTGGCCTCCACCATCGCCGGCCACCCGCGCTACAGCGTGGACAGCGGCTCCATCACGCTGGACGGCGAAGACGTCCTGGCCATGAGCGTGGACGAGCGTGCCCGCGCCGGTCTCTTCCTGGCCATGCAGTACCCGGTCGAGGTTCCCGGTGTCACCATGACCAACTTCCTGCGCACCGCCAAGACCGCGCTCGACGGCGAAGCACCCTCGCTGCGCCACTGGACCAAGGACGTTAAGGCGGCCATGGCCGACCTGCGCATCGACGCCGACTTTGCCCAGCGCAACGTCAACGAAGGCTTCTCCGGCGGCGAGAAGAAGCGCGTGGAGATCCTGCAGATGGAACTCTTCCACCCGAAGATCGCCATCCTCGACGAGACCGACTCCGGCCTCGACGTCGACGCCCTGAAGATCGTTTCCGAAGGCGTCAACCGCGAGCACTCCAAGGGTGGCATGGGCACGCTGCTCATCACGCACTACACGCGTATCCTTCGTTACATCAAGCCCGACTTTGTACACGTCTTCGTTGACGGCCACATCGCCGAGCAGGGCGGCCCCGAACTTGCCGACCGCCTCGAAGAAGAAGGCTACGACCGCTTCACCGGCGCCAACGCCGCAGCCGGCGCGTAGTAAAGACAGCTGAAGGAGCAAATATGAGCGACTCCGATCTGGCCTCCACGTCCCTCGAGGACGTCGAAGAGGCTCTCAAGGACGTCATTGACCCCGAGCTTGGGGTGAATGTCGTTGACCTTGGCCTGCTCTACGGCCTGAAGTACGCCGAGGACGGCGCACTGCTGATCGACATGACGCTGACGACGGCGGCCTGCCCGCTGACCGATGTGCTTGAAGAGCAGACCGCCCAGGCACTGGACGGCGTCGTTGATGAGTGGCGCCTGAACTGGGTATGGATGCCGCCGTGGGGACCTGACAAGATCACCGACGACGGCCGCGACCAGATGCGCGCCCTCGGCTTCAACATCTAAAGGGTTCTGCACCAAGTAGCTGAACCGGCAACAGGCAGGGCCGTTTCCCCAATGCGGGGAAGCGGCCCTTTCTGCGTGCTAGCGTGTGCGCCATGGGGAACAGCATCCATTTTCATGACCAGTATCTGGCGGCGTGGAACGAGGCCATGGCTTCGGGGGACAGCGCTCCGATCGAAACCTTCCTGTCACCGGATTACCATGGGTGGCTGGGCTCCGAAGCAGCCATCACTGAGCCGTTTGATGCAGCGACGGCCCGCGAAGGGTTTGGCGGCACTGTGTCCGCCCTGCGGGGGAGTACGGTGCATGCGGACTTCATGACCGTCACGCCCCGTGGCCGGGACTAAGCAGTGGTGTTCTACGAAATGACGTACCGTTCGGGCGGCGACGTGACCGGGCGGGCCCTGCTGATGGAATCCTGGCGGCTCCAGGACGGCCGGTGGCTGCTTTGCCGCGATTTCACCGAAGTGAACGTCGGGCAGCCGGCTGCCTAGGATGCAGGAGCAGTGCCTGCCGCCGCTTTACGCCCATATGATCGAGTGCGGCGTGGATGACCGTGCGTGACTTCGTTGAGTTCGACTGGAGCTGAGGAAAGTGACATCAATGCCGAAGCGGCCGAGCCGGACAGAGATCAGCCGGGTGTTGTCCCATGCGCTGCGTCATGCTCCGGAAGAGTATTCGCTGGAGCTGGATCCGGAGGGTTGGGCGCCGGTTTCTGACGTGCTCGCTGCGCTGCATCGGCTGGGCCCGGAGTGGGCATCAGTTGATGAGAGGGAACTTCACGAGGTGCTTGAAGCGGCGGAGAAAAAGCGGCACCAGATAAGGGACGGTCAAATTCGTGCCGTGCACGGGCATTCCGTACCGGTGAAGCCGGCAGGGGAGCCCGGTTCACCGCCGGCGGTGTTGTTCCATGGGACTTCGCCTGCTGCTGTGCCGCAGATCCGCGTAGCCGGAATTCTGCCCATGCGGCGGCAGTACGTCCATCTGTCGGACTCCGTGGCGCAGGCGCGTCAGGTGGGACAGCGCAAGAACGCAGATCCCGTGATCCTTACGGTGGATACCCGGGTGGCCGTGGCCCAGGGGGTATCTTTCTACCAATCGGATTCAGGAGTCTGGCTGGCCGCATCTATCCCTGCGACTGCTGTGCGGGTGCCGGGAGCCTGAGCTGAGGGGGCTAGGGGTCAGCATGAACCGAGGAGCATTCCTCCACAGCTCTCGTGCCATCTGCGTGGGGTCAGGTTCGGTCGGCGTCGGCCCTTGTGCCCGAGTCGATGGTTCGTGAACAGGCCAACGGAACCGGCCTGACCGGGGTAGGTAGTTGCGTTCGAAAGACGGGTATTTCCGGTTTCCGGGTCAGGCCGGTTTGGGCCGGTTTTTGGTCCGGAAATGTCAGTGTGGGATGAAATCCTGAGGTATGGATCAGCTCGGGAACACCGGTTGGACAACCGAAGAACCAGGCAGTGAATGCCCCCAGCCGGAAGGCATGGCGGGTGAAGCGGATGCGCCCCGTGCGGCCTGCACCTTGGCGGTGTACCGGGCGGAACTGGACGCCGAGCCTTCCGTGGCCGCTGACACGGGTGCCGACACTTCTGCTGACGCTCCCGAGAACGACGCTGAGGCTGGCACCCAGTCAGCCGACATTCCCGTTCCTGATGCCGGCGCCGCCGAAGCCGACCCATGCAGCGCCGAGCCAGCCGAACCCGGAGGTCCCAGCGCCCCCGAATCCGAAGCCGAAGCCGACAGTTCAGCTTCCGATTCCGGAGGTCCCACAGCCAACGATTCCGAAGCCGACAAACCTGCCAGCGGGTATCCGGACGGCTTTACCGGGACACTGGCGCTGCAGAACGTTGAAGCCTTCGATGAGCAAATGGTGGGCGATGCCCTGTCCCGCATGGTGTATTTGATGTCCTGGGTGCAGGCGCTGCAGGCCCGCCTGCTGAACCGCATGGAAGAGATCTTCCGGGAGGACTTCCACGCCGCTTCGGGGAGGCTCGAGCCCGGGATGGCGTTCAGCTTGGCTGCGTCCGAGTGTGCCGCCATCCTGAACGTTCCGCAGGTCACCGCTCAGCGCATGATGAGCGAGGCGCTCAACCTGTGCAGCACATATACCGCCACCCTGACCGCCTTGGAAGAAGGACAGCTGAGTTACCAGCACGCGCAGGTGGTGCTGGACCAGTGCCAGAACATTCCCGCCGCCGTGCTCCCGGAATTCGAAGCGGACCTGCTGGCGGCAGCGGAGGGCCAGACCCGGTCCCAGTTCTCAGCCAAGGCCCGGCGGCTGCGCGAGCGGAATTTTCCGGACACCATTACCAAGCGGCACTTAACCGCGTTCGAGCTGAGGAAGGTCACCCTGGACCGGGAAGAGGACGGCATGTCCTGCCTCTCCGCCTATCTGCAGGCAGCAGAAGCCCAGCAGATCTATACGGCGCTAAGCACCGCAGCACGGGGCGAACAAGTAGCAGGCGATTCCCGGTCCACGGATCAGCTGCGTGCCGACATTCTGGCGCAGCTGCTGATGGGCGGTCTCGGCTCAAGTTCTGGCGGCACAGCTGACGGCGGTGGCAGGGCCGCCGGGATGGCAAGCGCTGGTGGGACCGGATGCGACGACGTCGGTGCCGTCCCGCGGGCGGAAATCATGGTCCTGATCAACGCCGAAACCCTCTTTGGTGCGGACGACCAGCCGGCCGAACTCCACGGCTACGGTCCTATCAGTGCCGAAGCAGCCCGCAGGCTGGCCCGCAACGCCGTCGGTTGGACCGGACTCGCCCAAGACCCACAGTCAGGCGAAATCCTCGGGGCGGGACGCCGTAGAAAAGTCCCGGCCGGGCTCCGCCGTTGGCTTCGGGCCCGTGACGGGACCTGCAGATTCCCCGGCTGCAGGGTCAGCACCGCAAATGCGGACATTGACCACACGGTCGACTGGGCCCGCGGCGGCCCAACGGACCACGGGAACCTGGAACACCTGTGCCGTCGGCACCACCGGTTCAAGACCCTGGGTTATTGGAAGGCCTGCCAGCCCGAGCCTGGAGTCATTCAATGGACTTCGCCGACCGGAAGGGTTTACCGGACCGAGCCGTTCCTGGAACTCGGACCGCCGGGTCGGGCACCGCACCCGGACGATGAACCCGAGGCAGTAGCGCCATTCTGACCTGCACTGCCTTAGTCGAACGCCTCGTTCGAACGCACCCCTTGGGACCTGACGATGGTCCGGGCCCCAAGGGCAGGACGGACCTTGGGGGTTGGGTGTCGGGCGTCGGGTCAGCCCCTAGGGACATCGCGACTGACGATGGGCCAGGCCCCAAGGGCGAGACGGACCTTGCGGGTTGGACGTTGGGCGTCGGGTCAGCCCCTAGGGACGACGGACGTTCGGACAGCCCTAGGGGACGACGAGACGTCCGGGACAGCCTTTAGGGGCGGGACAGATCCGCAGCACTGAAGGTATCGCACGTTTCCAGGCTTCCGCCGTCGTTGTAGCCGGCAAGGAACCAGGCCTGGCGCTGGGCGCTGGAACCGTGTGTCCAGCTCTCAGGGTTCACCTGCCCGGTGGCCGAAGCCTGAATCCGGTCATCGCCGATGGCGGACGCCGCAGAGAGTGCGTCACTGATATCGGCTTCGGTGAACGGAGCCAGGAAGGGCACGTCCGAGCCCGGTGCCGGCTGGTCCGCCGCATGCCGTGCCCAGAGGCCCGCATAGCAGTCGGCCTGCAGCTCGGTGCGTACGGAGGCAGAGTCCGCACCCTGAGGATCGGCGTTCCGGCCCGCACTGGAGCCGGTGATCTGCTGGATGTGGTGGCCGAACTCATGCGCCACCACGTATTCCTGCGCCAACGGACCGCCGGAGGAACCGTAGTTGGTGACGAGGTCGGAGAAGAAGGCAGTGTCGTAATAGGTCTGCTCGTCTGCCGGGCAGTAGAACGGACCGACAGCGCTGGTCGCCGTGCCGCAGCCGGAAGTGGTCCGGTCAGTAAAGAGCACCACGCCGGGCTCCGTGTAGGTCAGGCCGTAACCGTCCAGATACGGTGCCCAGAAGCTGTCCAGGCTTTCGGCAGTGCCCAGAATGCGGCAGTCCAGCCGTTCGTTGGCGTCTTCGCCGTTCAAGCAAGTGTCGATGCTCTCTGACTGCGCTTCGCCGGCAGCTACGCCGGAGCCGTCGCTCAGACCGAGCCCGTCAATAACGTCCGATCCGAAGAACAGGGACAGGATCAGCAGCAGCCCGCCGCCCAGTCCGCCGCCCACAGCAATGCCCTTACCCTTGCCGCGCCGGTCACTGACCCGGGAGGAATCCAGACGCGCGTTGCTATTGAAACTCATGCCCTCAGGTTATCGGTTGCCTTTGGCAACTTTCGCGTCGGAGGAGCCTTCACCGATACCCCGTGCGGCCAGCGCATCGCCGGTCTGCCGGGCATAGGCAACCGCACGGATCACCACCGGGACGGTCAGCGCACGGGGATTGCGCTCCAGGCCCCGGGCCATGGCAGATTCGCGGACGTCCCGTGCCGACCCGAGCAGGAACGGAATGCTGCGCAGCATCAGCGCCAGGGTCAGCCCGAAACGTTCCGGGTCCGCACCGAACGGTTGCAGCGGGCGAGCCAGCGACACCAGCCCGTCCAGCAGCACCTGCGGTGCAGTGGTCAGCGTCAGCAGCCGGGCCGCCACTACGCAGACCGCAATGCTGCCGGTCACCAGCAGCGCCGCCAACACGCCGGACGCCCACCACTGGAAAACGCCCAGCAGCACCAGGACCGGCCACATCAGCTTCAGCGGCACCCAGACCTCCCGGAACAGCCGGGCGCCGGCATAGGCCGCCAGCACCAGGACTGCGGCAACCGCCAGCACCACAGGGGAGCGCAGCACCAACACGGCCACGGACAGTACAACCAGGACGCCTGCCTTCACTGACAGCGGTGCCGCATGCACCCCAGAGGTGCCCGGGCGGTAGGCGCCCAGCAGGTCATTAGAGCCAGTGGAACGCTTCATCCCACTCCCAGCGCCAGCGCCCGGTACGCCGCAATACCTTCGCGCGGGCCGCCGTCGAACACCACCCGCCCGGCGTCCATCACCAGCACCCGGTCCGCGTCGGCGGCGAAGTCCAGGTCATGGGTGGTGTAGACAACCTGCTGCGGCAGGGAGACAAAGATTTCCCGCAGCCGGGCAGTGTTCCTCAGGTCCAGCAGCGTGCTGGGCTCATCTGCCACCAGCACGGCGGGCTCAACTGCCAGCACCGATGCCAGGGCCATCAACTGGCGTTCACCGCCGGAAAGGTCATAGATGCTTCGGTCCGCCAGTTCCAGCAGCCCCAGCGCCTCCAGTCGAGCTTCTGCCGCGGCGCGCCGCTGGGACCGGTTCCGGATCGAGGCACGCAGGGACAGTTCGACGTCGTCCCGCCCGGTGGGCATCACGAGCTGTGAGAGGGGATCGGTGAAAACAAATCCGACCCGCCGCCGCACGTCCGCTCCGTGCCGGGCAGTGTCCAGGCCGTCCACGCTGACCGTGCCGGTGTCCGGCAGCACCAGACCGTTCAGCAGCTTCAACAGGGTGGACTTGCCCGAACCGTTGGCGCCGACGACGGCGGTGCGGGGCGTGTCAAGCCTCAGGGACAGCGGGTGCAGGATCGGTTCCGCGGATTCCCCGGCCACCCTGGGAGGAACCACGGAAACGTCCTGCAGCAGGATGCAGGACATCAGCGGCCACCGCGGTCCCGAACAGCCATTCGCGGAAAGGCCTTGAAGACACTGACGGCCACGGCAGCGGCAAGCAGGTTCTTGAGCACATCACCGGGCCAGAACGCCATGTCCGCTGCCAGCGCAGCGGGGAAGGACAGATGCCCGTTAAGCATCAGTCCCGCGATGCCGGCCGGATGCACCACGGCGAAGCTTGTGGCCAGTCCCGCGGCAAACAGGAGGACAGTCCGCCCCCGGCGGGCGCGGCGCAGCACCAGTCCGGAAAGCAGGCCGACGACGGCAGCCGCCACCGGGAAGGACAGCAGATACCCTGCCGACGGCCCGGCCAGGACACCCAGGCCGCCGCGGAAACCGCTGAAGACCGGCAGGCCGGCCAGGCCCGCTGCCAGGAAGAGGCCCACAGCCGCGGCTCCGCGTCCGGGGCCAAGCAGCATCCCCGTAAGCATGACCGCCAGTGTCTGCAGGGTAATCGGCACACCGGCCCCGAGCGGAACGCCGGGAAGGATGGAGAACACGGCGGTAAGGGCGGCGAAGACGGCAATCAGGGACAGGTCCGCGGAGGTCCACCGGGAGCGCGGCGGCGTGCCCGGAGAACCGGGGGAGGCGTGGGAACCGCGGGGGCCGGTACTGGGGCCGGTACCGGAGCCGGTGCCCGTGCCGGGGAGGGGGCGCGGCGCGTCGGCCGATGTGTTGTTCATCGCTGCACTTTTCCTTGTAGGGGAAGAAAAACGGTCCGGATTGCGTTTCGAACATTAGCTGCGCCGGAGCGGGATTCCATTGGAGGTTTTCTACAAATGGGCATGGGCGGCTAGACTGGAAAGGCTGTTACGGCCAACCAGGCCTTCATGACCGGTCAATGTGACCCTTCCCGCCTCGGTGGAATCCCACCGTTCAAGGCCCGCGCACCGCGCAGCGTATCTGCAATACAAAAACCTTCGAAAGGTCCACTGAGTGATTTCCGTATCTGGTCTCGAGCTGCGTGCAGGCGCACGGCTGCTCATGGAAGCGGTTTCATTCCGTGTTGACAAGGGAGACAAAATCGGGCTGGTCGGCCGCAACGGCGCCGGCAAAACCACCCTCACCAAGGTCCTCGCCGGCGAAGCCCTCCCGGCCGCCGGCACCGTCAAGCGAGTCGGCGACATCGGCTACCTGCCCCAGGATCCGCGCACCCCGGACATGGACCAGCTGGGACGGGACCGGATCCTCTCCGCCCGCGGCCTGGACAAGGTTTCCGCGCAGCTGAAGAAGTGCCAGGACGAGATGGCCAGCGAAGATCCGAAGATCTCGCAGAAGGCCATGAACCGCTATGACCGGCTGGAATCCGAGTTCCTCTCCGCCGGCGGGTACGCTGCCGAATCCGAAGCGGCCACCATCTGCTCCAACCTGGCCCTGCCGGACCGGTTGCTGAACCAGCCCCTGAAGACTCTCTCCGGCGGCCAGCGCCGCCGCGTGGAACTTGCCCGCATCCTGTATTCCGACGCCGAGACGATGCTCCTCGATGAGCCCACCAACCACCTCGACGCCGACTCCATCGCCTGGCTGCGGGAGTTCCTGAAGAACCACACCGGCGGCCTGATCGTGATCAGCCACGATACCGAGCTGCTCGAAGCGACCGTCAACAAGGTCTTCAGCCTGGACGCCAACCGCGCCACCATCGACATCTACAACATGGACTGGAAGCGCTACAAGGTCCAGCGCGAGACCGATGAGCGTGCCCGCAAGCGCGAACGTGCCAACACTGAAAAGAAGGCCGGCATCCTGCTGGCCCAGGCCAACAAGATGAAGGCCCGCGCGTCCGGTGCCTCCGCGGCCCAGAGCATGCTCAAGCGCGTGGACCGCCTGATGGGCGGCCTGGACGCCGTCCGCGCCAATGACCGCGTGGCAGCCCTCCGCTTCCCGGATCCTGCCCCGTGCGGCAAGACCCCCATGACCGCCGAGGGCCTCAGCAAGAGCTACGGGTC
This sequence comes from Arthrobacter sp. zg-Y179, assembly GCF_020907345.1. Taxonomy (NCBI): domain Bacteria; kingdom Bacillati; phylum Actinomycetota; class Actinomycetes; order Micrococcales; family Micrococcaceae; genus Arthrobacter; species Arthrobacter sp. zg-Y179. Next base: position 61,325 of record NZ_JAJJOB010000008.1, on the reverse strand, counting down.
CCTGGAAATCTTCACCGACGTGGACCTGGCCATTGACCGCGGTTCAAAGGTAGTCATCCTGGGCCTCAACGGCGCCGGCAAGACCACCCTGCTGCGCATGCTGGCCGGCGTCGACAAGCCGGACACCGGCAAGGTCATTGCCGGACACGGACTCAAGGTGGGCTACTACGCCCAGGAGCACGAGACCCTCGATACAGACCGGACCGTCCTGGAGAACATGCGTTCCTCCGCGCCGGACATGGACGACGCCGAGGTCCGCAGCGTGCTGGGCTCCTTCATGTTCAGCGGCGACGACGTCGAGAAGAAGGCCGGAGTCCTTTCCGGCGGCGAGAAGACCCGTCTGGCCCTGGCCACCATCGTGGCCTCCTCCGCCAACGTCCTGCTGCTGGACGAACCCACCAACAACCTGGACCCCGCGTCGCGTGCGGAGATCCTGGGCGCCCTGAGCAACTACACCGGTGCCGTGGTGATGGTCAGCCACGATGAGGGCGCCGTTGCGGCCTTGAACCCGGAACGCGTAGTACTCCTGCCGGACGGCGACGAGGACCACTGGAACGAGAACTACCTCGACCTGGTGACCCTGGCCTAACCGCCCACCCGTCCCGTACAGAAAGGCGGCCCTGCTCCGATTGGAGCAGGGCCGCCTTTGTGTCAGTGGGGGTGTGCGGGGAACGGTCGGAGCTAGAACCCCTGGGCGTCCAGGATCGCGTCCTCTTCCTCTTCGCCGGTGGGTCCGCGCTTCCTGCGGCGCGGCGGACGACGCCGGGACGGAGCCGGGTGGGCCGCGATTATTTCGTCGTCGTCCTCTTCCTCATCGTCGATGCCCTCGTAATAGCGGTTCAGGGCTTCCTGCCGCGCCGCGTAACCCAGCCCGATGAACATCATCAGCGCGAAGCCGTACCACTGCAGCCCATACGAGAGGTGCAGGCCGTCGTCCACCTCGGGCCGCGGTGCGCTTTCGGGTACGACGGCGGCCCCCGGGTCCTCGCTGGCCATGAGCCCGTAGGAGCCCTGATGCAGCGGATAGTCCAGCTGCTCCGCGAAGGCGCCCAGGTCGATCGAGGGCAGCTGGCCTTCAGGGGCACTGCGGGTCAGGGTGGGTTCGGCGGCCTTGATCCGGGCCACCACGCTCACCCGTCCCTCGGGGGCGGCAGGGATGCTGTCCGGCCGCCCGGCCTCGTCGTCGCCGATCGGCAGCCACCCGCGGTTGACCGCCACGCTGGTGCCGTCATCAAGCTTCAGCGGCACCAGGACCTCGTAGCCGGGCCGGCCCTTCAGCGGGCGGTTGCGGATGATGCGCTGCTCGGAGGAGTCGTACGTTCCCTCAAGCGTCACGGGCAGCCATTCGACTGCTTCGTCATACGCGTCGAAGTAGTCCTTGGCCTCGTCATAGGGGACCGGCGCGGCGTCGTAATTGGATTCAATCCGGTCGGTGTCGGCCAGGGAGGCTTCGCGGCGGTCCATCTGCCACTGCCCCAGCCCCACACAGGCAGCAGCAAGGACGCAGACGAGGACGAACCAGCCGAGCCAGCGGGCTGAAAGGAGGAAACGGTACATCTACGCCGTACCGCCTTCAGTGCTGCCGTCCAGCGGAAGGGTTTCCTTCCAGAGGCCGCGCGTTCGCAGGTAATCCTCCAGCCAGTCCCGGTGCTCATCGCAGGCGAGCCAGGTCTTCCGGCGTTCCGGGGTATGGATGCGGGGGTTGTTCCACAGCAGCTGCCAGTCGGCGTTGAGCCGGCAGGCCTTTCGGGAACACACCGGGGTGCCGGCGCCTGTGTCCGGGTTGCCGGAGAGGGAATCGAGGAGGTTCATGCTGGGGGATCAGGCCTTGTCTTCGTCGTCATGGATTTCGTCGTCGTTGTCTACGATTTCGCCCGACAACACAGTGGTTTCGGGACGTTCTCCGGGTTCTTCCGCCGCCCGCGGAGCGTCCAGCGCGGTGGCCGGCGGACTGTCAATCATCGCATCCGAGGCGGTCATAAGGCGGGTATCCGAGCCTCCGTTGGCGATGATGACCGCGAAGTAGGGGAGCACCACCGCTCCGGCAATCACCACCCACAACAGCCAGCCGTGCACGAAGAACATCAGGAACAGGCAGACCACACGGATGCCCATGGACACGCTGTACTTGATCATGCGTGCGCGCATTTCGTCCGTGTGCGGGCTGGGTGCGTCGGTGATTCTGGGGACGCTCTCCCCGCGGTTTGTGTCCCTAGCCATCAGTAGCCATCGGTAGTCTTCCTCACCCTCCAAACAGGTTCGTTCATTCTCTCACTAGCAGCAGCGTTGCAGAAGTTGAATCCGGCGCACGTAGGATCGAGACAACCCCCAATTGCTGGCTGAAAGAAGGAACATCCGTGCAGAACACAACAGAGAACGAGTCCGGCCGCAGCGTCCTGGTGACCGGAGGAAACCGCGGAATCGGGCTGGCAATCGCCAAGTCGTTCCTCGCCGCAGGTGACCGCGTGGCCATCACATACCGCAGCGGCGAGGTCCCCGACGGAATGTTGGGCGTCAAGGCGGATGTGACGGATATGGCATCGGTTGATGCCGCGTTTACCGAGGTGGAGGCTGCGCACGGGCCGGTTGAAGTCCTCGTGGCCAATGCCGGAATTACCCGGGACATGCTGCTGCTGCGCATGAGTGAAGACGATTTCTCCGATGTGATTGACACCAACCTCACGGGCGCCTTCCGGGTGGTCAAGCGTGCGTCCAAGGGCATGCTCCGGATGAAGAAGGGCCGGGTGGTCCTGATCTCCTCGGTGGTCGGGCTCTACGGTTCACCCGGACAGATCAACTACGCCGCCTCCAAGTCCGGACTGATCGGTATTGCCCGTTCCCTCACCCGCGAACTGGGTTCCCGCAACATCACGGCCAACGTCGTGGCACCGGGCTTCATCAACACCGACATGACCCGCGCCCTGCCCGAGGACACGCAGAAGAACTACCTGTCCTCCATCCCCGCCGGCCGGTTCGCCGAGCCCGAGGAAGTTGCCAACGTGGTGCGCTGGATTGCCGGTGACGAGGCAGGCTACATTTCCGGTGCGGTCATCCCGGTCGACGGCGGCCTGGGCATGGGGCACTAGCCCGGCCCAACGCGGCGCTCGTGAATCGTTGGAGGTTTCCTCAACTGCCAGCCGGTCCGCCGGCTGGCAGGATGGGTTCAAAGAGCTGAACGCTTAGATACTTTCTACAACAAGGAGTTCACATGGGTCTGCTGGAGGGCAAAGCAGCGATAGTCACCGGATCATCGCGCGGAATCGGGGCCGAAGTGGCCCGGTTCCTGGCAGCCGAGGGTGCCGGCGTCGTCGTCAACTACCGCCAAAAGGCACCGCGTGCCAACAAGGTGGTGGCTGCCATTGAGGAAGCCGGCGGCCGCGCAGTCGCCGTTGGCGCAGACCTCACCGCGGCCGAGGGGACAGCTGCCCTGGTGGCCGCTGCGCAGGAAAACTTCGGCGGGCTCGACGTCCTGGTGCTCAACGCCTCCGGCGGCATGGAAACCGGCGTGGAAGAGAACTACGCGCTGAAGCTGAACCGCGACGCGCAGGTCAACATGCTCACTGCTGCCCTTGAAGTGATGCCGGCCGGTTCGCGGGTGGTCTTCGTCACCAGCCACCAGGCGCACTTCATCAAGTCGGTGCCGACCATGCCGGAATACGAAGCCGTCGCACTCAGCAAGCGTGCCGGCGAGGATGCACTGCGCAGCATGCTCCCGCAGCTGGAAGAGAAGGGCATCACCTTGGTGGTGGTCTCCGGCGACATGATCGAAGGCACCGTGACGGCCACCCTGCTGGACCGGGCCAACCCGGGCGCCATCGAAGCCCGCCGCGAAGAAGCCGGAAGGCTTTACTCCGTGCAGGAGTTCGGCGCCGAAGTAGCCCGCATGGCCACGGCCGATGTTCCGTCCGGACACACCGAATACGTGGGCGGTGCGGACTACCTGGCCGCCGGAGCGGCAGGCGGGCCAGCCTAAAGCTTCACGAAGTGCTGAACCACGTCCAGTTGGGGCAGGTTCACCACGGCATCCGCGGCGGCCTGCACTGCCGGTTTGGCGTTAAACGCCACTCCCAGTGCGGCCGCCGCGAGCATGTCCAGGTCATTGGCGCCGTCGCCCACCGCAATGGTGGAGCCGGGTGCCACCTCCAGGGCCCGCGCCCACTCGGCCAGTGAACGCGCCTTGACCGCGCGGTCCACGACTTCCCCGGACACCGCGCCGGTCAGCACCCCGTCCTTTATCTCCAGCAGGTTCGCCCTGCGGAAGCTGAGCCGCAGGCGATCGGCCAGCGGATCAAGCACCTGGGTGAAGCCGCCCGACACCACGGCAACCCCGTGTCCGGCCGCAAGGAACTCCTTCACCAGCAGTTCCGCGCCGTCGGAAAGTTCAACCCGGGCACCCACTTCGTCGATGACGGACGCGGGCAGTCCGGCAAGCGTTTTCACCCGGGCATGCAGGCTCGCGGCAAAATCCAGTTCCCCGCGCATGGCGGCCTCGGTCACCGCTGCCACCTCCGCTTCCCGTCCTGCATGCGCCGCGAGCAGTTCAATGACTTCCTGTTTGATCAGGGTCGAGTCCACGTCCAGCACCAGCAGCTTCCGGGCATCCTCAAGCAGCGACGGCGGCACCACGGCGCTGTGCTCACCGCCCGGGCCTGCCGGCACGGCTGCCGCAGCTGCGGCGACGGCGCGCCGCAGCCGGGGGAGGCCGCCGTCGTACCCCACATAAAGCTTGGACACGGTGAAACCGTTCCCCGCAGCGTTCTCCAGTTCCAGGATCCGCGCACCCAAGCCGCAGACGGCACCCTGCACCGCCCCCAGATAGGCGTCGGACAGGTCCCGCCCGTAGCTGACAACACTGTATTCGGGGGAGTTCGGCATGGTTTCCGTTCTGCTCGGTCCAACGGGAAGTACGTGCTCGGTACGGGGATCCCCGGCAGCGTCTGCGTGGCCGCCGGGGCGCATCGTTTCGCCAATGCCCCTTTCTTTAGCCTAATGTCTAGTGCTATGAGTGATGTTCTTGAATTTGCCGGCGTAAGCGTTGTCCGCGGCGGCAAAAACCTGTTGGACGGCGTCAACTGGCAGGTCAAGGAGGGGGAACGCTGGGTCATCATGGGCCCCAACGGTGCCGGAAAGACCACGCTGCTGCAGATTGCCAGCGGCCGGATGCACCCTACCCGCGGCGTAGCGGGAATCCTCGAGGAAGTCCTCGGGGCGGTGGATGTCTTTGAACTCCGCCCGCGTATCGGCCTGGCCTCCGCTGCACTTGCCGGGCAGATCCCCGAGGACGAAACAGTCCTCAACGTGGTGCTCACGGCATCCTACGGAATGACCGGGCGCTGGCGCGAAAAGTACGAAAAGCTCGACGAACGGCGCGCCTTCCGCCTCCTGCACGAGTGGGGCATGTCCACCTTCATGAACCGCCGCTTCTCCTCGCTCAGCGAAGGGGAGCGCAAGCGCGTTCAGATCGCCCGCGCCCTGATGACGGATCCCGAACTGCTGCTGCTGGACGAACCGGCTGCCGGCCTGGACCTTGCAGGCCGCGAGGACCTCCTGTTCCGGCTCGGCGAACTGGCCCGGGACGAGGAAGCACCCGCCATGGTGCTGGTCACCCACCACCTGGAAGAAGTCCCCACCGGTTTCACCCACGCCCTGCTGCTCCGCGAAGGCGGCGTGGTGGCGTCCGGTCCCATCGAAGAGGTGTTCACCGAAGAACACCTGAGCACCGCGTTCGATCTGCCGCTGGACCTGCGCCGCGAGGGCGGCCGGTATTCGGCCACTGCCCGGCGCGGCTAGGAGCAGTTTCCGGGTGAACCTCCAGTACTTAGAGTCCGCCGACGATCCCCGCGTCTACGACTACACCTCCCTCACGGACACCTCCCTCCGGAAACGGCGGGAACCGGAGGAGGGCATGTACATTGCCGAATCCTCCAAGGTCCTGCGCCGCGCGGTCGACGCCGGACACCGCCCGCGGTCCTTTTTCCTGGCCGAGAAATGGCTTCCGGACCTGGCGGACATCCTGGCCCGGTTCCCGGACGTGCCTGCCTACGTAGGTACGCCGGAGGTCCTGGAGCAGATCACCGGGTTCCACCTGCACCGGGGTGCCCTGGCGGCCATGGAACGCCCTGCGCCCCTGGACCTGCCCGGCCTGCTGGGTACGGCCCGCAGGATCGCGGTGCTGGAAGACATCGTCGACCACACCAACATCGGAGCAATCTTCCGTTCCGCTGCCGCCCTGCAGGTGGACGCCGTGCTGGTAACGCCCCGCTGCGCGGACCCGCTGTACCGCCGGGCCATCCGTGTGAGCATGGGGGCAGTCTTCCAGGTTCCGTGGGTGCGGCTGACGGACTGGCCTGGACAACTCGAACAGCTCCGTGAAGCCGGGTTTGTGACTGCTGCCCTGGCACTGCGCGAGGATTCCCTGACCCTGGATGAACTAAGCGCCCGCCGCGACGAGCGCCTGGCCCTGGTCCTCGGCACGGAAGGCGACGGCCTGGCCGAGGCCACCCTCGCCGGCGTCGACCTGGCCGTACGCATCCCGATGAGCGGGGGCGTCGATTCGCTGAATGTGGCCGCCGCCAGCGCCGTGGCATTCTGGGAGTGCCGGCCCTAATGCCGCCGGGCGGTCCGCTGCCCTTACCCCGCAGCCCCTCAGGTGCCAGACTGTGCGCAGCCATCCACCCTTCGAGGACACCAGCGGAGCTGCCATGGAATCCCGTGCAAGCACCCGGCCAGGCAAGGTCCTGGCGCTGTGCGCCGGATTGCTGCTGACCGTTCCGGCCTGCGGCCCCACCGCCGGCCAACTGCAGGAACGGGAAACATCGGCTTCAGCGGCGCCGTCCGGCACCGTTGCTGCAGAGCCGTCCCGCACCGCCGATCCCGCCCGGCCGCCGTCGCCCGTTCCCGAAACCACCGCTCCGCCGACGCAGGTGGGTGTCACCGGCAGCCAGGCCGGTATGCCGCAGCCGGTCCAGGATGCCTGCCAGTGGCTCCTTCGCCGGGATCCGGAGCCTGCGTCCGGGACCGAAGCAGGGGCCTGCGTCTCCGCAGCCATGGCCGCGGGCGGAGGCGGCGTCCAGACCCTTCGGACCGACACCAGCTGGCTCCCGGCCGGCACGTACAGCGTCCGGTTCGCCACCGGCCCCGACTTTGCCATGACCCTGCAGGACACGGATGCGGACCTCTCAATCACTATCCGCGAGGGGCAGCGGGTGCTGCGGAAGGAAAACCAGGACATATCCGCGGACCGGGAAGGAACGGCTGAAGAGGCCTATGCGGCGATCCTTGCCGACGCCGCCGAGTTGACCGTCCGGCCGGAGAGAGTGGCCGCATTGCTCGCACCGGCGGAAGAGGTCGCCGTCCGGTACGGGGTAGTGCTCGACGGGGAACCCTGCACGCAGATCAGCGGGAGCTTCGACACGGCGGAGGCGCAGGAGCCCGGAAAGGAAACCGGTCCTCCGGCAGGCTCATCCGCGGTGCTTCCGGCCGGTTCCTTTTCACTCTGCCTGGATGATTTTTACCGGCCCGTGCAGATTGAAATCACCGGCCTGATCCAGGGCATCACCTCGAAGATCACCGCCGTCAACGCCCAATGGGGCACCCGCCCGCTCTCCTGAACCGAGGGGCGAAGGGTTTCCTGCGGGCAAGGGAAATGCGCTAGTATGGGTTGCTGGCCGAATGTACGGCCGATAAAGCTTTTAACCACACTGTGCCTGGCAAAATCCAGGCACCAAAAGAAGGTAAAACTGTGAAGTCTGATATCCACCCCAAGTATGCTCCGGTTGTCTTCCGTGACCTCGCGTCCGACACCGCTTTCCTGACGGCCTCCACCGCCACCTCCTCCAAGACGATCGAGTGGGAAGACGGAAACACCTACCCGCTCATCGAGGTGGAAATCTCCTCCGCATCGCACCCGTTCTACACGGGCAAGCAGCGCATCATGGACTCCGCCGGCCGCGTGGAGCGCTTCAACGCCCGCTTCAAGGGCTTCGGCGCGAAGAAGTAGCCAGCACGGAAATACAGCAGTACTTAGAGAAAGGTCCGCCGGCATCAGCCCGGCGGGCCTTTCCCTGTAACGGGGGCCCGTCCGGTCCCGACAGAGCGGTTCGGAGCTAAGGAGTCTTGATGGCAAGCACGGATATCACTGGACGCCGGCACGGGGAATACAAAGTTCCCGGCGGCAAACTCGTTGTAGTCGACCTGGAAGTCCGTGACGGCAAGCTGGCCGATGTTTCCCTTGGCGGCGATTTCTTCCTGGAACCGGATGAAGCACTCGGGGATATCAATGCCGCCCTTGAGGGGCTGCCTGCCGAGACGACGTTCGGCGATATTGCCGCAGCCGTCCGTTCCCGGTTGTCCCCGGATACGGTCCTCTTCGGCTTCTCGCCCGAAGCCGTGGCCACCACCGTACGCCGCGCCCTCGGCAAGGCCACCGGCTGGGGCGACCACCAGTGGGAGATCATCCCTCCCACCCCGCTTTCCACACACATGCACGTAGCCATGGACGAGGTCCTGGCAGAGGAAGTGGGCACGGGTAAGCGCAATCCCACCCTCCGGTTCTGGGAATGGGAGTCACCCTCCGTGGTGATCGGCAGCTTCCAGTCCCTGAAGAATGAGGTGGATCCTGAGGGGGCGGAACGGCACGGCGTCACCGTAGTCCGGCGCATCACCGGCGGCGGTGCCATGTTCATGGAGCACGGCAACGCCATCACCTACTCCCTTTACGTTCCCCAGTCCCTGGTGGACGGGCTGAGCTTCGCGGATTCCTACCCCTTCCTGGACGCCTGGGTAATGGAATCCCTGAAGAAGCTCGGAATCTCCGCCTGGTACGTGCCGCTGAACGACATGGCCACGGACCAGGGCAAGATCGGCGGTGCCGCGCAGAAACGCTTCAGCAGCGGCGGAATGCTGCACCACGTCACCATGTCGTACAACATCGACGCGGACAAGATGGTGGAGGTGCTGCGCATCGGCAAGGAAAAGCTCTCCGACAAGGGCACTACGAGCGCCAAGAAGCGGGTGGATCCGCTTAAGCGGCAGACCGGGCTTTCCCGTGAAGACATCATTGCAACCATGATGGACACCTTCGCCACGCGTTACGGCGCCGTCGAGGCGTCGATCTCCGAAGAGGAGCTGGCCCTCGCGGAGCAGAAGGTCGCCGAAAAGTTCGACACCCCGGAATGGCTGAGCCGCGTCCCCTAACCCGCCGGCCTGCGGACCGTCGGCTACCCCGGCGGCGGCCCGTAGGCCTAGACTGCGGAGATGGAGAAAAAGTCGCTGACCGCCCTCGCCCGCCAACACATGGAATCCTCACGGCAGGCGGCCAGCGGGCGCAGCGCCTCCACCGTCTACGGCGGACACGAGCACGTGCTGCGGCAGACCGTGATTGCCCTCCGGGCCGGGTTCGTTATGGACGAGCATGAGAATCCGGGCGAGGCCACGGTCTATGTCCTCAAGGGCCGGGTTGCCCTTGCTGCGGAGGGCAACACCTGGGACGGCGCCGCGGGAGACCTGCTGATTGTTCCGCAGGCGCGGCACTCCGTCGCGGCCCTGGAAGACTCGGCCATCCTCCTCACCGTCGCCAAGCCGCAGCTGGCCTGACGCCGGGCCTGCTGCGTCGGCAACTGCCTGGCGGGGCCTGCGGGCCTGGCGGGGCGTGCCGCCCGCCGGGCTTACAGTCCGGCCGCCTGGACGCGCAGGGACCGAAGCAGCTGGTCCTGCTGCTCAATGATGATCCTCCGCAGCGCGCCCGGCGCGTCGGGATGAAGCTCCAGCCATTCGACCGATTTCTGCACTACCGGATGGTCGGCCGGCGCCATGCCCGCCGCTGCATCCTGGTGCCCGGGGTAGAGCCCGCCGACCACGCGTGAGGCCAGCTCGATGCTGCGCGCGGACCAGACCTCGGCGAGGGAGGCGAAGTAGTCCTCCACGTATCCGTCCAGCAACTCGTGGCTGCCCAGGCCGAATCCGGTGATCGTGGCCGAGAGCAGCTCGTTGGAGAGGCGATCGGAATGGACCGCCGCCTGCCAGGCTGCGGCCTTCACCTCCGGATCCGGGAAGGCAGCCACTGCGGTGGTGTGGCCCACCCGTCCCGACGCCGTGGTGTCCCGTTCCAGTTCGGCGTCCAGTTCTGCGCGGGTGGCGGAATCGGTGGCCGCGAGTGTAACCCACACGCGCCAGCGAAGATCGGAATCCACTGCCAGGCCCTCGACGCCGGCACTGCCGTCCAGCAGTCCGCGCAACAGCCCGTTGTAGGTGCTGCTGCGCCGCCCGGCCGCTGCGGCGGCCCGGGCCCAGATAATCTGCCGGTCGCTGCCCGGTGCCGCCGTCTTCAACTGCTCGGCACTGTGCGCGTAGAATTCCTCGCGCAGTCCGTCCCGCCGCGGCGTCGGTGCGTAATACTCGATGGCGCTGAGGGCATTGTCCAGCAGTACCTGCAGTACGCCGGCCCCGCTTTCCTGCGGCGCCACCCGCTGGACCAGCCGTACATAGTCCTTGGCACTGAGGACCCCGTCACGGACGCTGTTCCACAGCGCTGACAGCGTGATGGCCCGGGCCAGGGGATCGGTGAGCCGGTGCAGGGACTCCAGCAGCGTGCCCAGTGACGCGTCGTCGAAACGGATCTTGGCGTAGGTGAGGTCCTCGTCATTGAGCAGCAGAAGCGCGGGACGCTGCCTGCCGAGCAGCTCAGGTACCTCCGTCCGTGCACCGGTGACGTCCAGTTCCACGCTGTCAATGCGGGCCAGGGCTCCGGCGTCGTCGAAATCGTACAGTCCGATGCGGAGCCGGTGCGGCCGGGGGACCTGTTCGCCGCTGACCGGATCCGGAGCATTCTGCCGGATAACCACGGAAGTATAGGCTCCGGCGTCGTCGGTTTCTGTCGCCGGAACCAGGACCGGAACGCCGGCGGTCTGGAGCCAGCGGCTGGACCACAGCGCCATGTCCCTGCCGGACGCCGTTTCCAGGGCGCTGAGGAGGTCCGCGAGCGTGGTGTTGCCGAAGGCATGGGCCCGGAAGTACCCCCGGGCGGCCTCGATAAAGGCATCGAACCCGACGTAGGCCACCAGCTGCTTGAGCACCGAGGCACCCTTGGCATACGTGATGCCGTCGAAGTTCTGCTTCGCGGCCTCCAGATTGGGGATGTCCGCCACGATGGGGTGCGTGGTGGGCAGCTGGTCCTGGACGTAGGCCCAGGCCTTGCGCCGGTTCGCGAAGCTCACCCAGGAGTTGGTGAAGTCGGTGGCACGGTCCACGGCCAGGGCGCCCATGTAGTCCGCGAAGGACTCCTTCAGCCACAGGTCGTCCCACCACTTCATGGTCACCAGGTCGCCGAACCACATGTGCGCCATCTCGTGCAGGATGGTGTTCGCGCGCGCCTCGTACTGCGCCTCCGTGGCCCGGGACCGGAACACGTATGCCTCCGTGAAGGTCACCAGGCCGGGATTCTCCATCGCGCCGAGGTTGTACTCGGGGACAAAGGCGGAATCATATTTCCCAAAGGGATACGGGAAGGCAAAGAGGCGGTGGAAGTAGTCCAGGCCCCGTTTAGTGACCTCGAAGATGTTTTCCGCGTCGAAGTACTCGGCAAGGGAGGAACGGCAGTACGCAGCCAGCGGAACGTGCAGGTCGGTGCCGTCCTCGAGCCGGGTGGACCATTCGTCGTCGGCGCGGTGGTACGGCCCGGCGAGGACCGTGGTGATGTAGGTGGAGATGCGTTGGGTAGGAGCGAACTCCCAGCGGCTCAGGGCGCCGTCATCCAGCGGTGTCCGCTGCGTTTCGACGCCGTTGGAAGCCACCTCCCAGCCGCTCGGCGCCGTCACCGTGAAACTGAAGGACGCCTTCAGGTCCGGCTGCTCAAAGTCGGCAAATACGCGCCGCGCGTCGGCGGGCTCGTACTGCGTGTAGAGGTAGGTCTGCCCGTCGGCCGGGTCGCGGAAGCGGTGCAGCCCCTCGCCGCTTCGGCTGTAGAGGCCCGTGCCGTCGACGGTGACGGTGTTTTGCCGCTGCAGGCCGGGCAGGCGGATCCGGGAGGAGTCCACAACGTCCGCCAGGTCCAGCTCGGTACCGTTCAGGACCACCGAGGACACCCCGCCGTGGATGAAGTCCAGGAAGGTCTCGGCACCGGGCTCTGAACAATCGAAGGTTATGGTGCTTCGGGACCGGAAGCCTGCGGCGTCCTGGTCCTGGGCATTGCCCAGGTCCAGATGGACATCGTAGGAGGTCACGGACAGCAGGCGGGACCGCAGAGCGGCTTCGTCACGGCTCAGGTTCTGGTTAGGCACCTGTTCATTCAATCACTTCTGCGGGCGCCGGCGGTGCCGCCGGACGCGGCGGTCTCCGTAACCGGCCTCGTACGCGGCCCCGTACCGCTGCCTGCTGCAATCGTTCCATCGCCGCGGAGAAGGACAATGAGGCCAGCACAATGAAATACGGTGCGTAGAGATAAAGGAACCGGGCACGCGCCTCGAAAAGCAAAAGGAACAGGAGCAATCCGAGCAGTGCAATCCGCATTGCCGAAAGCTCCGGGCGCAGGAGGCGCGGCGTCCGCAGGAACAACGGCACGGCCACGAGGGCAAGGACCGCGAACCAGGTTCCCTGCCAGATGGAGAGCATCCACTGAAAGTTCGGACGGGTATTGCCGAACAGGTCCTGGATGCCTCGGTCGGCGGGGCGGGACGAAAGGAAATCCTCCCCGGTCAGCACTCCTTCGCCCCACGAGAAGAAGGAGCCGTCTCCGGTGATCCAAGCCAGCTTGTGGTGGAGGAAGACAACGTAGCCGCCCGGTCCCATGCCGGACACCCGGTTCTGGTAGGCCTGCAGGCCATTCCGGAATTTCTCCTCTTCACCGGTGATGGCAACCGTGCTTTGGTAATCATCCTCGTTGTACGAGCCGTAGTAGGGACCGTAGGGTCCCTGCGTGGAACCAGCACCGACCATCAGGAAATGGCCCAGGTTCATCGCATGGGGATTGTCTTCGATATCGAACGCAATGACCGGGGTCTGCTGCTCAAAGGCCGCAATAAGCCGGTTGCCGAGGATGAAGCTCCCGCCGGCAATAACCACTGCGAGCAGCAGGACCAGAGTGTTCTTCCGCCGGGCGAGCAGGCATACCGCCGTGATCCCGGCGGCCACCAGGCAGATCAGCACGGTGGGTTTGATCCCGTAGCCCACTGCGGCCACCGCGCCCGCAAGGATCCACAGCGGCACGCGGACGGTCAGTCTCGCCGAGCGTCGGGACGCCAGCAGCAGGCAGAGGATCAGGACAGTGAACAGCACACCCACGGTGTCCGAATACAGCACTCCCGCCCACGGGGAGAGGACCAGGAAAACGGTCGTCGGCACCAGCGAAACGGCGGCGGCTATCCGGCCACCCAACATGCGTACCGCGCAGTAGGTCAGCACCGTCCCGGCGAAGAGCACCAACCCGTTCAGGAATGCCGTCATCATTCCCAGGTCGTGATAACCAAGCGAGAGCGCCAGCTCGTAGTACGCCGCGACCAGCAGCACCAGGAGCACGTTGTTCGGGTTGGTCTCGAAATAGGGGGGTACGGAGTCTATCGTTTTGCCTGCCAGCCCGGCGGCGGCATCGGCGATTGCATACGCGTCCCAGTCCGGGGGAAGCCGGACGGCGTAGGCCACCCGCATCTGGATCCACAGCAGCAGTCCCCACACCGCTGCCCACGGCAGGTACGTCCAGGCGCGGTGCCGCGCAGCCGCCGGCGCCGCTTTCTGCAGCAGCCAGTACAGCCCGGCCATCAGCCCCGGCACCACTGCCGCGGCCAGCAGGGCCCACCCGGTATGGTACCGCGAAAAGCCGTAGTGCGGGTCCACCACGTTGGTCAGCAGGGCCCACAGGATCAACGCACACAGCACCAGACCGGCTGCTGCCGGCAAGCCCGCGAGCTGCGAGCGGGTTCGCAGCGACGCGGCATGACGCCATTGGGCGCCGTCGACGGTGTGTTGCGCAACGCCTTCTCCGGACATGGCTCACGAGTCCTTGCTGGGTGGGCGGGGGAGTTGGGTGGGCGGGGACTGGTTGCTACCCGGGCGGAACCCCGGTCCCACTATCCGGCCAGCAGCACCGCCACGGCTAGGCCCAGGCCGGATATCAGGGCCCACGAGGTCAACGCCGCTGCCGCCGCACGGACACCGGACGCAAAGAGCGTCCTCACCCGGACCCCAGCGCCCAGCGCAAACAACGCCGCGGCGAAGAGCAGTTCCTGCAGGACGGCGGCGGTTTCCAGCGCCGCCCCGGGCAGCACGCCCCAGGTGCGGACCAGGATCAGCGCGAGGAAGCCCAGGACAAACAAGGGGACCAGCGGCGGACGTTTGCCTTGCACCGGAAGCTGAGCGCGCCGGGCCCGCAGCCCGGCGGCTGCGGTCATCGGGGCCAGCAGCACCACGCGCGCCAGCTTCACGACGACGGCGGCCGCCAGCGCCGCGGTACCGGCGGTCTGCGCGGTGGCGACCACCTGCCCGACGTCGTGCACGGATGCCCCGGCCCAGGAACCGAAGACTTCCGCCGGCAGGCCCAGCATCCTCCCGGCCAACGGCAGCGCCGCAATGGCCAGCGTGCCGCAAAGCGTTACCAAGGCGACCGGCACCACCGTTTCTTCGGTGCGGGTCCTGCGGACTGCGGCCATCGCCCCGATGGCGGAAACACCGCAGATGGAGAAGCCGGCGGCGATCAGCACCGGTTCATCGCCCGGAAGGCGGAACAACCGGCAGATGACGTACGTACCCGCGAAGGCCGCCAGCACCAGTGCCACGATCAGGAGCAGCGCGGTCCACCCGAGTCCGGCGATATCGACCAGCGAAACCTTCAGCCCCAGCAGCACAATTCCAAGGCGCAGGAACTTGCGCGCGGCCAGGGCCAGTCCCGGTTTCCAGGGACCGGCGGCCATGGCCGCACTGCCGGGTATATTCGCCGCCAGCAGGCCCAGCACAACCGCAGCCGTCAGGACAGGTACCGCGGGCAGGAGCAGATGCACCAGGAAGGACGCGCCGACGGCGGCAGCCGCGGTCAGCAGTCCGGGGACAGTGCCGCGCAGGCGGTTCCATCGGGAGGACGGTGCGGGGGAGGAGGCAGCGGGGGATTCTGGCACGTCTACACCCTGCCGCAGTCGCGTCAGTTATCCAAAGCGCATCCAAAGCGCTCCGGCTTTCGGTGTCTCCGGCGCGGGCCTGGGCGCAGTGGCATACTGCTGCCACGGCCTGCGTTGCTACCATTGGGGCACCATCCTCAAGGAACCGGGAAGCACCCATGAGTTCGCAAGGCAACAGTGGAAGCGTCCCAGGCGTTTCCATGCAGCAGCAGGTCCTGGAGTCCCCGTGGCTATTCCCCGCGGAAGAGGTGGCCTCGGCGCTGGACACGAACCCGGATGCCGGGCTCGACGCCGGGGAAGTCCGGAACCGGCTGGACCGTTACGGGCCGAACCAGCTCGCCGAGGGTAAAAAAGTACCGGTGTGGCGGAAGATCCTGGCGCTGCTCTCGGACCGGCTGACCATCGTCCTGATCATCGCCGCGGTTGTCAGTGCCGTTGTCTCCCGCGAGTGGGAAACCCCGGTCGTAATCCTGCTGGTCATCATCCTCAATACCACCCTGAACTACGTGCAGGAGCAACGGGCCGAGAACAGCCTGGAAGCCCTGCGCAACGCGTCGGTGGACAGCTGCCGGGCGCTCCGGTCCGGCAACCCGGCGACGGTGGAGCGCACGGAGCTGGTGCCCGGCGACGTCGTGCTGCTGGAGGCCGGGGACAGCGTTCCGGCGGACGGACGGCTGCTGGAGGCCGTGCGCCTGCAGGTGGCCGAGGCGGCACTCACCGGCGAGTCCAAGCCCACCAACAAGGCGGCCGCCCCGCTTTCCGATCCGCAGCTGCCGGTGGCCGACCGGGTCAACCTGCTGTTCATGGATACGGATGTAACCCGCGGCCGCGGCGTGCTGCTGGTGACTGGTACCGGCATGGACACCCAGATCGGCACCATTGCGCATCTGCTGGGGAGCACCCGAGAGGAAAAGACCACCCTGCAGCGCAGCATCGACCAGCTCGCGCGGGTCCTGACCTACACCGCCTTCGCCGTCGTCACCCTCGTGTTCGTGCTGGGGCTGCTGCGCGGGGACAGCTGGGAAGACCTGTTCCTGACCGCCGTCTCGCTGGCCGTGGCCACCATTCCCGAGGGGCTGACCGCCGTCGTTGCCTTCACCCTCGCCATGGGCGCCTCCCGGCTCGCCGCGCGCGGGGCCATCATCAAGCAGCTGGCAGCCGTGGAGACCCTCGGCAGCACGTCACAGATCTGCACGGACAAGACCGGTACGCTCACCCTCAATGAAATGACGGTGCGGCGGTTGTACTCGCCCGCGGGCCGCAGGTTCCGGGTGACCGGGAACGGCTACTCCACCGACGGAAAGATCCTCAGCCCCGACGGGGAGGCCGCCCCCTTGCCCGCGGAGGCGTACATGGCCATGGCGCTGTGCAACGACGCCTCGGTCGAGGACGGCAGACTGACCGGCGACCCGACCGAGGGCGCCCTCGTGGTCCTGGCGGAAAAGGGCGGGATCGACGTCGCCGGCGCCCGGGCCACCCACCGGCGCGTCGCGGAAGTTCCGTTCGACTCCGACTACAAGTTCATGGCCACGTTCAACCGCCACGACGACGCCGCGGCCGCCGTGCACTGCAACGTCAAGGGAGCACCCGGCGTCGTCCTGGACCGGACGGCGTTCCTGCAGACCCCGGACGGCCTGATCCCGCTGGACCCCGAGGAACGCGCACGCATTTCCCGCGATGTGGAGTCCCTGGCCAACGCCGGCCTGCGGACCATGGCCGTAGCCGGCCGGGTGCTCGACGCGCCCCTGCCGTCCAGCCCGGATGCACTGTTTGCCGAGGCAGCCAACCTGGTGCTGTACGCCGTCGTCGGGATCCTGGATCCGCCGCGGCAGGAGGCAGCCGAAGCCATTGCCCGGGCGCGGGCCGCCGGAATCGACGTGCACATGATCACCGGGGACCATCTGATCACGGCCTCGGCGATTGCCAGGGACCTCGGGATCGAGGGCAGGGCCGCAGCCGGCACGGCGCTTGATGCCATGGATGATGACGAGCTGCGCAGGCAGGCGCCGCAGCTGGGGGTGCTGGCCCGGGTTTCTCCCGAACACAAAATCCGGATCGTGGAGGCACTTCAGGCGGACGGCTACATAGTGGCCATGACCGGCGACGGCGTGAATGATGCTCCGGCGCTGAAACGTGCCGATATCGGGATTGCCATGGGCATCACCGGCACCGATGTGTCCAAGGGTGCGGCCAAGATGATCCTCACCGATGACAACTTCGCCACTATTGTGGCGGCTGTCGAAGAGGGCCGCGGCATCTACGACAACATCCTGAAATTCGTCCGGTTCCAGCTGACCACTGCCTGGGGCTTCGTGCTGATTTTCCTTGCAGCGGCAACCTTCGGCTTCGCAGGAGGGGCGCCCTTCACCGCACTGCAGATCCTGTGGGTGAACATCATCATGGACGGTCCGCCGGCCCTGGCCCTGGGCGTGGACCGGACCGATCCGGAGGTGATGAAACGGCCGCCCCGGCCGGCCACCGAGCCCCTGCTGACGGGCCGGCGGATTGCCGTGCTGACAATGCTCGGCATCGTGATGGCGGTGGGCACGTGTACCGTCCTGGTCAATGCGCCCCGGTGGTTCCCCGAAAGCGCCGGCAGCACCAACTTCGCCACCACCATGGCCTTTACCACCTTCGTGTTCTACCAGGTGTTCAACCTGTTGAACGTCCGCTCCGAAACCGGCAGCATCTTCACCCTGCGGACCTTCACCAACCGCGCCATCTGGGTGTCCCTCGTGGCTGTGGTGGTGCTGCAGATCCTGGTGGTGCAGCTGAGCTTCTTCGCGGGAATCTTCGACACGGTGCCGCTGACATCGGCGCAGTGGTTCCTCTGCTTCGCCGTCGGCGCCACCGTCCTGGTGGTCTCCGAAATCGGCAAGGCCGTGCAGCGGCTGTCCGCCCGTCGTCGTCGGCCGGAGCCAACAACGACGGGGCGGAAGTCCTACCAGGGGGAGGGCTTGTAGTCCTTGAGGAAGACGCCGTACTGGTCTTCGCCGTTTTCACCCATCACGATCGGGTCGTAGACGCGGGCCGCGCCGTCGACCAGGTCCAGCGGGGCGTGGAAGCCTTCCTCCGCCAGGCGCACCTTGGTGGGGTGCGGACGCTCGTCGGTGATCCAGCCGGTGTCCACGGCCGTCATCAGGATCCCGTCCGTTTCCAGCATTTCCTCGGCACTGGTGCGGGTAAGCATGTTCAGCGCTGCCTTGGCCATGTTGGTGTGCGGATGCCCGGGTCCCTTGTAGCGGCGGGAGAACTGGCCTTCCATGGCCGAGACGTTCACGATGTACTTCCGCCGTGCCGAAGACGCCGCCATGGCGGGGCGGAGCCGGTTGACCAGCAGGAACGGCGCCGTGACGTTGCACAGCTGCACCTCGAGCATCTCCAGCGGGTCCACCTGGTCCACCACCTGCGTCCAGCTGTTAATCGGCGCCGTGTCCGGCACCAGCCCGCCGGCGTCGATCGCCGTTCCGGCCTCCATCCGCGCCAGCGAGGAAGAACCGGCGGTGAGCGCCAGGGCTGTGACGGCGTCGGCCGCCAGGACCGGATGCGCGGCGACTGACCCGGCCAGCGCCGTGGGGTGCGCGTCGTAGGTGTGCCCGAAGGTCACCAGCTCGGGCATGGGGCCGTCCGGCAGCGGCGCCAGTTCGGCGTCGGTCAGCGGCCGGTAGGCGTTGGAGGAACGCCGGACGGTCTGGGCGGCGTTGTTGATCAGGATGTCCAGGGGACCTGCCTCCGCCACCGATTCGGCCAGCGAGATGACCTGGGCCGGGTCGCGCAGGTCGATGCCGACAATGCGCAGCCGGTGCAGCCAGTCCGCCGAGTCTTCCATCGCGGCGAAACGGCGTGCCGCGTCCTTCGGGAAGCGGGTGGTGATGGTGGTGTGCGCACCGTCGCGCAGCAGCCGCAGGGCGATGTACATCCCGATCTTTGCGCGGCCGCCGGTCAGCAGTGCCCGCTTGCCGGTCAGGTCGGTACGGGCGTCCCGCTTGGTGTGGCTGAAGCCCGCGCATTCGGGGCAGAGCTGGTGGTAGAAGGCATCCACCACGGTGTAAGGCTGCTTGCAGATGTAGCAGTTGCGCGGCTTGAGCAGCGTGCCGGCGGACGGTCCGTGCGCAGCGGTGGTGAGCTGCGCCCCGCGGGTTTCATCATCAATCCGGTCAACGGCGCCGGTGGCGGTGAGGGCGACGACGGCGCGGTCCGCCTCTGCGATAGCGGAGCGCTTTTCGGTCTTCCGGTGCTTCTTCACGGACTTGAACATCTTGGCGGTGGCCCGCCGGACCGCGACGTAATCGGGGTTTTCTTCATCCAGGACATGGATGGAAGCCAGGACCTTCAGGGCTGTCTGGATTTCTTCCGGGCTTAGTTCAGGGGTGCTCATGGGGGCCTTTACGCTCATCGGCACCGGAGGATCCACAGTGCAGGCGCACCGTGTGCGCCCTCCGAGGATACCGGAGAAGACCGCAGGCACCCGTATCGAAGGCAGGGGCGCCGGGGAATCTCACACCCGGCGCCCCTGTTTCCTACCTGTTTTTTCAGGCCTCGGGGACGCGCTGTCCCTTGCTGAGCACGGTGAGGCCGGATTCGGTCACGGTGAAACCGCGGCTGAGGTCCAGTTCCCGGTCCACGCCAACCGTGGCTCCGGCGGGGATCCGCACGTTCTTGTCGATGATGGCGCGGCGGATGACCGCACCTTCACCCACATGCACCTTGTCCATCAGCACCGAGTCGGTCACCTCTGCGTTGGAGCCCACGTAGACGTCCTGCGCCAGCACGGAACCCGTTACAGTGCCGCCGGAGATGACCGTGCCGTCGGAGACGATCGAGTCGAAGGCGGTGCCGGCCTGGTCGGAGGCGCTGCGCACGAACTTGGCGGGCGGGGAGATGCTCTGCCGCGTGTAGATGGGCCACTTCAGGTTGTACAGGTTGAACGCCGGCAGGGGCGAGATCAGGTCCATGTTGGCGTCGTAGTAGGAGTCCAGGGTGCCGACGTCGCGCCAGTACTGGTGGTCGCTGCCCGTGGCACCGGGGATGATGTTGCGGGTGAAGTCGTAAACGGCGGCGTCTCCGCGTTCTACGAAGTAGGGAATGATGTCCCCGCCCATGTCGTGCTTGGTGACCAGGCGTTCCTCGTCCCACTGCAGCGCCGAGACCAGGGCATCGGTGTTGAAGACGTAGTTGCCCATGGAGGCCAGGAAGCTGCCCGGATCATCGGGCAGGCCCGGGGTGGTCTCCGGCTTTTCCACAAACGCAGCGATGCGCTCCGGGTTCTCGGAATCGGTTTCGATCACGCCGAACTGGTCAGCGAGGTGCAGCGGCTGCCGCACGGCGGCAACGCTCACCGATGCGCCGGAGGCAATATGCGCCTCGACCATCTGGGAGAAGTCCATGCGGTACACGTGGTCCGCGCCGATGACGACGACGATGTCCGGCTGGGCGTCCTCGATCAGGTTCATGGACTGGTAGATGGCGTTCGCGCTGCCGAGGAACCAGCTCTTGCCCACGCGCTGCTGTGCGGGCACGGAGGCTACGTAATTCTGCAGCTGGGTGGAAAGCCGCCAGGTTTCGGAGATATGCCGATCCAGGCTGTGGGATTTGTACTGGGTCAGGACCACGATCTGCAGGTACCCGGAGTTCACCAGGTTTGAAAGTGCGAAGTCGATGAGGCGGTAGCGCCCGGCAAAGGGAACCGCCGGTTTAGCCCGATCTGCTGTGAGCGGCATTAGCCGTTTACCCTCGCCGCCTGCGAGAACTACTGCCAGGACCTTCTTTGGCGCCATTGTGTTGAACCTCTTCCGAAAATAAGTCTACTGACTTCAGACTAGATCACTGGTTGCCCGGTGCACTACGTTGGTTTAGTGCGAGTAGATATTGTGTCGAAGGAATTCCCGCCGGAAATCTACGGAGGAGCAGGCGTTCACGTTGCCGAGCTCAGCCGGGTCCTGGCCGGAGAAGTAGATCTCCATGTGCATTGTTTCGGGGCCCCGCGCCCCGAAGATTTCCACGGAGCCAAAGTAAAAAGTTATGCGGTGCCGGCGGAACTGAAGTCCGCGAATCCTGCCGTGCAGACCCTCGGGACGGACCTTGAAATCCTGGGTGGACTGACCGGGGCGGACCTGGTCCATTCACATACCTGGTATGCCAATATGGCCGGTCATCTGGGCTCGCTGCTGCACGGCGTTCCGCACGTGCTCAGCGCCCACAGCCTGGAGCCGCTGCGTCCGTGGAAGGCCGAGCAGCTCGGCGGGGGATACGCCGTGTCCTCCTGGGTGGAGAAAACAGCCTACGAGGCAGCCGCCGCCATCATCGCGGTCTCCGAGGGCATGCGGCAGGACATCCTGCGCAGCTACCCGGACGTGGACCCGGAGCGGGTTCGGGTAGTCCACAACGGCATCGATGTGCAGCAGTGGCAGCCGGACATCGACCCCGACGGCGTCCGCGCCTTCGACATCGATCCGGACCGCCCCAGCGTGGTCTTCGTAGGCCGCAATACCCGCCAGAAGGGTGTGCCCTACCTGTTGCGCGCTGCGGCGCTGCTGCCGCCGGAGGTCCAGCTGGTGCTGTGTCTCGGCGCTGCCGACACGCCTGAACTGGCTGCGGAAACCGCCGTGCTGATCGAGGAACTGCGGCGCACCCGCACCGGCGTCGTGGTGATTGAGCGCATGCTGCCGCGCGCCGAGCTGATCAAGATCCTCTCCATCGCCACCGTGTTCGCCTGCCCCTCGGTCTACGAACCGCTGGGCATCGTGAACCTTGAGGCAATGGCCTGCGGCACCGCCGTCGTCGCCAGCGCCACCGGAGGCATCCCCGAAGTCATCGATACCGGCGTCACCGGGTTGCTGGTGCCCATCGAACAGGTCACCGACGGAACCGGCACACCGCTGGACCCGGAGAAGTTCGTGCGGGACTTCGCCGAGGCGCTGACCGAAGTGGTCACCGATCCGGCGCTGGCCCAGCGGATGGGCGAGGCCGGCCGCGCCCGGGCCACCGAGCAGTTCTCCTGGGAGTCCATCGCCGAGGCCACCCTCGCCGTGTACCGCTCTGTCCTGGCCTAGCTGACAACCGAAGGGCGCCGTCGCAGCTGCGACGGCGCCTTTTTGCTGTCCGGACCGGGGCCGGGCGACTCGCTCCGCCGCACAGGGTCCCACGGTTTGGTGCAGGTGTGGTTGGGGTGACCCCGGCAGGGAACACCGGTCCCACCTGGTGGGAGGCTGTGCCCGGATCGGGGCCCGGCGACTCGCTCCGCCGCACAGGGTCCCACGGTTTGGTGCTCCCGTGACTGCACACCGGGAGGGAACACCGGCCCCACCTGGTGGGACGCTGTGCCCGGATGGAGGCCCCGCGACTCGCCCCGCCGCACAGGGTCCCACGGTTTGGTGCAGGTGTGATTGGAGTGACCCCGGCAGAGCACACCAGCCCCACCTGGTGGGAGGCTGTGCCCGGACCGGGGCCGGGCGACTCGCCCCGCCGCACAGGGTCCCACAGTTTGGTGCACGTGTGATTGGAGCGACCCCGGCAGAGAACACCAGCCCCACCTACTGGGACGCCGTGCGGACTCTCAACCCCGCCCCCGGCCGGAACGCCGAAAGAGCGCCACCACACAGTGCGTGTGACGGCGCCCTTTCGACTGCCTGGCTATCAGCCGCCCGGACGGCCCGGCCTGCCCGGCTATCAGCTGCCCGGCTGCCCAGCCTGCCCAGCTGCCCGGCCTGCCCGGACGGCCCGGCTGCCCGGACCGCAGGAAACCTACTTCCGGGACTTCTTCTGCTCGGCCTTCCGGCGGGCAATCAGGACCTTTTCGTCCACCGGTGCGGCGCCGCTGGCACGCAGCAGGCGCTGGTACTCCATGGCCTCGTCCTGGCGGACCTTCTCTGCGCCCGTGGCAATCTTTGCCCGCAGGTGTTCCTGGCCGTAGCCGAACGAGTCAACCAGATCCAGGGCGTGCGGACGGATCTTGGCCAGCAGGCGGTTGATGTACGGACTCAGGGTGCGGGCGCGCTGTGCGGACAGGCGCCCGTTCATGAGGTACCAGCCCAGGTTCTTTTCAATCAGGCACAATCCGAACAGATCGCGGACCCAGGTCATGACCTGCCGGGTGCCGGCGTCCTCCATCCGGTCCAGGCCCCGGGTGAAGGCTTCCCACTGGAGCAGTTCTGCGTGGGCGCGCGCGGCCTGGATCAGGGCGTGCTGGTTCTCGTTGAACACGGCCGCACCCTTGTCCTTCGGCAGCCCGCGGGCTTCCTTGAGTGCAGTGGCAACCTCCGCCACCATGGTGCCGACGCGGTCCGCCAGCAGGTCATGCTGGGTGCGCGGATCGCGCAGCGCAATGGCGGATTTCTTCTCCGACCCGGAGTCACGGAAGGACTGTGCAATCCGGCGAAGGCCGGTGCGGTGCAGGGTCACGTCCGTGGCCTGTCCCACGACATAGCGGGCAAGGACACCGAAGTCGGCACCGGCGAATTCCTTGGCGTAATCGGCCAGCAGGCGCTTGGCAACCAGCTGCAGCAGCACCGTGTTGTCGCCCTCGAAGGTGGCGTAGATATCCAGGTCCGCACGCAGGGCGGTGAACCGGTTCTCGGCCAGGAACCCGGCGCCGCCGGTGGCTTCGCGGCATTCCTGCAGCGTGTCCAGGGCGTGCCAGGTGGACAGGGACTTCAGTCCTGCCGCAAGGGTTTCCAGGTCCTGGCGGTCTTCGTCGGTGTCATGGGCACCGGAGAAAACGTCGTCGAATTTGTGCAGCAGTTCCTCGTGCGCGAACGTTGCAGCGAACGTGGTGGCCAGCAGGGGCAGCAGGCGGCGCTGGTGCTGCTGGTAGTCCATCAGCACCTCTTCCTTGATGTCGGAGGCACCGTTGAACTGGCGACGCTCGGTGCCGTACTGGATGGCCGTCTTCAGCGCCAGCTTGCTCGCGTTGACAGCTGCGCCGTCGAGCGAAACGCGGCCCTGCACCAGGGTGCCGATCATGGTGAAGAAGCGGCGGCCGGGGCTCTCGATATCGGACGTGTAGGTGCCGTCCGCAGCGACGTCGCCGTACTTGTTGAGCAGGTTGGTCCGGGGGATGCGCACATTGGAGAAGTGCAGCCGGCCGTTGTCGATGCCGTTCAGGCCGCCCTTGATGCCGTCATCCTCGCCGCCGATGCCGGGCAGGAACCCGTTGTCGTCGCGAAGCTCGACATAGAAGGCATGAACTCCGTGGTCCACGCCCTGGGTGATCAGGTGGGCGAAGACGACTGCAGCCTTGCCGTTGACGGCGCCGTTGCCGATGTAGTCCTTCCACGCGGCCCGGAAGGGGGTGTTGATGATGAACTCTTCGGTCGCGGCGTCGTATTCCGCGGTGGTGGCGATGCTGGCGACGTCGGAACCGTGTCCGGTTTCCGTCATGGCAAAGCAGCCGGGAATTTCCAGGCTCATGATGCCGGGGAGCCACTTTTCGTGGTGCTCCCGGTTGCCCAGGTGCATCACGGCGGAACCGAAGAGACCCCACTGGACGCCGGCCTTGATCTGCAGGGACGGATCGGCCACCACAAGTTCCGTGAAGCCCGCGACGTTTGCGCCGTGGCTGTCTTCGCCGCCCACGTACTTGGGGAACGCGCCGTGGACGGACTTGCTCTCCACCAGGATCTTCAGCTGGTCCATGACCCGCTCACGGTGCTCGGTATACGTCAGCCCCGCGGGAGTCTGCATGGCTTCCATGCCGGCGATCTTGCGGGCCGCGAGCCGGTTGTCGGCCCATTTGCCAAGCAGGACACGGCCCAGCGCCTCAACGTCCACGACGGCGGCGTCGTTGTCGTTGATCGCTGCGCTGGCAGGCAGCTGCCGTTCGGTGGGGGAAAGTGTTTGCGTCATTGCGTTTCCTTCTCGTGGTTGGAGGGAGTAGCTGGAGGGGTCGGGAGCGGATGCCCCCGGTCGTAGCCGATGCCGTCAAAGAGCCAGGCGGTCAGCTGGTCGGTCATTTGTTCTTCGGTCGGCTTCCCGGGGCCTGGGGGAGCGGCAATCCAGCGCTCACCGGCTGCCCGGATCATCCCGAGTGCCGCCGTGGGCCAGTACTGCGCGGTAGCGCTGGCCTCG
Organism: Arthrobacter sp. zg-Y179; assembly: GCF_020907345.1. NCBI lineage: Bacteria > Bacillati > Actinomycetota > Actinomycetes > Micrococcales > Micrococcaceae > Arthrobacter > Arthrobacter sp. zg-Y179. The sequence goes on along the minus strand of NZ_JAJJOB010000008.1, from coordinate 36,162 downwards.
GGCGGAACCTCCCGGCCCGCCAGGTAGTGGCGCAAGGCCGAGTCCATCATTGCGGTGATGGCTTCGAAGAAGGAGGAGAGGGTGCTGTCGATCTGTCCCGGTCCGCCGTCGGCCAGCTGTCCGGTCACGAACAGGTAGACGTTGGGGGAGGTTTCGGCCATCTGCAGGTAGGCGGAGACCATCGCACGGAGCCCCGACCTGGCGGAGGGGGCGGTGCGGCCTGCTTCCAGGATCTTTTCCTGCATCCGGGCCACCGCCATTTCGCCCATGGCCTTCTGCAGTCCGGCCTTGTCCCCGAAGTAGCGGTAGAACACGGACTTGGATGTCCCGGAAGCGGCGGCAATCTCATCCATCGACGCCGCGCAGCCCAGGGTGTGGACGGCCCGGCGCGCCGTCTTGATGAGGGTACGACGGCGCTCGGCCCGGTGCGCTTCCCAGCGAAGGGCGCGGCCGTCCGCAGCCGCGGACGGCGCGGAAGGATCTTCAAGTGCGTTGTTCACGATACTGAGCGTATCAGGTACGCTGGGTTACAGTAACTGGCGTCACACCCACCCCCATGGACTCCCAAGGAGAACGACGAATGGCTGCACAGCCTGAACCCGCACGAGCTACACCCACGAACAACGGCGCCGGGTCTTCGGTGCGCAAGGCGGTGGTGATCGGCGGAAACCGCATTCCCTTCGCCCGCTCGGGCGGCAAGTACACGTACAGCTCCAACCAGGACATGCTCACGGCCGCCCTTGACGGGCTGATTGCCCGCTTCGGCCTGCAGGGCGAGCGGATCGGCGAAGTAGCCGGCGGAGCCGTCCTCAAGCACTCCCGCGACTTCAACCTGACCCGCGAAGCGGTCCTGGGATCGGCACTGTCGCCGGAAACCCCCGCCTATGACGTGCAGCAGGCCTGCGCCACGGGCCTCGAGACAGTGGTCAGCCTGGCAAACAAGATCAAGCTGGGACAGCTTGAATCCGCCATCGCCGGCGGCGTCGACTCCGCCTCGGACGCACCCATCGCCGTGAGCGAAGGCCTCCGCCGTGCATTGCTGGATCTCTCCCGCGCCCGGACCACCAAGCAGAAGCTGGCTGCGGTCGCGAAGATCCGCCCCAAGGACCTGTCCCCGAACGCGCCGTCCACCGGCGAACCGCGCACCGGACTGTCCATGGGCGAGCACCAGGCCCTGACCACCGCCCAGTGGAAGATCACCCGCGAGGCGCAGGACGAGCTGGCCTTCAACAGCCACCGCAACATGGCCGCCGCCTACGACCGCGGTTTCTTCGACGACCTCGTGACCCCGTACCGCGGCCTGGCAAAGGACGCTAACCTGCGCCCCGACACCACCATGGAAAAGCTTGCCAAGCTCAAGCCCGCCTTCGGCAAGTCCCTTGGCGACGAAGCCACCATGACCGCCGGCAACTCCACCCCGCTGACCGACGGCGCCTCCGTGGTGCTGCTGGGCTCCGAGGACTACGCCCGCGAACACGACCTGCCGATGCTGGCGAACATCGTGGATGCAGAAGCCGGCGCCGTCGACTTCGTGCACGGCAAGGACGGGCTGCTGATGGCTCCGGCCTTCGCCGTACCGCGTCTGCTGGCCCGCCACAACCTGACCTTCGACGACTTCGACTTCTTCGAAATCCACGAGGCATTTGCCGGCACCGTCCTCTCCACCCTGGCTGCCTGGGAGGATGAGGAATTCTGCCGCACCCGCCTCGGCCTGGATGCGCCGCTGGGCAGCATCGACCGCAGCAAGCTCAACGTCAACGGCTCCTCGCTGGCCGCCGGGCACCCCTTCGCCGCCACCGGTGGACGAATTGTGGCCTCGCTGGCCAAGATGCTGCATGAAAAGGGTTCGGGCCGCGGCCTGATCTCCATCTGCGCTGCCGGCGGCCAGGGACTCGTCGCAATCCTCGAGGCCCGCTGATCATGAGTGATACCTACCTGAACCTTGTGAACAGCGGTTTCACCAAGGAGCTGTCCAAGAAGCTCGGCCTGCCCCGGCCGGCCATCCTGCGCCGCTTCGACCCGTCCAAGCCCCTCGTGCCGGGCCCGGTGCTTGTGCTCGGCAAAAGCACTGCCGCCAACGAGCTCTCCCGGCTGCTCCTGGGCTGGGACCAGGACGTTCGCCGGCACGCCACGCCGAAGGAAAAGCTCGGCGCCATCCTGATTGTGCTAGACGACGCCGCGGCCCCTACGGACCTGGGCGAACCGACCCTGGCCGCAGGCGCAGCCCTGCGGGATCTGGCTCCCGGCGGACGGGTCGTCACCGTTTCCCGGCCCGCCGCTGAAGCCCAGGACCCGGCGGCCGCAGCGGCCCGCCAGGGTGTTGACGGCACGCTGCGTTCCATTGCGCACGAACTGCGCGGCGGTGCGACGGCCAACGGCATCGTGCTGGCCAACGGCGTGCAGGCGACGGCACCCTCGGTGGCGGCCGCACTGCGGTTCCTGCTTTCGGGCAAGAGCGCCTACGTCAGCGGTCAGTTCATCACCGTCGGTTCCGATGCCGGTGAGCTTCCGCAGGACTGGAACGCGCCTCTCGCCGGCAAGGTCGCCGTCGTCACCGGTGCCGCCCGCGGCATCGGTGCGGCCATCGCCCGCGTACTGCACCGCGACGGCGCCTCCGTGATCGTGGTGGACGTGCCGGCCGCAGGGGAGCAGCTGGCGAAGGTGGCCAACGAAATCTCCGGCACCGCGCTCCAGGTCGACATCACCCGCGAGGACGCCGCGGACCGCATCCTCACCCACGCCGTCGAACGCTACGGGCACCTGGACATCGTGATCCACAACGCCGGCATCACCCGCGACAAGCTGCTGGCCAACATGGACGAAGCCCGCTGGGGCTCGGTCATTGCCGTCAACATCGCCTCGCAGCTGCGGATGAACGAAACCTTCCTCGCCTCGGGCGGCTTCAGCCCGGAAGGCCGGATCGTTTCGCTGGCCTCCACCAGCGGCATTGCCGGCAACCGCGGCCAGACCAACTACGCAGCCTCCAAGGGCGGCGTCATCGGCATGGTCCGCGCCACCGCCCCGCTGCTGGCACTGCGCGGCGGTTCGATCAACGCCGTCGCTCCGGGCTTTATTGAAACCGACATGACCGCTGCAATTCCCGCGCTGACCCGGCAGGTAGCCCGCCGCCTCTCCAGCCTGCAGCAGGGCGGCCTGCCCGTGGACGTGGCCGAAACCATTTCCTTCCTCGCCTCCGACTCCGCGGCCGGCGTCAACGGCCAGGTAGTGCGGGTCTGCGGTCAGAACATGGTGGGCGCATGACCGACACCCAGCTGAGCGAGATCCCCACGCTCGGGCGGCTTTACGCAGGTGCGGTGGGAAGCGCGGCGAAGTCACGGCTGTCACCGTCGAAGGCCGCGGGGACGCTGACGGCGGACCGGCACGTGGTCCGCGGGGCGTCCGTGGACCTGGCCCGGCTCACCGATTTCCAGCGCCTGGTCCAGCACAGTGCCAGCGACTACCTGCCCACCGGCTACGTGCATACCTTCGCGTTCCCGGTGGCCATGAGCCTGATGGCGCGCGAGGACTTCCCGCTGCCCCTGCTGGGCATGGTGCACCTGCGCAATGAGGTGCAGCATCTGCGGCCGATCCACTACGGTGAAGCGCTGACGGTTACGGCGTGGGCGGAGAACCTCGCCGGGCACCGTGCCGGAACCCAGGTGGAACTCGTCGCCGAGGTCACCGTCGAGGCCGACGGCGGAACGGAAACCGTTTGGCTGGGCCGTTCGACCTATCTGGCCAAGGGCGTTTTCCTCCCGAAGTTCGACCGCCCGGACAAGTCTGCGGTGCGCGCGGAATTCGTTCCCCCGCTCCCGACGGCGCTGTGGCGCCTGGGTGCCGACGCCGGACGCAACTACGCCCGGGTCTCCGGCGACTTCAACCCCATCCACCTGAGCCGCCTGTCGGCGAAGGCGCTGGGCATGAAGCAGTCCCTGGCCCACGGCATGTACCTGGCCTCACGGGTGGTCGCGGATACCGTGCAGACCCACGAGGGCCCGTTCCAGTGGAGCATCGACTTCGAGGCTCCGGTGTTCCTCCCGGCCACCGTGGCCGTGGCCATCTCGGACGAGCAGACGCCCGACGGCTGGGCCGGCTCCACCTTCACAGGGTGGAACCCGCGTTCGCAGCGCCGCCACTTCACCGGGTCAGTAACTCCGCTGGCCGCAACCCGGGCCTGACCTCCCGGCCCCAGAGCCCGTCCGCCTCCGGCAGCGCCGGAAGCGGACGGGCTTTTGCGCGCCTGGTGCTAAAGTTCCCTCATGATTGATGCTGCCGGGCTGCTGGTTTCCGCCAAGGAACTCGATGCCGCGGACCCCCTCGCCGGATACCGCGAGCGGTTCCTGCCGGCGGAGGGAGTCCACGCATATCTGGACGGAAATTCGCTCGGCCGTCCGCTCCGTGCCACCGCCGTAAACCTGCAGGACTTCGTCTCCCGCCAGTGGGGCGGGCGCTTGATCCGCGGCTGGGATGAGGAATGGCTCGAGCTGCCCGGCCGGATCGGCGACGCACTCGGCGAGGTGGCGCTCGGTGCCGCCCCCGGGCAGTGCATCGTGGCGGATTCCACCACTGTGCTGCTGTACAAGCTGGCACGGGCCGCCGTCGCCGCCCGCCCCGGCCGCACCGAGATCCTGCTCGATGCCGACAATTTCCCGACGGACCGGTACGTCCTCGAAGGCGTGGCCCGCGAATGCGGGCTGACCCTGCGCTGGGTGTCCGCCGAGTACGCCGGCGGAGTGAGCGCCGAAGCCGTGGCGGCCTCCGTCGGCCCGCAGACAGCGCTGGCCGTGTTCAGCCACGTGGCCTACCGCTCCGGGTACCTCGCCGATTCAGCGGCAATCAACAGGATTGTGCACGACGCCGGCGGGCTGGTCCTGTGGGACCTGTGCCATTCGGTGGGTGCCGTTCCCGCCGAGCTGGATGCCGAGGGCGCTGACTACGCCGTCGGCTGCAGCTACAAGTACCTCAACGGCGGACCCGGTGCACCGGCCTGGGCGTACGTGGCTGCCCGCCATCAGGCGGACTTCTCCCAGCCCATCCAGGGCTGGCTGGGCTCGAGTGACCCGTTCGGCATGGCGCAGGGCTATGTTCCGGCCGAGGGCATCCGCCGCCTGGTCTCGGGCACCCCTCCCATCCTGGGCATGCTCGCCATGCAGGACATGATCGCCCTGCTCCGGGAGGCCGGCATGGAGGCCGTCCGCGCGAAATCGCAGGCGCTTACCGAATACGCAGTCACCGCCGTTGACACGCTGCTGGCTCCGCGCGGCGTTGTGCTGGCCTCGCCGCGCGATCCGGAGCGCCGCGGCAGCCACATCACCATCGACCATCCGAAGTTCAAAGCAGTGACCGCCGCACTCTGGGAGCAGGGGATCATTCCGGACTACCGTAATCCGGACGGCATCCGGCTGGGCCTGTCGCCCCTGTCCACGTCCTTCGTGGAGACGTTCACCGGAATCGAAGCGGTACTGGCCGGGCTGCAGGACTAACAGGCCTCACGCCTGGCCCGCTTTGACCGCCAGGACCGGGCAGGCAGCCTCCAGCAGCACGCGCTGGGACGTGCTGCCAAGGAAAAGCTTCCCCACCGGCGTCCGGTGCCGGATCCCCAGCACCAGCAACTGCGCTCCGTGGTCCTGGGCGGCCTTCAGGATTTCCTCCGAGGCATCAAAATCCCCTATGGGGTGAAGCAGGACATGGGAAACCCCGCTGCCCTGCAGGACACCGGTCAGCGTCTGCAGATAGTCCGGGGTATGTTCCGGCCGCGGTTTGCGCGTGCTCTCCACGTTGACCACCACGAGTCCGGTGGCCAGGTCCCGGGCCGCGCGGAGGGCGGCCCGCAGCGCTGTTTCCCCCTCCGGTGTGGGTACGTATCCGACGACGACGCTCATGGCTTCCTTCTTCCTGCCTGCTCCATCGCTGGCTTGTTCAACTCAGCTGCGTGGGGTCGCTGAAACGGGTTTTACGCGCCTTGACCGCCCGGTTCCAGATCCAGGTGAGCACCCACAGCGCCAGTCCGAGCAGCAGCAGCAACCCGGCAATCCGGTACTCGATGGCATCCTGCGCCCACGGGCCAAGCAGGAAGGCGCAGGTTCCGGCACCGATGAAGGGCATGATGCCGGGGGAGCGGAAGTGCGGCCGGTCGATGGGCGTCCGGCGCAGGACGATGCACGCGACGTTCACCACCGTGAAGACGGCCAGCAGCAGCAGTGCGGTCGTCCCGCCGAGTGCCGTTACCGTTTCCCGGCCCATGAAATTGGTGACCACAATGATCAGGCCCACCGCGATCGCCGTCGTAAACGCAATGGATGCCCAGGGAGTGCGGCGTCCGGGCAGGACCGCCGACAGCCCGCGGGGCAGGACATCCTGCTTTGCCATGCCGTAAAGCAGCCGGCTGGCCATCAGCATGTTGATCAGGGCGGTGTTGGCCACGGCAAAGATGGACAGGAACGGGTAAATAACGTCCACGGGAAGGTTGGGGGCACCGGCACGCACCACTTCCAGCAACGGGGTGGCGGACTCGGAGAGTTGGCCCACCGGCACCACGGCCACTGCCGCAATGGACACCAGCAGATAGACCGAAACCGTGATGGTCAGCCCGGTGAGCATCACTTTCGGGAAGATCCGGACCGGGTCGCGGGTCTCTTCCGCCATGTTCACCGAGTCTTCAAAACCGACCATGGAGAAGAAGGCCAGGGCGGTCGCTCCGGTAAGGGCCAGGAACACGCTCTTGCCGGTTTCGGTTTCAAACACGACCACCCGGGAGAAGTCCACGTTGCCCTGGCCCATGGCCCAGAACCCGATGGCGATCACGATCAGGAGCCCGGTCAGCTCAATGGCCGTCAGGACGATGTTGAACTTCACGCTTTCCGCGGCACCCCTCAGGTTCACCACGGCCAGCAGCAGCATGAAGGTCACAGCGACCGCGGTGACGCCGGTCTGCCCCCACCCAAGGTGAAATCCGACCATGAAGTTCTCGGCAAGGAACTTCGACGCCGTGGACGCGGAAGTAATGCCGGAGCACAGCACCCCGAAGGTCACGAGGAAGGTCAGGAAATGCACGCCGAAGGCCTTATGCGTGTACAGGGCTGCACCGGCGGCCTGCGGATATTTCGTCACCAGTTCCAGATAGGACAAGGCAGTAATCGTCGCCACCGCGAAAGCGAGCAGGATCGGCGCCCAGGCGGCACCGCCGATTTCGCCGGCCACCTGTCCGGTGAGGGCATAGACGCCGGTGCCCAGGATGTCGCCGACAATAAAGAGCAGCAACAACTTGGTGCCCATGACCCGCTTGAGCTCGGGCTGGACGGTTTCCGCCTTGATGTCAGCCATGGCTGTCCTTCCGGACGTTCAGGGATGCCGCGTTGGTCGGTATTCTGCGCGGTGGCGCCGTCTTTAGGCAATGGGGTGCGGTGACGGTTTATCCGGGTGCCGCCGGAATTACCCGGACCGCACCGATCCGCCGTCCCCGCACGCCCAGCACCTCGAGCCGGCACTCCGGGGCCTGCACCGCGTCACCCGGCCGCGCCATCCGGCCCAGCTGCTCCAGGATGTATCCGGCCACCGTTTCATACTGGCCCTCGGGCAGGCCGAGGCCCGTGAGCCGCTCGAACTCCTGCAGGATGAGCGCCCCGTCCACCACCAGCTGCCCCTTTTCCCTGCGGTAACGGTCCTCGGGGTCCCTGACTGTGTCGTACTCGTCGTAAATTTCCCCGACCAGTTCCTCCACCAGGTCTTCCAGCGTGACAATGCCGTCCGTGCCGCCGTACTCGTCCGCCACTATCGCGATGTGGCTGTTCTCCCGGCGCATCCTGCCCAGGGACGGAAGGACCGCTGCTGTCCCTGGCAGGAACAGGACCGGCCGCAGGATGTCGGCGACGGTGCGTTCATCCGGACCGGTCACGTCCGGGTCCGGCATCAGGTCCCGGACGTGGATGAACCCCAGGATGTCATCCACCGATCCGCCGGTGACCGGGTAGCGGGAATAGGGCTGGTACCGCACCCGGTTCCTTGCTTCCTCCAGGGGAAGGTCCGCCCGGACAAACACCACTTCGGTCCTGGGCCGCATCACCTCCTGCACCAGCCTGGTGCCCGCTCCGAAGACGTCTGAGAGAATCCGGCGGCTGTCCTCGGCAAGCATCGGACTCGCCGCCACCATGTCCCATAATTCCTGGCTGCTCACCGGCACGGTCCTGACGTTCGGATTTCCGCCCAGCAGGCGCACCACGGTATCCGTGGAAAAGGAAAGCAGCCGGATGACCGGGCGCATCAGCATGGCAAACAGGTTCAGGGCGGGGGAGAGGATCCGCGCATAGAGGACGGCGTTCTGCATGGCCAGCCGCTTGGGCACCAGCTCGGAGAACACCAGGGACAGGTAGGCCACGGCAAGGGTCAGCAGGATGAACGCGGTGGCCTCCGCCGCGGACTCGGGCAGTCCCCACTGCCGCAGCAGGGGCACAACCGCCGGCGCCAGTGCCGAAGCACCGTAAGCGGCCGAGAAAAAACCGGAGAGTGTCACACCGATCTGGATCGCGGACAGGAACAGGTTGGGGTTGCGGGCCAGCAGCGCCGTACGCCGGCCCTGCTTCCCGGATCGCTCGATGGCACTGATCTGGCTCTCGCGGAGGGACACCAGCGCCATCTCCGCGCCGGCGAAGATCCCGCCCAGCAGAATGAAGAAAACCACGAGCAGGAGATTAAAGACTCCGCTGCCGTCCATGGTGCGAGGGTACCGAAGGGCGGCAGGCGATGTGAGTCAAAGATCACACCGGACGGTTCCCGGCAAACAAAAAAGTCCTCCCGGAATCCGTAGATTCCAGGAGGACTTCGCTGTGCGCGGAGGGGGACTTGAACCCCCACCCTCGTTAGAGGACTAGCACCTCAAGCTAGCGCGTCTGCCATTCCGCCACCCGCGCTTGGGTGATCTCCACAGGCTTTTCAGTTGTTCAAAAGCTGTGGAAGCAACGGGAAAAACTCTAACACGGTTTAGGCGTGAACCACGAATCGGCCCAAGCCGGAGGCCTGTTGGCCTGCCGTTGCCGCGAAATGCGGCCCATCCTGCCGTTGCTCTGGCTAAGCTGGCTGCACAGTTCATCGAAGGAGAAGCACATGCCTACAGACCTCCGTGCCGAGCAGCCCCGCGCCGAAGACGAGGTGGCCCGGATCTGCCAGGAGCTCATCCGTTTCGACACCTCCAACTTCGGTGACAACTCCGGCCCAGGGGAGCGTGCCGCTGCCGAGTACACCGCCGGACTGATCGAAGAAGCCGGGTTGTCCGCCGATCTGTTCGAGTCAGCTCCCGGACGCGCGTCCGTAGTGACCCGGATGGCGGGCACCGACTCCTCCCTCCCCGCTCTCGTGGTCCACGGCCACCTTGACGTGGTTCCGGCCCAGAAAGCGGACTGGACGGTGGACCCGTTCAGCGGCGAGGAACGGGACGGGCTGATCTGGGGCCGCGGGGCCGTGGACATGAAGGACATGGACGCCATGATCCTGTCCGTAATGCGCTCCATGGCCCGCACCGGAACTCGTCCGCGGCGGGATATCGTCTTCGCGTTCTTCGCCGACGAAGAAGCCGGCGGCGACTACGGCGCACGCTGGGCGGTGGAACACCGCCCGGAACTGTTCGACGGCGCCACGGAGGCCATCTCCGAGGTGGGCGGCTTCTCGGCCACCATCGGCGGGAAGCGGACGTATCTGCTGCAGACAGCGGAAAAGGGCATCTCCTGGCTGCGGCTGGTGGCCCACGGCCGTGCCGGGCACGGTTCCCAGATCAACACCGACAACGCGGTCACCCGGCTGGCCCGCGCCGTCGCCAATATCGGCAGCCACCCCTGGCCCATCGAACTGACGGATACCACCCGCGCCTTCCTGGACGGCGTCACCGAACTGACCGGTGTCGAGTTCGACCCGGAGAACCCGGACCGGATCCTCGCCGAACTGGGCACCGTTGCCCGGTTCGTGGGCGCCACCCTGCAGAACACCTCCAATCCCACCGTGTTGAAGGCCGGGTACAAGCACAACGTCATCCCCGGCACCGCCGAAGCCCTGATCGATGCCCGGACCCTGCCCGGGCAGGAGGAACAGGTGCTGGCCAAGATCCGCGAACTTGCCGGCGAAGGCATCGACATCAGCTACGAGCACCAGGACGTGTCCCTCGAAGTGCCGTTCAAGGGCAACCTGGTCGACTCGATGATCTCCGCCCTGCAGGCGGAAGATCCCGGTGCTCCGGTGCTGCCCTACACGCTCTCAGGGGGCACGGACAACAAGTCCCTCAGCCGGCTGGGCATTACCGGGTACGGCTTCGCCCCGCTGCGCCTCCCGGCGGACCTGGACTTCACGGGCATGTTCCACGGCGTTGATGAACGGGTGCCGGTGGACTCCCTGAAGTTCGGCACCCGGGTCCTTTCCCGCCTGCTGACCGACTACTGATCCCTTCCCGCACCCCGAAGGAGAACCCCTTGCCGGCCCCCGCCGATATCCTCACCCCGGAACTGTTGGAGCGCCTGCGCTCCCGTGCCGCAGGCTATGACGAAACGAACAGTTTCTTCACCCAGGACCTGGCGGACCTGCGCGCCGCAGGCTATCTCGCCCTGTTCACCTCAAAGGACGAGGGCGGGGCCGGATTGGGGATTCCCGACGTCGTCTCCTGCCAGCGGCTCCTGGCTTCCGCCGCTCCGGCGACGGCACTGGCTGTGAACATGCACCTGGTCTGGTGCGGCGTCGCGCACCTGCTCGCATTGGCGGGAGATAACTCGCTCGACTTCGTCCTCCGCGAGGCGGCGGCGGGCGAGCTGTTTGCCTTTGGAGTGTCCGAGCCCGGCAACCCCGCCGTGCTCTTCGATTCGCACACCGCGGCCCGTCCCACGGGCGACGGCGGCTACGCCTTCACCGGTACCAAGATCTTCACCAGCCTGTCCCCGGCCTGGACCCGGCTGGGCATCTTCGGGAAGGACTCCTCGGACCCGGAGGAGCCCCGGCTGGTCTTCGGATTCGCCGACCGCGGTACCTGGGGCATCACCATCGCGGATGACTGGGACACCATGGGCATGCGGGCCAGCCAGTCCTGCACCACGCACCTGGACAACGCAGTGGTGCCGGCCGCACGGATGGTCCGCACGACGCCGGTGGGCCCGCACGGCGACGCCTTTGTCTTCGGAATCTTCGCCTTGTTCGAAACCCTGCTGTCCGCCGTCTATACCGGCATCGGGGACCGCGCCGTGGAACTGGCCGTTGAGGCAGCCTCCGGCCGCGTCGGGCGCGAGGGCACTCCGGCGTCGGCGGATCCCGCTACCCGCTGGAAGATCGCCGACGCCGCGCTGCGGATGGACGGCGTCCATCTGCAGCTCGGAGCAGTGGCACGGGATCTTGAGGAAGGCACCGACCACGGCAGCTACTGGTTCCCGCTGCTTTCCGGCCTGAAGTACCGGACCACCGAAACGGCGCGCGGCGTGGTGGAGACCGCCGTCCGGGTTGCGGGTGGCCGCAGCTATTTCCGGGGCTCCGAACTGGAACGGCTCTACCGTGACGTCCTCGCCGGCATGTTCCACCCTTCAAGCGAGGATTCAGTGCATGGCAGCGTGGCCAACGCGGTCCTGGGTCCGGTGGAATAAGGGGCTGTAAGGGCCCGGCGGGCGAAGCTAGGTGGTCCGCTGGACGCGCAGGACTCTGCGGCGCAGCCAGAACCGCCGTCCGCCGCCGCTGTAAATGCGGCTGCGGTGGAGTTCCCACTTGCCGTACTCTGCGTGCTCAACGAGACGGCGCCGGGCATCAGGCAGCGATTCGTTCGGGTCCACCGACACCACCAGGTACTCGTAGTCCCGGGAATTTTCGCGCCGGCGGGAGACATCGGGTGCAAGAATTTGTTCGCGCATTTCCCTCCAATTTTCCCTACTTTACCGATAACGTCTAGGTCATGAGCATAGATCCGCGCATCGCGCTCCAGTCCCTTGTCACTGCGTTCGAGGAGCACCTCGCGGCCGCGGCCGCACGACGCGGTGAGAAGGATCCGGTGGTCGAAAGCGCGTACCTGGCCATCGCCGATGCCTTCGAAGTCTATGAGGAAGTCCTATACGACGCCTACGGCGAAGTGACGCCGTTGGAGATCTACGAAGACGATGAGGACGACGGCGACTACGACGCCGCGGACGAGATTGACGAAATTCCGCAGGATCCAACACCTGCCGCCGGAGACCAGGACAACGGCCCGCTGGGACGCTCAGCCAACCGGTAGCGGCCGTCACGGGTGAACGGCTGCGTCGCAGGAGTCAATTAGAGTCTTAGGTGTGAATTGGTTTGAAGCGATCTTCCTTGGCCTGATCCAGGGTCTGACAGAGTTCCTCCCCATCTCCTCCAGCGCACACCTGCGCATCGTGGGGGAGTTGCTGCCCGGAGCGCAGGACCCGGGCGCGGCCTTTACCGCCATCACCCAGCTGGGCACGGAAACCGCCGTCGCGGTGTATTTCTGGAAGGACATTGTCCGGATCATCAAGTCCTGGTTCGGCTCGCTGTTCGGCCGGGTGCCCCGCAATGACCCGGATGCCCGCATGGGCTGGCTCATCATCATCGGCACCATCCCCATCGTGGTCCTGGGCCTGCTCTTCCAGGACCAGATCGAAAGCACCTTCCGCAGCCTCTGGATCGTCGCCACCATGCTGATTGTGTTCGGCATCATCCTGGCCGTGGCTGACGCGGTCGGCCGCCAGCAGCGCAAACTGGACCAGCTCACCTATCGACACGGCATCCTGTACGGCTTTGCCCAGGCCCTGGCACTGATCCCCGGCGTTTCCCGGTCAGGCGGCACCATTACCGCCGGGCTGCTCATGGGCTACACCCGTGAAGCCGCGGCCCGGTACGCCTTCCTGCTGGCCATTCCCGCAGTGTTCGGCAGCGGGCTGTTCCAGCTGGTCAAGTCGCTGGACGAGCCCATGCCCTACACCGCCCTGCAGACCGGCGCCGCTACGGTGGTCGCCTTCGTTGTGGGCTTCGTCATCATCGGCTGGTTCCTGCGTTACGTGTCCACCCGCAGCTACCGCCTCTTCGTCTGGTACCGCATCCTCCTCGGCATCTGCATCTACCTCCTGCTGGGCTTCGGCGTCCTTACCGCCTAGCCGTGCCCGTTAGAGTGGAAGGGTGATTGCCTGGAAATCTTCCTCCCTGCCCTCCCTGCCCGGAAAGTCGGACGACGTCCGGCTCTATGACACGGCCGCACAGGCCAGGGTGACCGTGCGTCCCGGTGGCGAAGCGAGCATGTACGTCTGCGGGATCACTCCGTACGACGCCACGCACATGGGCCACGCCTCCACCTACGTGGCGTTCGACCTGCTCAACCGTCAGTGGCGCGACGCCGGGCACACCGTCCGGTACGTGCAGAACGTCACCGACGTCGATGATCCGCTGCTCGAGCGCGCCAACGCCACCGGTGCGGACTGGCGGGAGCTCGCGCAGGAGCAGACCCAGCTTTTCCGTGATGACATGGAGGCCTTGAACGTCCTGGCCCCGGACCACTACATCGGCGCCGTAGAGGCAGTGGAGTGGATCGTGCCGGTGGTGGAAGACCTGATGGACCGTGGGCTGGCCTACCGGGTTTCGGGCAACGGCGAAGAGCCCGACGGCGACCTCTACTTCGACGTCGACGCCGCTTCCCGCCTGGCCGAAGGCGATCCGGATGCCTGGTGGCTGGGACAGGTCTCGCACCTGACCCGGGAACAGATGCTGCCGGTCTTCGCGGAGCGCGGGGGAGACCCGGAGCGCCCCGGCAAGCGGAACGCCCTGGACCCGCTGCTGTGGCGCATGGCCCGGACCGGCGAACCGTCCTGGGACGGCGGCCGGCTCGGCACCGGACGTCCGGGCTGGCACATTGAGTGTTCCGTCATCGCCCAGCGTTTCCTGCCCCGTCCCTTCACGGTGCAGGCCGGCGGCTCGGACCTGGTCTTCCCGCACCACGAAATGAGTGCCGGACACGCCTTTGCCTGCGAGGGCACCCCTCTGGCCTCGCACTACGCCCATGCCGGCATGGTGGGGCTCGACGGCGAGAAAATGAGCAAGTCGCTGGGAAACCTGGTCCTGGTCTCCCGGCTGCGTGCCGAGGGAGTGGAGCCGGCAGCCATCCGCCTGGTGCTGCTGTCCCACCACTACCGCACCGATTGGTTCTGGACTTCCGACCAGCTGCGGCGGGCCGAGGAACGCCTGGTCGCGTGGCGGAAGGCCCTGCAGTTCAGCAACGATGACGACGCCGCCGCGCTCCTGCAGCAGATCCGCGCCGCGCTGGCTGATGACCTGGATGCTCCGGCCGCGTTGCAGGCCGTCGATGCCTGGGCCGGTGCCGCGGTCCGCAGCGAAACGAAGGGGAGCCAGACCGGCGCCGAACTGGTCTGCGCCTCGCTGAACGCCTTGCTCGGACTCCAGCTCTAGGGACGTCCAGCCGCCGGGGCTCAGTCCCGGCGGCGGCGCTTCAGGTACCGCTCGAATTCACGGGCGATCGATTCGCCGCTGGCTTCGGGGAGATCGGCCGTGTCCTTGGCCTCTTCCAGCTGGCGGACGTACGCCGCAACCTCCGGGTCCTCGGTGGCGAGTTCATCCACGCCGCGTTCCCAGGCTTCGGCCTCTTCGGTCAGCAGGTGCGTGTCCAGGGGCGCCTGCAGCAGCTCCTCGATGCGGTTGAGCAACGCCAGCTGCGCCTTGGGCGAGGGCGCCTGCCCCACATAGTGCGGTACGGCTGCCCAGAGCGAGATGGAGGGAATGTCCGCCAGGCCGGCCATCTCGGACACCACGCCCACGATGCCGATCGGCCCCTCGTAGGAGGACGGCTCCAGGCTCAGGCTTTCCTGCAGGTCCGGTTCCTCGCAGGAAGCGCTGACCGGGATGGGCCGGGAATGCGGAACGTCGGCGAGCAGTGCACCGGCCAGGACAATGCAGTCCACATCCAGTTCCTTGGCCAGGGCGATGAGCTCGGCGGTGTAGGCCCGCCACTTGTAGGACGGTTCGACGCCGGTGACGAAGATGATGTCCAGGTTGCTGTCCGGCACCTCGGCACGGGAGATGCGCGTCGTCGGCCACTTGATCCGGTGCCCGCCGGAAGCCGTCCGTTTCAGGGACGGTCTGGTGAACTGGAAGTCGTAGTATTCGTCCGCGTCGATACTGGCAATTTTTTCGCTGTCCCAGTGCCGGCTCAGGAATTTCAGGGCATCGGAGGCTGCTTCACCCGCATCATTCCAGCCTTCGAACGCGGCCAGCATCACCGTGACGCGTTCGGAGGACGTCCCGTCGCCAAAAAAGTCCTGGAGGCCTGTGGCTTCAAAGCCTTCGGTATTGCTCACCACTTCACACTAAGCCCCGCCCGCCCCGCATGTCAGGACCGGGCAACGGCGCTTCGCGGAGAGCAAAAGAAACACCGGCTTCCGCCGCCCCGTAGACTTAGGACATGCCCCTCCTTTCCGCAGAAGATTCTTCCCGCAGCCACGCCGACGCAGCACTGCAGGCGGTTTTCTGGGATATGGACGGCACCCTCGTGGATACCGAGCCGTATTGGATCGCTGCCGAAAAGGAACTGACCTCAAGTTTCAACGTCGCCTGGACGGATGCCCAGGCCGAGGCAATGGTCGGCCAGGCCCTGGAGGTCAGCGCGGGTATGCTGCAGCGAGCCGGTGTCCCCTTGGAAAACCGCGAGATCATCGACCGGCTCATCGGCCAGGTTGCGGCCCAGGTCCGCCGCGAGGTGCCTTGGCGCCCGGGTGCCCGCGAACTGCTGGCCGAGCTGCAGGCAGCGGATATTCCCTGCGCCCTGGTCACCATGTCAGAGCCGGTGCTCGCCCGGGAAATCATCCGCGCCCTTCCCGCCGGAACGTTCGACGTCGTGGTGACCGGTGACATGGTCAGCAACGGCAAGCCGGACCCCGAGCCGTATCAGCTGGCCTTCGACACGCTCGCCGGCTCCGTTCCGGACCTGGACAAGGCCTGCGTGGTCGCCGTTGAGGACTCCCTGCCCGGGGCAACCTCGGCGCAGGCGGCCGGCCTGGTGACCCTGACGGTGCCGAACTTCGTTCCGTTGCCGCCGGGTGCCTTTGAGCACGAATGGGAGTCCCTGGCGGGCCGCGGAATAGACCAGCTGCGCGAACTGCTTCCCGGTTCCGTCCTGGAGTCCGCTAGGTGAGCAGCAACGGGCCCGCTGGAACGGAACGCCGGGAAGGTATCCCGCTGGGCAGCATTGCCGGAGTACCGGTGACCCTGGCGTATTCGTGGTTCCTCATCGCGGCGCTGATCGTGGCGGCGTTCGGGCCGCAGGTGCGGGAGGCCTTCCCGGCCCTTGGGGCCGGTGCCTTTGCCGTGGCCCTGGGTTACGCGGTCCTGCTGCTGCTCTCGGTCCTGGCCCACGAGGCGGCGCACGCCTTGACCGCCCGCGCCTACCACTGGCCTACCTCCAGGATCGTCCTCACGCTGTGGGGCGGGCACACCCAGTTCGGGGACCTGCGCTCCACCCCGGGACGCTCCCTGCTCGTTGCCCTGGCCGGCCCGGCAGCCAATTTCCTGCTGGCGGCAGCCGGATTCGGGGTCCTGCAACTGGTTCCCGAAGGCAGCGTGGCCGAGCTGGTCACCTTCATCTTTGTGACCGCCAACGTGCTGATAGCCGTTTTCAACGTCCTGCCGGGGCTGCCGCTGGACGGCGGACGCATTGTGGAAAGCGCGGTCTGGAAGATCACCGGGTCGCAGGAACGCGGCACCGTTGCAGCCGGCTGGGCCGGACGCATCATCTCAGTCCTGCTCCTGGCTGCCGTTTTCATTCCGCCCTACCTCCGGGGCCAGACGCCCGCACTAAGCCTTGTCCTGTTGGCGGCCCTGCTGTGCGGCTTCCTCTGGATGGGGGCAGGCGCTGCCATCTCCAACGCGCGGGTGCGCCTGCGGCTGCCGCAGGTCAGTGCCGGTGCCCTGATGGAACCGGCGGTGTCCCTGCCCGGCCGGGCATCCGTCGGCGAGGCGCTCCGGCTGGCCCGCGAGTATCCGGACGCCGCCGTAGTGGTCACTGCCGCAACCGGCCAGCCGGAAGCCGTCGTGGACCGCGGGGCCCTCGCATCGGTTCCGGACGAGCAGGCCGCCCAGGTGCCGGTGAGCGCCGTCGCCCGCCCGCTGGCGGCCGGCGCCTACGTTCCCGAAGCCGCCGCCGGACAGGAACTCGTGCAGTACCTGGCCAAACTGCAAGGCAGCGAATACGCGGTCATTGACCGGGACGGAACGGTCACCGGCCTGCTGCGCCAATCCACAGTCGTCGCCGCCGTCACCGGGAAACCCGCCCGGCCGCAGCGCTGACACCTCCAGCTTTTACCGCCCCGCCGGCACAAGCACGCCGGCACCCATAATCCAGTAAGAGAACCAAAGGAATACCATGAACGCCGATAACCAGGCCGCCGCTGCTGCACCCCACGGGGCCGAGATCCGCAGGGGACCGCTCCGGCCCGGGGAACGGGTCCAGCTCACCGATGAGAAGGGCCGCCGCAACACCATCACCCTCACCGAGGGCGGCGCCTTCCATACGCACCGCGGCTACCTGCAGCACGACACCGTCATCGGACTGCCTGAAGGGTCCGTGGTGTCCAACACCGCCGGACACCAGTACCAGATCCTGCGTCCGCTGCTCTCGGACTTCGTCCTGTCCATGCCGCGCGGCGCCGCCGTCGTCTATCCCAAGGACGCCGCCCAGATTGTCACCATGGCGGACATCTACCCCGGCGCCCGCGTGGTGGAAGCCGGCGTCGGCTCCGGCGCCCTGAGCATCTCGCTGCTGCGTGCAGTCGGTGACCACGGCAGCCTGCACTCCTTTGAACGGCGCGAGGAATTCGCGCAGATCGCCCGCGGCAACGTGGAGACCTTCTTCGGCGGACCGCATCCGGCCTGGGACATCACCCTCGGGGATTTCCAGGACGAAGTCGTGAAGACCGAGGCGCCCGGCAGCGTGGACCGCGTGGTCCTGGACATGCTCGCGCCTTGGGAATGCACCGACGCCGTAGCCACAGTGCTCGCCCCGGGCGGCGTGTGGATCTCCTACGTGGCCACCGTCACCCAGCTCTCCCGCACCGCGGAAGCCATCCGTGCCGATGGCCGCTTCACCGAGCCGGACGGCTGGGAATCCATGGTCCGCGGCTGGCACCTGGAGGGCCTGGCCGTACGCCCGGACCACCGCATGGTGGCCCACACCGGTTTCCTGCTCACCGCACGCCGGCTCGCAGAGGGCGCCACCGGCCTGGTCGCCAAGCGCCGTGCGTCGAAGACCAACTTCAGCGAAGAGGACCTCAACGCCTGGACTCCCGCGGCGGTGGGTGAGCGGGAAGTCTCCGCCCACAAACTGCGCCGTGCGGCCAAGGATGCCAGTTCCACCGTGCAGCGCGGAGCCCTCGAAAACGCTGAAAAGTTCCAGCAGGAGACCGACACCCCATAACGGGGGTAACCGGCTAAACACAAGACGCCGGACCCCGTGTATCTTCCGCAGCGCTGGGTTACTGTCATTGAACAGACCCAGAGCTACGTGAAGGCGGTCGGTATCATGGCTGAACCCGAAAACGCTGGACCCGGGACCGGGGGATCCCGCCCCGTGTCCGCAGCGGCTGTAGCAGGCACCGAAGCACGCCAATTGAATGTCCTGCGGGACAAACTCCGGAATCTGGACCGGCAGCTCGCTGCCCTCACCCACAACAACGCCCGGCTCGTGGCCATGCTGGAGACCGCGAAAGCCGAAATCATCCGGTTGAAGGATGCCCTGGAAAACGAGGGAGCAACACCCTTCAGCTTCGGCACCGTCATCGGTGTGAACCAGCGCCGCGAAGCCGAACCCGGCGTGACGACCATCGCGGCAGTACAGGAAAGCCTGGACATCATCCAGTCCGGCCGCAAACTCCGGGTTGCCGTTTCGCCCCTCCTGGACCTGGGACAGATCGTCCCGGGCCAGGAGGTGCTGTTGAACGAATCCCTGACCGTCATTGCCGCCCTCGGCTTCGAACGCGCCGGGGAACTGTTTACGGTGAAGGAGCTCCTGGACCCGGACCGGGTACTGGTGATCGGGCGTGCCGACGACGAGCGGGTCGTGCGCCTCAACGGGCCCCTGAGCCGGGAAAAGGTCCGGGTGGGGGATGCCCTGACCGTGGACACCCGCATCGGCTACGCATTGGAGAAGATCCCGCGCAGCGAAGTGGAGAACCTGGTCCTCGAAGAGGTTCCGGACATCTCCTACGCCGACATCGGCGGCCTCGGCCCGCAGATCGAACAGATCCGCGACGCCGTCGAGCTGCCGTTCATGCATCCTGACCTCTACCGCGAACACGGATTGAAGCCGCCCAAGGGCATCCTGCTCTACGGCCCTCCCGGCTGCGGCAAGACGCTCATTGCCAAGGCCGTGGCCCACGCCCTCGCGGCACGGGTGATGGAGCAGACCGGCACCCTTGGCGCCCGCAGCTACTTCCTGAATATCAAGGGCCCCGAGCTGCTGGACAAGTACGTGGGGGAGACCGAACGCCACATCCGGCTGATCTTCGGCCGGGCCCGGGAGAAGGCCTCCGACGGCAGCCCCGTGGTGGTGTTCTTCGACGAAATGGATTCCCTGTTCCGCACCCGCGGCACCGGAGTGTCCTCCGACGTCGAAACCACCATTGTTCCGCAGCTGCTCAGCGAAATCGACGGCGTCGAGAAGCTGGAGAACGTGATTGTCATCGGTGCCTCCAACCGGGAGGACATGATCGATCCGGCCATCCTGCGTCCCGGCCGCCTGGACGTGAAGATCAAGATCCAGCGGCCCGATGCCGAAGGCGCGGCGGAGATCTTCGCGAAGTACCTGACCCCGGACCTGCCGCTGCACCGCGACGACCTTGCCGAGCACGGCTACGATCCGGTGGAAACGGTCAACGACATGGTCCGCCGCACGGTGGAGAAGATGTACGCCGAGGACAAGGCCAACGAATACCTGGAGGTCACCTACGCCAACGGCGACACCGAGATGCTCTACTTCAAGGACTTCAACTCCGGCGCCGTCATCCAGAACGTCGTGGACCGGGCCAAGAAGTACGCCATCAAGGACCTGCTGCAGCTGCATCAGCGCGGCCTGCGCATCGAACACCTGATGCGCGCCGTGGTGGACGAATTCCGCGAGCATGAGGACATGCCCAACACCACCAATCCGGATGACTGGGCGCGGATCTCGGGGAAGAAGGGCGAGCGGATCACCTACATCCGCACCATCGTCCAGGGCAAGGCCGGTCAGGAACCGGGCCGGACCATCGAAACGGCGGCCAACCCGGGACAGTATCTGTGACCGTGCGCCGTGTCATGGGGACGGAAACCGAGTACGGCGTGCTCGCACCGTCCCTGCCGTCCGCCAACGCCACCGTCCTGTCCAGCCAGATCGTGAACGCGTACGCGGCCACGCTGCGGACCGGGGCGGGGAACCTGTCGGGCACCCGCTGGGACTACACCGACGAGGCACCGCTGAACGATGCGCGCGGATTCGCGGTGCCGCGTGCCGCTGCGGATCCCACCCAGCTGACCGACGAACCGCCGGTGCTGGACGCCGAACAGATCGCCATGGAGGGCGGCGGTCCCGCCGCCCTCTACGGGGAACAGACGCAGGACAACCCGGTGCTGATGAACATGGTCCTGGGCAACGGGGCGCGGCTGTACGTGGACCACGCCCACCCGGAGTACTCCTCGCCCGAAGTCACCCGGCCCCGCGACGCC
This sequence comes from Arthrobacter sp. zg-Y179, assembly GCF_020907345.1. Taxonomy (NCBI): domain Bacteria; kingdom Bacillati; phylum Actinomycetota; class Actinomycetes; order Micrococcales; family Micrococcaceae; genus Arthrobacter; species Arthrobacter sp. zg-Y179. Next base: position 15,459 of record NZ_JAJJOB010000008.1, on the reverse strand, counting down.
GTGCTGTGGGACAAGGCGGGGGACGCCGTGGTGCTGTCCGCCATGCGGCATATTGCCAGGATGCCGGGATTCGCACCGGTCAATCTGTACAAGAACAACACCGACAACAAGGGCGCCTCCTACGGGTCGCATGAAAACTACCTTGTTCCGCGCAGCGTTCCTTTCGGAGCCCTGGTGGGCGGGCTGGTGCCGTTCTTTGTTTCCCGCCAGGTCATCGCCGGTTCCGGCCGGGTGGGCATCGGCACCAACAACCAGCGCCAGGGATTCCAGCTGAGCCAGCGGGCGGACTTCTTCGAAACGGAAGTGGGACTGGAAACCACCATCCGCCGCCCGATCATCAACACCCGGGACGAGCCGCACGCGGTGGCGGAAAAGTACCGGCGCCTGCACGTCATCATCGGGGACGCGAACCTCAGCGAGGTATCCGCCCTGCTGAAGATCGGCACCACCTCGCTTGTCCTGTCCATGATCGAAGCCAGCAGCGCCCCCGCCGTCGAGCTCCGGGACCCGGTGGGCGCACTGCAGGCCATCAGCCACGACCCGTCGCTGGAACAGCTGGTGGAACTGACGGACGGCAGGATGGTCACCGGCCTGGACCTGCAGGAAATCTACTTCGAAGCAGCTGCTGCGCACTCCCGCGCCGGCGGCCCCACCGACGCAGACACCGAAGACATCCTGGCCCGCTGGTCCGCGTTGCTGGGCACCCTGAAGCGCGACCCGCTGGAGGCCGCCGCTTCCGTGGACTGGGTGGCGAAGCTGAAGCTGCTGCAGGCCTACCGCGAGCGCGACGGGTTGGCCTGGTCAGACGCCCGGCTGCACCTGGTGGATCTGCAGTATTCGGATATGCGCCCGGAGAAGGGCCTGTATTACCGGCTGGCGGCCCGGGGCCAGATGGAACGGGTGCTTACCGACCAGGAGATTGCCCGTGCCGTCACCTCCCCGCCGGACGACACCCGCGCCTACTTCCGCGGGAACTGCCTCACCCGGTTCCCGAAGGAAGTGATCGGAGCCAGCTGGGATTCGATCATCTTCGAACTTCCCTCCCGCCGGCGGCTCCAGCGGATCCCCACCCGCGAGCCGTTGCGCGGCACCAGGGCCCTGACCGAGGAACTTTTCAACGCATCGGCCGATGCGGAGGATTTTGTCGCCAGACTCCTGACCGGTTCCGACGCCGCCGTGGCACCATAGGACTAGGATTCAACCCCCGGGCAAGAAAGGGCTAGGCATCATGGCAACCCAGGACCGCAAAACCACCGGAACGCATCCCGTCGAAGAAGAAGAAACCGAGGCCGTCCCGCCCCCCGCAGCCGAAGCGGAAGCTTCCACCGAGACTGAAGGCGTGGACGACCTGCTGGATGAGATTGACGGCGTGCTGGAGAGCAACGCCGAAGAGTTCGTCCGCGGCTTCATCCAGAAGGGCGGTCAGTAACGGATGGCCCCCCGGGACCCCGCCGCCTCCATCCATCAAGCCCCGTCCTCTTCCTTTACCGACCATCTCGCCCTCCACCGCCCCGAGCTGCTGCCGTCCTCCCGATCCCTGGGACCGGCGTCGAACGGCTCGGCGGGGGAGCTGGCCCCGCAGGCCACCACCATCGTTTCCCTCACCTACGCAGGGGGAGTGCTGATGGCAGGGGACCGGCGGGCCACGATGGGCAACATGATCGCCAGCCGGCACATCAAGAAAGTCTTCCCGGCGGACAACTACTCCGTGCTGGGGATCGCCGGTACGGCAGGGCTCGCCCTGGACATGATCCGGCTGTTCCAGGTGGAACTGGAGCACTACGAGAAAATCGAAGGAACTCCCATGAGCCTGGACGGCAAGTCCAACCGGCTCGCGGCCATGGTGCGCTCCAACCTTCCGCTGGCGCTGCAGGGACTGGCCGTCGTCCCGCTCTTTGCCGGGTTCGACACCCAGCGGCGGACCGGCCGGCTCTTTTCCTACGACGTCACCGGAGGCCGGTATGAGGAATACGAGCACCACAGCGTCGGCTCCGGCTCGGTGTTCGCCCGCGGCGCCCTGAAAAAACTCTGGCAGCCGAACCTGGACGAGGAGGATGCGGTCCGGGTGGCCGTGGAGTCCCTGTACGACGCGGCCGACGACGACTCGGCCACCGGCGGCCCTGACATGGTCCGGCGTCTGTGGCCGGTGGTTTATGTGGTCAACAGTGCCGGCAACCGGGAGATCCCCGAGCGGGAACTGCAGGAACTCTCCCGTGAGCTCATCGCAAGGCGCTCCGCCGCCGGACTGGAGGCGTAGCCGTGACCCAGCAGTTCTACGTCTCGCCCGAACAGCTGATGAAGGACCGGGCGGACTTCGCCCGCAAAGGCATTGCCCGGGGACGCTCGGTGGTGGTCCTGACCTGCAGGGAAGGGATTGCCCTGGTGGCGGAGAACCCTTCGCCGTCCCTCCACAAGCTCAGCGAGATCTATGACCGGATCGGTTTCGCCGCCGTCGGCAAGTACAACGAATTCGAGTCCCTGCGCCAGGCGGGCATCCGGTTCGCGGATGTGCGCGGCTACTCCTATTCCCGCGACGACGTCTCCGCGCGCGGGCTGGCCAGCGTCTACGCGCAGAGCCTCGGTTCGGTTTTCACCACCGAGGGAAAGCCGTTCGAAGTGGAGCTGGCCGTCGCCGAGGTAGGGGAGGACCCGTATACGGACCGCCTGTACCGCCTGAACTTCGACGGCTCCATCGCGGATGAAAGCAATTACACGGTTATGGGCGGGCAGGCGGAGATCGTCAACGAGGCCCTCAGCCGGACCTGGAACCAGGACGCGGATTTCGGCTCCGCCATCCGGACGGCGGTCCAGGCGCTTTCCGCCACGCGCACAGCCAATGGTTCGGGCGACGGGCAGGCACCCGAGCCCCTGGGTGCCGGCCTGCTGGAGGTTGCCGTCCTGGACCGGGACCCGCTTTCCACCCGCGGCACCGTCAGGGCGTTCCGCAGGATAAACACCGTTGAGCTGGACCGTTTGCTGTCCAGCGCGGAAGGAGACTGATGGACCGCAGGATCTATGGAGTGGAAACGGAATTCGGCATCGCCTATTCCGGCCCCGATTCGCGTCCCCTTTCCCCCGAGGAAGTGGCCCGCTACCTCTTCCGCAAGGTCGTCAGCTGGGGCCGCTCATCAAATGTTTTCCTGACCAACGGCTCACGCCTCTACCTCGACGTCGGCTCGCACCCTGAGTACGCCACCGCAGAATGTGACGATCTGGCACAGCTGGTGGCCCATGACCGCGCGGGCGAGCTGATTCTGGAAGACCTGGTGGAGGAAGCGGAGGACCGGCTGAAGGCGGAAGGCTTCAACGGCAGCGTCTACCTGTTCAAAAACAACACCGATTCCGCCGGCAACTCCTACGGCAGCCACGAAAACTACCTCATTCCGCGCCGTCTCGAATTCTCCCGGCTGGCGGACGTCCTCATTCCGTTCCTGGTCACCCGCCAGCTGTTGGTTGGTGCCGGAAAGGTACTCAAGACCCAGTCCGGCTCCCTCTTCGCGTTTTCCCAGCGGGCAGACCACATCTGGGAGGGCGTCTCTTCTGCGACGACACGTTCCCGGCCCATCATCAACACCAGGGATGAGCCGCACGCCGACGCCGAGCACTACCGGCGGCTGCACGTGATCGCCGGAGATTCGAACATGTCCGAGACCACCATGCTCCTTAAGGCCGGGTCTGTTGACCTGATGCTGCGGATGATCGAGGCCGGCGTACTGATGCGGGACCTCCGCCTGGAGAACCCGATCCGCAGCATCCGGGAAACCTCCCATGACCTCTCCGGCCGGCAGCCGCTGAAACTGGCCAACGGTTCCACCATGTCCCCGCTGGACCTGCAGCGCATCTACCTGCAGCGGGTCCAGGACTTCGTCGCCGCCAACGGCGAGCACAACCGGCATGTCGGACGCATCATTGATCTGTGGACACGCACGCTGGACGCCGTCGAATCCGGCGACCACTCCGGGATCGACACGGAAATCGACTGGGCCATCAAGAAGAAACTGGTGGGCCGGGTGGCTGAGCGGCACGGACTCGAGATGTCGTCCCCGCGCCTGGCCCAGATCGACCTGACCTATCACGACATATCCCGGCGCCGCGGACTGTTCTACCTGCTGCAGTCCCGCGGGGAAACGGCCCGCGTGGTGGAGGACAGCGACATCAAGGAAGCCGTGGACCAGCCGCCCCAGACCACCCGTGCCAAGCTGCGCGGCGACTTTGTCCGGCGAGCCAAGAACGCCAACCGCGACTTTACGGTGGACTGGGTGCACCTCAAGCTCAATGACCGGGCCCAGCAGACGGTGCTGTGCAAGGATCCTTTCGCGTCCGTCGATGAACGGGTCGAGGCGCTGCTTTCCACTCTCTGATTCCTCTTCGCCTCGTTCCGCCGGAGCCGCCGCTGCGCCTCACCTAGGCTTCATCCAGCTGGACCGGCTACTCTGGGGCGTATTGCGGCCGCGCGGCGTCTGTCTGCCCGGCGTACCGGCAACTTCGGTAAGGCCGCCCTGCTCACTGTCCACCACTGAAAGAAGTACTGTGCGTAAAGTACTAGCAATCCTCCTGCCCTTCCTGCTGTTCCTCACCGCCTGCTCCGGCGGCGACGAGGCCAAGAGCAGCGGGCCGTTGTCCTCCGTGAAGATCGAGCGGGGCGACGACGAAACCTCCGTCCCGAGCGTCGAGATCGACGAGCCGCTGAGCATCGAGGAGCCCACCCTGACCCGGATCAACGACGGTGACGGCGACGAAGTAGCCGATGGCCAGACGGCGATGATCCGCCTTGCGATCGTCAACCCGGAAGACGGCACGGTCGGCCAGGAGACCTACAGCGCCGAGAACGCCGAAGGCATCGCCGTGAACGAGAGCCTGAAGACCGGCAATTCGCAGATGTATGACGCACTGCTGGGCGCTCCCGTGGGCTCCGACTTCGCGTATTACATTCCGGCCAACGAAGAATCAGGAACCGAAGCGAACTTCCTCGTCTTCACGATCACTGATGCGATGGACACGGTCCCGACGTTGACCCCGGACGAAGCCGCAGCCCGGAACACCGACGGCACCCTGCTGATGAGCAGCGAAGACGTTGATGCCCTTGAAGCCGAAGGAAAGCTCCCCGAGGTTACCTTCGCCGAAGACGGCACCCCGTCCATCACCATCCCGGAAGGCGCCGAGGAACCCGAGCGCCTGGTGGTAAAGGTCCTTGAAGAAGGCGACGGTCCGGTGCTCGAATCCACCGGGACCGTTGTAGCCGATTACCTGGGCGTCAGCCTGCGGGACGGCGAGATGTTCGACTCCAGCTACGAGCGCGGCGAGCCTGCCGAGTTCCCCCTGGGCAACGTGATTCCGGGCTGGACCTACGGCCTGGCCGAGCAGAAGGCCGGCTCCAAGGTCCTGTTGGTCCTGCCGTCCGAGCTGGCCTACGGTGATCCCGCCGGCGGCAGCAGCCCCTCGGGTCCGCTGGTCTTCGTCGTGGACATCAAGGAAGTCAAGTAGCCTTAACTCCTGACCCACCAGACATAAGGAGCACCAATGTCATTCGGAAAGCGTGAATACGACCGCGAGAAGCCGGAAATCGATTTCCCGGCCCACGATGCCCCCACGGATCTCGTCATTGAGGACCTTGTGGTAGGCGACGGCCGGGAAGTACAGGCCGGAGACACGGTTTCCACCCACTACGTGGGCGTGGCCTTCTCCACCGGCGAGGAGTTCGACGCGTCCTGGAACCGGGGCACACCCCTGGACTTCCGTGTGGGCGTTGGCCAGGTTATCCAGGGCTGGGACCAGGGCCTGCTGGGCATGAAGGTCGGCGGCCGCCGCCGGCTCGAAATCCCCTCCTCGATGGCCTACGGGGACCGGGGCGCCGGTTCCGCCGTGGCTCCGGGTGAGTCGCTGATCTTCGTAGTGGACCTGCTCGGCGTCCGCTGATCCGTCCCGCCCGCCAAGGGCGGAACCGCTGTCACCTGTGACGGCGGTTCCGCCCTTTCGCATGTCCCGGCCCGGAAGGAAGGTAGATTAGCTCCCGTGTCCGCCAAGAGAACCGAACGCCTGCTGAATCTGGTCATTGCGCTGCTGTCCACGCGCAGGGGCTTCACCAAGCACGAGTTGTTCGAAGAGATTGAACTGTATTCCGAAGCCTCCACGGCAGATGCCCGGGAAAAACTCTTTGACCGGGACAAGGCCTTCCTGCGTGAGCAGGGCATCCCGGTGGAGTCCTACAGCGAAGAGACCCTGTTCGAGGACAACACCACCCAGCGCTACCGCATCCGGCAGGACGCGTACCGGCTCCCGGGCGTCCGGTTCACCCCCGGGGAATCCGCCGTCCTGACCCTGGCCGCCCGCATGTGGGACCAGGCATCGCTGGGCTCGGCCGCCGCCCGCGCCCTGCGCAAGCTCCACGCCAGGGGAGTGCTTCCCGACGACGCCGCGACCATCCCCCTGCAGCCCAGCATCCGCACCAATGACGCGCATTTCGACGAGATCTGGCGTGCCGCCACCACCCGCACCCCCGTAACCTTCGGCTACCGGCCGGCCGGCAGCACGGAGCAGTCTGTCCGGCAGGTCCAGCCCTGGGGCATGGGCAGCCGTTTCGGCCACTGGTACCTGGTGGGCTACGACCTGGACCGCGGCGCGGAACGGATCTTCCGGCTCTCCCGCATGCAGGGGCCGGTACGGCTGCGGCCGGGCACCTACACGGTGCCGGCGAACTTCGATATCGACACCTCGCTCGCCTCCCTGGACGACGTTTACGCACCCCGGCCGGCAGCAGTGGAGGTGGACCCCGGCGCCGGGGCAGCCCTGCGGCTGCAGGCGGAATCCATCGAACCCGGAAATGCAGGCCGGGACCGGCTGCACCTGCGGGTCCGCGACCTGGATGCGCTGGCCGCGGACACCGCCGCCCTCGGTGCGGCCGCCGTCGCCGTCGAACCGGCCGAATTTGCCGACGCCGTCCGTACCGCCCTCACGCGCGCCCTGGAAACCCAGCGCCGGCCGCTGCCCGAGTTCGAACTGGCCGCATCCGCCGCTCCGGCCCGCCGTCCGGCGTCGGGCGCGCAGGACCACCTCACCCGCCTGCTGGACCTGGTGCCCTATGTCCTGGCGAACCAGGGCGCGGACATGACTGAGACCGCCGCTGCCTTCGGCGTCAGCAAGGAACAGCTGGGCAAGGACCTGGACCTGCTGTTCGTGAGCGGCCCGCGGCATTACCCCAACGGGCTGATGGACGTCAGTTTCGACGACGACGGGATCTACATCGAAAACGCCGAGAACTTCTCCGAACCGGTCCGTTTCGGCATGGATGAGGCCGCGGCCCTGATCGTGGGGTTGGACACATTGTCGGCCCTGCCGGGCATCGGTTCCTCCGCAGCGGTTGCCAGCGCCCTGGAGAAGCTAACCGAGGCGGCGGGGGAGGCCGGCGGCGTCGGCACCGCCGTCGCGGCCCGCCTGGACGATGCATCCGGCGGCGCCGTACTGGCCGAACTCCAGCAGGCGATCAGCGGCACGCGCCAGCTTGAACTGCGCTACCTGGTCCCGCGCCGCGACGAAGTCACCCTCCGCACCGTCGACCCGAGGCGGCTCTTCTCCGTGGACAACACCTGGTACCTGGAAGCGTGGTGCCACCGCGCGGAAGCGCCGCGGAATTTCCGGGTGGACCGGATCCACGGCGTGCGGGACACCGGCCCGGCACTGACCCACGCCCCGGAGCCCGGCGCGGCGTTCCCCGCCAGCCTGTTCACGCCGGGCCCCCTGGACCACCGGGTCACGCTGATCCTGGACCCCGCCGCCCTCTGGGTGGCCGAGGCCTACGACGCCGAACGGCAGGCCCCGCTGGCGGACGGACGGACGGCGGTGGAACTGCGCACGGCGGATACCGGCTGGATTCCTGCTTTCACTGCCCGGCTGGGCGGAGCTGCCGCGGTTGCAGCGCCGGACGAACTGCGTTCCGCCACCCTGGCCTGGCTGCAGGAAGCGGCCGGGAACTACCCGCCTGCCTAGGCTCCGGTCCGGCCGGGCCTGCAGTCTCCACTATGCTGGGGATATGCCTTGGTGGTCCTGGATACTCATTTGGTTTGCCCTCGCGGCAGGCGCGGCGGCCTTCTACGCCCTGATCGGCTACCGGCTCTTCCAAAGGTTCCTCGGTATTCTCCGGGAATTCGAAGCCGCATCTGCGAAGCTGTCCCTACGCACTCCGGATACCGTTCCGTCCTCCGTCCTCCGAGAAGAGCCTGCCGGCATCTTCACGGAACCGGACGAGGCCCGCAAGGCCTACGAGGCCGGCAAGGCGTCCCGCCGGGAGGCCCGGCGCCTGCGCCGGATCGAGCGGCGCACTGCCAAGGGACAGCCGCGCGCATGGCGGGATCTCCCGGAACTCTGACATAGAATATTTCCCAACGAAAGGACACCGCCATGAGGCTTGAAGGCTGGCAAATCATCGTCATTGTTGTACTGGCCATTCTGCTCTTCGGCGCTCCGAAGCTTCCGGGGCTGGCAAGGAGCTTGGGGCAGTCCCTTCGCATCTTCAAATCCGAAGTCCGCCAGATGAAGGACGACGGCCCCTCGAACACTGCCTCCACCGATCCGGTGGAGGGCAAGGTAGTGCCGCCCGCACCGCAGCCGAAGGCGTCCGAGCAGACGTTCTTCCCCGGACAGACTCCGCCCACCGGAACCCCGGGCGGGTCCGCGGATTCTGCGGGTAACCCGCCAACCAGCCGCTAGCAGCCGTGGCGCTGAGCAAAGGGCGCAAATCCAACCCCGAAGGGCGGATGGCCCTCAAGGAGCATCTGCGGGAATTCCGCAACAGGCTCTTCAAATCCGCCATCGCCGTGGTCCTGGGGACCGTGGGCGGGTTCTTCGTCTACCTGCCCGTCTTTGAGGCGCTGACCCGGCCGCTCCTGGACGCCGGCAACAGCGGCGGCCGTTTCACCACCATCAACTTCGAAGGCGTGGCCACTCCGTTCGACCAGATGGTCCAGGTCTCGGTATTCGTCGGACTTGTGGCCTCCAGCCCGGTGTGGCTCTATCAGGCCTGGGCGTTCATCACGCCCGGACTCAAGCGCAAGGAACGCCGCGCGGCCCTGGGCTTCCTGGCCGCCGCCGTTCCGCTGTTCATCGGCGGTATTGTCCTGGCGTGGCTGATCCTGCCCCAGGCAGTGCGGGTGCTTACCGACTTCACACCCGCAGGCGGGTCCAACGTCATTACGGCTTCGGTCTACCTGGCCTTCGTGCTGCGGCTGCTCCTGGCCTTCGGCATCGCCTTCCTGATTCCGGTGTTCCTGGTCGGCCTGAACCTCGCCGGCCTGCTGAGCGGGCGGACCATCATCAAATACTGGCGGATCACGGTGTTCCTGATCTGCCTTTTCGCCGCCATGGCCGCCCCCGGCGCGGACGCGCTGAGCATGTTCTACCTCGCCGCGCCGCTGCTGCTGCTGTTCGCCCTGGCCGTGGGCATCTGCCTGCTCAATGACCGGCGCCGGGTCCGGAAGCAGGCGGAGCGGGAAGCAGCCGTGGAGGCCGAAGCGGACACCGCCACCCCCATCGACAAGCTCTAAGGCCCCGGGCGCGTTCGCCCACCGATGATATTGGCGTACCGCGGCGGGCACAGCGCATAGGCTTGGTTCATGACTTCTCCTTCGGAGCGGTACCTTGCCGCAAAACAACGTTCCGAACATGCCAAGACCCAGCTGGGGGTCTTCGAGCAGTCGCTGGGCTTCGAACTGGACGCTTTCCAGTCGGAAGCCTGCCGGTCCCTCGAAGCCGGACGCGGCGTCCTGGTCGCAGCTCCCACGGGGGCCGGCAAGACGGTGGTGGGGGAGTTCGCCGTCTATCTGGCCCTGCAGAAGGGCCTGAAGGCCTTCTACACCACCCCCATCAAGGCCCTGAGCAACCAGAAATACGCTGAGCTGGCAGCGGCCTACGGCAGTGACCGGGTGGGCCTGCTGACCGGAGACACCAGCATCAACCCGGACGCCGACGTCGTGGTGATGACCACCGAAGTGCTGCGGAACATGCTCTACTCCAACTCGGACACCCTCATGGACCTGGGCTACGTGGTCATGGACGAGGTGCATTACCTGGCGGACCGGTTCCGCGGGGCGGTCTGGGAAGAGGTCATCATCCACCTGCCTTCCGACGTCCGGGTGGTTTCGCTCAGCGCCACCGTGTCCAATGCCGAGGAGTTCGGCGCCTGGCTGGACACCGTCCGCGGCGACACCGACGTGGTGGTTTCCGAGCACCGGCCCGTTCCGCTCTGGCAGCACGTGATGGTCGGCCGCGACATCTTCGACCTCTTCGAATCCGATGTTTCCTTCGACGAGGCAGCCGATGAACAGCCTGGCGCCAAGGAACGCTACCGGGTCAACCCCGAGCTGATGGAACTGGCCCGGGCCGAGTCCCGTGTCAACCAGCGCGGCCACTGGGGCGGTCCGCGCGGTTCCTCCCGCGGCGGACGCCGTGACTCCTCCCGCGGCGGGCGGCCGGGCAGCCACGGCGGCGGCCACGGCGGGCCGCCGATCACGCGCATCCAGCGGGCATCGCGGCCGCAGGTCATCGCCCAACTGGACCGCAACGGCCTGCTGCCCGCCATTACCTTCATCTTTTCCCGCAACGGCTGCGAGGGCGCTGTACGCCAGTGCGTCGAGTCGGGGCTCTGGCTGACCAATGAAGACGAGCGCCGCGAGATTGCCCGCGTGGTGGACGAAGCCACCCAGGACATTCCCGAAGAAGACCTCGAGGTGCTGGGCTTCTGGACCTGGCGCGAGGGCCTGGTGCGCGGTTTCGCCGCCCACCACGCCGGCATGCTCCCCACCTTCAAGGAAGTGGTGGAACGCCTGTTCGCTGCCGGGCTGGTCCGTGCGGTTTTTGCAACCGAAACTCTGGCCCTGGGCATCAACATGCCGGCACGGTCAGTGGTGCTGGAAAAGCTGGACAAGTTCAACGGCGAAGCGCACGTGGACATCACCGCCGGCGAGTACACCCAGCTGACCGGCCGGGCAGGGCGCCGCGGGATCGACGTCGAGGGCCACGCCGTGGTCCTGTGGCAGCCGGGCACCGACCCCGCTGCCGTGGCGGGCCTGGCATCGCGGCGCACGTACCCGCTGAACTCCAGTTTCCGGCCCACCTACAACATGAGCATCAACCTCATCGCGCAGTTCGGCCGGGAACGGGCCCGCGAGATCCTGGAATCCTCCTTTGCGCAGTTCCAGGCGGACCGGTCCGTGGTGGGCCTGGCGAAGCAGGTGCGTTCGCGCGAAGAATCACTTGCCGGCTACGAAAAGGCGATGACCTGCCATCTGGGGGACTTCAACGAGTACGCGGCCCTGCGCCGGCAGCTCTCGGATCTGGAAAGCACCGCTTCGAAAACCAAGGCCCGGAACCGGCGGAGTTATGCGGCAGCCTCACTGGAGAACCTGCGCCCCGGGGACATCGTGTTCCTTCCCGCCGGCCGGAACTCCGGCCACGCCGTCGTACTGGACGTGGACGCCTCCGCCCGCGAGGTGCGGCCGGCGATCCTGACCGAGGACAAGCAGATCAGGCGTATCAGCGCTGCCGACATCGATGACGCCCTTGAACCGGTCTCGCACATCCGCATCCCCAAGTCCTTCAACGCCCGCTCGCCCAAGGACCGGCGTGATCTGGCCTCGTCCCTGGGCAACGCGCTGCACGACCACCGTCCGCCCCGGCCGGCGTCGGCCCGCACCAGTGCCATGCACACGGCGGGCACGGAGCGGCAGGAAAAAGCGATCGCGGAACTGCGCCGGAAAATGCGGGCGCATCCCTGCCACGGCTGCAGCGAGCGGGAAGACCACGCCCGCTGGGCCGAGCGCTGGTGGAAGCTGCGCCGGGAAACCGACAACCTCGTAGGACAGATCCGGGGCCGGACCAACACCATCGCCAAGACCTTCGACCGGGTCTGCGAGGTGCTTACCCGGTACGGCTACGTGGCCCCGGACGAGTCCGGCTTCGACGCCGTGACCCCGGCCGGACAGAAGCTGCGGCGGATCTACGGCGAAAAGGACCTCCTCGTGGCCCTCTCGCTGGAACAGGGTGCCTTCACTGACCTCGACGCCGCCGAACTGGCCTGCCTGGCCTCCGCCCTGGTCTACCAGGCCAAACGGGAAGAGCGAGGGCTGCGGCCGAAGATGCCCAGCGTTTCGCTGGAGTCGGCGGTGGACATCGTCATCCGCCAGTGGTCCGAGCTCACGGACCTCGAAGAGGCGTCCCGGCTGCCGCAGACCGGCGAACCGGAACTGGGCCTGGTCTGGCCCATGTACAAGTGGGTCAAGGGCAAGCACCTGCAGGTGGCCCTGAACGGCACCGAGCTGGCTGCGGGGGACTTTGTCCGCTGGGCCAAGCAGGTGATCGACATGCTGGACCAGCTGGCCAAGGTCCCGGACCTCCCGCCCGGCATGCGCCGCCGCTTCCTGGACGCCATTTCCCTGGTGCGGCGCGGCGTCGTCGCCTACTCCAACGTCGGCGACTGAACCGCCGCCACCCTCCATCGCCCTACAGAAAACAGGTGAGTCCTTGAACGGCAGTCCCATCCCGAGCGCCCGCACCCTGACGCTCTACCGCAACGGTTCCGTCTACAGCGCCGGCGATCCCTTTGCCACCGCAATGCTGGTCGACGGCGACACCATCGCCTGGGTGGGGTCGGAACAGGCCGCCACCTCCATCCAGGACAGCAAGATGGACGTGGTGGACCTGCACGGAGCGCTGGTGGCGCCCGGATTCGTGGATTCCCACGTCCACACCACCGAGCTGGGCATGTCCCTGGTCACCCTGGACCTGAGCGGCTGCACCTCCCTTGAGGACCTGCTGGACAAGGTCCGGAACCATGCGGCCGGGACCACCGGCCTGATCCTGGGTTCCAGCTGGGACGAATCGCGCTGGCCGGAACGGCGCGCACCCACCGCCGCGGAGCTCGATGCAGCCTCCGGCAACCGCGCCGTGTACCTCTCCCGCTCCGACGTGCACTGTGCGGCCGTCTCCGGCACGCTGGCGGCCGAACTCCGGCTGCAGGAGTACGACGGGTGGGACAACGGCTTCGTAGTCCGCGCCGCCCACGACGCCGCGCGCACCGTAGCGCGCGACGCCGATCCGGACCAGCGCGGTGTGTTCCAGCTGGCCGCGCTGAAGCATGCCGCCTCCCGCGGGGTGGTGGCCGTCGCTGAAATGGCCGCACCGCACATTGCACCGCCGGAGGACCTGCGCCGGTTGCTGGGCCTGGACGGGCCCCTCAGCGACGAGGCGCTGCCCCAGATCCTCCCGTACTGGGGGCAGCTGGTGGAGACCGAGGCGCAGGTAGCCGGACTGGTGGATTTCTTTGAGGGCCGGCTGCTGGGTCTCGCCGGCGACCTGAACATTGACGGGTCCCTCGGCGCCCGGACGGCTGCACTGCGTGAGCCCTACGCCGACCGTCCCGACACCACCGGCACCATGTACCTGACGCCGGAACAGGCAGGGCGGCATCTGGAGCTGATGACGAAGGCCGGCCTGCAGGGCGGCTTCCACGTCATTGGCGACGCAGGGATGGACACCGCGCTGGCCGGGCTGCGCCTGGCTGCCGAGGCCGTCGGGGAACCGGCCGTCCGGGCAGCCCACCACCGGCTGGAACACGCGGAACTGACCGACGACGCCGCCATTGCCGAGCTGCTGCGCTTTGGCGTCAGCGTCAGCCTGCAGCCCGGATTCGATGCGGCCTGGGGGCATCCCGGCGGACTGTACGAACAGCGCCTCGGGGACCGCCGGCAGAGCATGAACCGGATGGCGTCGCTGCTCTCCGCGGGTGTGCCCGTCGCCCTCGGCTCCGACACCCCCGTCCTCCCGCTGGACCCCTGGTCCGGCGTGCGGGCCGCCGTATCCCATTCCAACCCGAAGGAGCGGGTCTCCGCACGGGCAGCGTTCATTGGGCATACCCGGGCGGGCTGGCGGGCAGCCGGGGAGACCAATTTCATGCGGGGCCAGCTGGCCGCCGGAGCACCCGCATCCTTCGCGCTCTGGGAAGTGCAGGAACTGATGGTCCAGACGCCGGATGCCAACGTATCCGCATGGAGCACGGATCCGCGCGCCGGCACTCCGCTGCTACCCGCTCTGGACAACGGGGACGAGCCGCGCTGCCTGCAGACGGTCCATAACGGCCGGGAGCTCTACCGCGCTCCGGATCTTGCCTGAACAGGCAAACTACCTGCCCGCTCCGTCCTCCTCCGCACCGCGTCTGACCTGCATTGATGTGTAAAGGGCCTAGTCAGGGGCCTTATTGACAGGGGCTCGACAGCACGTAGGCTATGAGGACTGTAGTCGGGACCGGCTTTTTGAGGCATCCCGGGGTGCCGTCTGGAGTTCTTTCCAGACGGTGTCCGGGTGATGCTCCGGCCGGCCCGCGCTGCCATGGCCCGTACTACGCGCACCGGGGCGGATGCTCCGTGGGTGCCGGTTACCGGGTCCAGCATTACACAACCGGGTGGATTCAACCGTCAGTAGAAAACAGGGCCGGCAGTTTGCCGGAACTGGCCCGAAGACGGCTGGATCCGCCCGGTTGCGCTGTCCGGGGCCGCACCGTGCTGACCCGTGGGGCCGCGTACTCCCATATACTGGATAGTCTGCCGGGGGAGTAACCCCGTCCCTGCCGCGAACAACGCGGCGTGCGTCCGCTGAAAGGCTTACTGAGTGCGTGTCCTGACTATCATCCCCACTTACAACGAGATCGAGTCGCTCCCCATCACACTGAAGCGGCTGCGGGACGCAGTTCCAGATTCGGATGTACTGATCGCGGACGATAACAGCCCGGACGGCACCGGCGGCTATGCCGACGAAGCCGCCGCCAACGATCCCAAGGTGCATGTGCTGCACCGCAAGGGCAAGGAAGGCCTCGGAGCGGCGTACATTGCCGGCTTCCGGTGGGGCCTTGAGCGCGGCTACGACATTCTGGTCGAGATGGATGCTGACGGTTCGCACCGCCCGGAGGAGCTGCCCCGCCTGCTTGAAGCCTCGAAGGCAGGTGCAGACCTCGTCATCGGTTCCCGCTGGGTCACCGGGGGATCGGTGGTCAACTGGCCGCTCCACCGCAAGCTGCTCTCCCGCGCCGGCAGCACCTACTCGCGGTTCATGCTCGGCATCCCCGTCCGGGACATCACCGCCGGCTACCGGGCCTTCCGCCGCGGCACGCTGGAGCAGCTGGACCTGGGCGCCGTCGAGTCCGTCGGCTACGGCTTCCAGGTGGATATGACCTTCCGCGTGGCACGCCTGGGCCTGAAGATCACCGAGGTGCCGATCACCTTCGTCGAACGCGAACTCGGTGACTCCAAGATGAGCGGAAACATTGTCGTTGAGGCAATGGCCAACGTGACCCGCTGGGGCCTGTCTGCCCGCTGGCGGAAACTCACCGGACGCGGTTGAGTTAAACCCAAAGCGGGGGGGGGGGGGCGGGGGGGGCGCCCCCCCGCAGTTTTTTTGGGCCCCCCGGGGGGCGGGTGC